>WHTF01000100.1 GCA_009379725.1 Deltaproteobacteria bacterium
TTTATAAACGACCGGTCGAGAAGCTCATCCAGGGAAATCTTTCGCTTGATTCGACCTACCTTGAACTCTTGCTCAATAACCTCGGGAATCACCTTTTCGGCGATTTGACCGTTGAGCGGAAATGAATCTCGATATTCGTCATAGCCGGCAGGAGCGTAGGCTGGATCCATCTTTACGTACTTCTGCATGATCTTTACCGAGTCGTTTTTATTCTCGCGCGTGTATTTCACGCCCCTTTGGTAGGCTTGAAGAAACTTAGTGGCTTGGTCCTTTTCTTTTGTGAGCCAAGACTCCTTGGCCGCGAAGGTCTCGTACGGCCACTCTGGAAAGACTTCCTTGAGATCGAGCAACTTGTTGTAACCTTGGGATTTCGCGATTTCGGTTACCGGGAACCAGACAATCGACGCATCCACGGCTTTTGCCGTCAACGCCGCAAAACGTGCCGGCGTGCTGCCGATCTGGAGAATGGTTACGTCTTTGGCGTCCAACCCGAAATGACGCAACGTGGCGCGCGTCAAGAAATCCGTCAGCGAGCCGAAACGGCTGATGGCGAAACGTTTGCCCCTGGCATCCTTCATGGATTTGAAGTCGGCCTGCGAGTAAAGCTGGAAAGGCATGAGATTACAGATCCCCCAGAAGTTTTTGATATCCATGCCCGCGGCGCGACCGCCGACGGTTTCGACGAAGGCGCTGCCCATAATCTGGATATCGCCGCCGGCCAGGGCCTGTAGATTGGTCGAGCCGGCGTTAAACATAACCAGGAGAACTTCTAATCCCGCATCCTTAAAGAACCCTTTCTCCTGGGCCACGTACACGGGCAGGAATGCCACATTGACCGATGAAAGACCGACGATAATCTTGGCCGAGCTTAGCTGCGGCGTAATGACAATGAATAGCAGCGCAGCCGACATGACAAATGCAAGTATGTTTCGTCTCATATGTGCCCTCCTTAAGAGCGTTAGTTACATTTTTTGCACAACCTTTTCTCCGAATAGACGCATCGAATTTAAGATCTCTTCCTGGGGTAAACCTGGGGTCCAGTCGAAACGCGGCAAAATATAGTCGACGCCCAAGCGGCTTTGGTATTCTTTAATCTGCTCGATACATTCTTCAGGAGAACCGAGGATGAAACGTCCCTTGGCCAGGCGATCGAAAGCCCAGCCCAACTCGTTGGGATCGCTCATCGCTTCGTTTTGCTTCCACTTGACGTAAAGCGTGCGATAAAGCTGCTCCAGACAGGGACGCGCTTTTTCCGTTGCCTCTTGTCTGGTCCTTGCTACAAAGGTTTCTCGAATAATCGGTATTGCCGGCGCGCCTGATTTTCCCGCGGCCGTCCAGATTTGCCGGCATAGTTCCACTTGCCGGTGCAACTCGTCGATGGCGGAATGCGGTCCGATCATCCAGCCATCGCCGATGGTCGCGGCGCGCGCCACCGCGGCATCGGAATTAGCGGCAATCCAGATCGGCGGCCGCGGCTTCTGCAACGGCTTGGGATCCACGCTCACGTTGTTGAGTTTGAATGCTTTGCCGTTGAAACTGACATTGTTCTCGGTCCAGAGCCGTTTTATGATTTCGACTCCCTCGACAAAACGCTGGAAACGCTGCGACTTGGTAAGGTTGAAGGCGTTGAGCTCTTCGTCGCGGTAGCCTAGACCGAAGGCGAAGAACGATCTGCCGTCGTTGATGACGTCGAGGCTCGCCAGCTCGCTTGCCACGGTCACGGGATGACGCAAGCCCAGAAGCATCACGGCAGTGCCCACCGCGCAATGTTTGGCTTCGGCACAAAGCCGCGCCAGCGCCGGCACCTGATTGAGGCGCTGCAGGCCGGGGATGTTGTAGTGATCGCCCATGGAAAAAGCGTCAAAACCCACCGAGTCCGCCACCCTTACCTGTTCGATAAGCGTCGGCATCAATGCCGCGCCGGGCTTATCGATGGACACTTGGGGGTTCAGTTGCACGCAGAATTTCATGAGGTCATTCGACGCCACAGAGAATCATTGCACTCAGAGCATAAACCTTTGTCGCCTGCACCAAATCCGAGATCTTCATCGCACGGTTCTGCGCGCCGCTTAAGGGCTCTCGCTGCCGGGGCGGCCCGTAACAAATCGATGGAATGCCGATTTCATTAAAGACGTTCAAGTCCCGCCACATGCTGGTCTCCGCAGACGGCGGCTGGGGCGGCTCGGAATGGAAGACATAGCGATGGGCGGCGCTGACGGCGTCGATCAAAGGATCGGCATCTTTGGCGATATGCCCCCTGGAATACTGGAAGAGCGAAATTTCACAATCCAAATTGATTTTACGAATAACGGCGCTGATTTCCCGTTGAACCGCGACGGGGTTTTTCCCGGGGGCAATTCTAACGTCGAGGAAGATATCACAAGTGGGATTGGGTCTACCGACTCCCTCCCCTCCCCTCACCTCGACGATTTGCGCTTTCGGTATGATGGTTCCGCCGGCAAACTCGATCGTTTCTCGTTTTTCATATTGAACGGCCCAATCTTCGAGCGCCAGGATGACATGCGCCGCTTTGGCAAAAACATTCGGATTTTCCTGAATTGATGTGCCTCGTTCAAATCTCGGCGTGTAGACCTCTCTGCCTTTGACGCGAACCTTGAACCAGGCCGCGCCACACTCGGCCCGAACGACGCCGAAGCCGGAAGTCTCCCCGACCAATGCGTAGTCGGCAACTGCGCCCCGGTCCACTAACCACTTCGTGCCAAATCCCTCGCCGGGAAAATCGATACCTTGAAACTCATCGATGGATGGATTGCCGGTTTCAGAAGCGACCGCAGTGAGCGTGAGATCGCCTTTGAGTTTGACTCCGGCTCGCTTTAGCGCGCTCATGGCGATCATAAACGCACATAGCTGCGCCTTATCATTGATCATGCCTTTGCCGAAAAGCATGTCGCCGTCGATCCACGCGGTTTCGAGCTTCTTGGCGTCATCGCTCGCGTCCGCCGGCAACTCCGGGCCGGTATCCATGTGCGCGTTCAAAATAAGGCTCGCGCCCTCGCCGCTGCCCGGCAGGGTCGCGACGGCGTTGACGCTCTGCTCCGTGATAAACTGCAGTTGCCCATCGATCTTGTATTGCTTCAGCCAATCGAGCACCGCTTGGCCGACGGCCCGCTCCTGGCCATGAGGGCTCGCCATATTACCCAATTGCAAACAAAGATCGAGCAGTTCCCCGCGAGCTTGCTCGATAGTTTCGATGACCTTTTCAAATGCCGGATTTTTTTCCATCGTTAGTGGTTATCCTTGGTAGATTACAATGCCAACTCGGCATTCTTGAGCGCGCGCCAGACTCTCTCGGGTGTCAACGGCAAGGTTCGCAATCGTACGCCTGTCGCGCGGAAAATCGCATTGCCGACCGCCGGCGCGATGGACACTATTCCCGACTCGCCCATTCCTTTTGCGCCATAGGGACCCGGACCATCCTCGTTTTCAACCAAAGCCGAATCGAAATGATCCGGAATATCGGTAAACCGCGGCACACGGTAGTCGACCAGATTGGCATTGAGCGGTTGGCCGTTCTCATAAAGCAAAGACTCAAATAACGTATGACCCAGTCCCTGCACCGCCGCTCCTTCATCTTGGCCTTCTGCCTGGACAGGATTGATTGCTTTGCCGACATCGGCCACCGTAACATAACGATCGATTTTGATCTCGCCGGTCTCCATATCGACGGCGATTGCAGCCGCGCCCATGCCGGTCTCCCAAAAAAGCGGAAATTTAGAACCGAAACCCTCTCCCGGCCTCATGTAACCGCGACCGATGAGCTCTCCGCCCGGCATGCCGAAGTAGGCTCGCACCACGTCGGCGTAACTCATGGTGCGATCGCCTGCTCCGGCCGTGCCGTTGCGCAACGTGATTGCGCTCACGTTGGTGTTGAGCGCTTCGGCAGCCGCGGCAATCAACTGTGCGCGCAAATCGAGCGCCGCCGCTCTGACCGTATTGCCCATGACGGTGGTCGAGCGGCTGGCTCCCGTCGAGCGGTCAAACGGCGTTGCCAGAGTGTCAGTACCACGCATGGTGACGCGCTCCAAAGGCAAATGGAGTTCCTGCGCGACGAGTTGACTTAAGATTGTCCGCGCCCCCTGCCCCACTTCGGTGGTGCCGGCTATTAAAATGACGCTGCCGTCGGCGAGAAGCCGCACCAATGCCACCGATACCGGCATCGCTTCGGAATCCGATACACCGACGGCGACACCCTCGCCTTTGCTCAGGCGGCGGGGCGAGGTACCCCAGTTAACGGCACCGGCGGCGACTTTCGTGCCTTGCCGAAGATCCGCATCGACGGTTGTCGCGCCGCTTTTCAATTCCTCGCCGCGCTGGAGCAGATTGCGCAAACGAAATTCCAACGGATCGAAGCCAAGTCTGTGCGCAATGGAATCCATGTGCGACTCCAACGCCCAGATGGTTTGCGGTCCGCCGATGGAACGCATCGAACCCGCGGGCACGCTGTTGGTGTAGACGGCGGTAACATCGACTTTGCAATGGGCAAGCTTGTACGGCCCGATCATGCGGCTGATGGCGCGCTTGGCAACCCGCGGGCCGTTATCGGCGTAGGCGCCGGTGTCCATCACGACTTCCGCTTCACGGGCCATGAGTGTGCCATCTCGCGTGAAGCCGGTCTTTATTCGCACCCGCGCCGAATGGCGCCTCGTCGTCAGCATCGACTCGGGGACGCTTTGCGCCAGACGCACAGGCCGCCCGCCGGTTTTGCGCGCCATGGCAACTATCAAGGGTTCGATTTTAAAATACGATTTACTGCCGTAGGCGCCGCCGACGTAGGGCACGATCACTTCGACCTTGGCGTGCGGCAGACCAAACATATGCGCCAGTTCGGATCGGACCAAGAACGGATGGGCGGAGGAAGTCCAAAGGGCAATGCCTTCATCGCTGAAACGCGCCACGGAGGTATGCGGTTCCATGGCATACTGGTAAATCATCGGGAATTCGAAAGTCTCTTCGATGATCTCGTCCGCTTCGGCCAGACCGCGGGCGGCGTCGCCTTTGGTGTATTGCTCATAGTGGCAGACGTTGGGCTTCATCGCGGTGCCCAAGATGGCAATATCGTGAAACTCTCCGGCTCCGGCGGTCGTTTCGTGCAGCAGCGGCGCGCCCGGCGCGAGCGCATCGTCAACCGTCGAGAGACACGGTAGTTCGTCGTAGTGAACATCGATCAACGATAGCGCTTCCTCGGCAATTAAAACATTTTCCGCTGCGACCACCGCCACCGGCTCGCCGACAAAACGCACCTTGTCCAGGGCAACCAGCGCCCGGTCGCGCAGGCAATTGCCATAGAACGGATCAATGTCTTTGATGTCGTCGCGGGTAAGGACCGCAACCACTCCGGGAAGAGCCGCGGCTTTTTGAATATCTATGGATTCGACTATCGCATGAGGAAGCGGGCTGCGTAAAACTTTTGCTTCCACCAAATCGGCAAGGTTCAGATCGCCGGTGAACTTCGCCTGGCCCGTGACCTTCGCGATCCCGTCGATACGAGGCGCTTTGCTACCTACCGCCATAGCCGTATAACCATTTTTTAGATCACCGACTGCTCAGGCAAAATGTTTTTCAGGACGCGCAGATAGTTGCCGCCGAGAATGAGAGCGATGTCTTTTTCGTGATAACCGTGTTGCTGCAGGCCGTCGATCAAGTTGGGCAGGTCTTCGATCTCCTCGAATCCCTTGATCAATGGATCTTTGTGCAAAGGGTGGTGGCGGTCTTTAAGCGTTCGTGGCCCGTCATATTTGACGAAATCCATGCCCAGAGCCAGATGCTCGACGCCGACCAGATTGATCATGTAGTCCATGTGCTTCAGCATGTCCTCGATGCCGACCTCGCCTTCGCCGACGCGTTCCGGCAAGGCCAGGATGCCGACGAGGCCGCCTTGATCGGCAATCGCTTTGATCTGGTCATCGGCGAGGTTTCTCACGCTATCGAGCATGCCGCAAGCATTGGCGTGACTGACGATTACCGGCGCGGTGGCGACATCGAGCGTCTGAAAAAAACCTTCCCGGTTCATGTGCGACAGATCGACAATGATCCCTAACCGGTTTGCCTCTTTAATCACCTCGACACCAAAATTCGTCAGCCCGCCGCCGGTTCGGTGCTCCCATACACCATCGCCGAGCTCGTTACGAAAATTCCAAACCGGCTGAAGCGAACGGAGCCCGAGGCGGTAGAAGTTTCTGAGATTTTGGATACTGCCGCGCAAAGGCATGCAACCTTCGAAGTGGAGTAAAAACTTGATCGTCCCGGGTTCGATTTGGTCAGGCAGATCGCCGCGGGTTTTGACCATCGACATCATGCCCTCGGACTTCGGCGCTTCCTGCAGGAACTGGTCAATATTTTCCAGGGCCGTTTCCAGATAGCGCCCGGTATTTTGCGAATGGGAATAAGAATCGCCGCTGATGGCATAGACCGAAAGATTGATGCCGTCGCGAACCAATCGAGGCGCGATCGCATCGCGTATGGGCGTCGATTCGCCCACCGATGTTCTGTACAGCTGCTCATAAACGTCCCGGTGTCCTTCGACCACGATGTGCTTTTGCAAAAGGTCTTTACCATCCATAGCTTCTCCCATCTTTCCTTGAAGAACTCTTCGGCTTCGGATACTAATAGTTGAATCTTTCATTAGCAAGTCATCCTTTGCTGCCGACGATTAAAAAATCACGACATTTTTACGGCGCGTTGATGCTGGCGCTGCTGCTGTTTTGCGTGTCCTGTAAGGCATCGCCGGAGTCCAACCCAGGAGGCTCCGATAACCATTTTCGCGTCAATCTCGGCACCGAACCGCCCAGTTTGGACTGGTCATTGGCCACCGATCACGTCTCTTTCAATGTCATCGCCAACCTGATGGTCGGCCTGACAGAATTAAACGAAGACCTGAAGCCCACTCCTGTCATCGCCAAGTCGTGGGAGATCGCCGACAGTGGCAGAAGGATAGTCTTTCATTTGCGTGACGATGTTTTGTGGAGTGACGGCAAAAAGGTGCGCGCTCAAGATTTCGAATATTCCTGGAAAAGACTGCTCGATCCGAAAACCGCGTCGGAATACGCTTACATTCTTTTCGATCTCGTCAACGCGCAGGAGTATCACGAGAGCAAAAATTTGGACGCGGGTGAAATTGGCGTAAAAGCGCTCGACGACGTTACTTTTGAAGTGAGGTTGCGCCATCCCGCGTCGTATTTTCTGTCGCTCACCACCTTCGAAGTGACCTTCCCGCAAAGGCAAGATATCATCGAAAAATTCGCGTCGCGCTGGACCGATCCCGAGCACATTGTCACGAACGGTCCTTTTCTGTTGACCCAGTGGAAACATGAGAACGAAATTCAATTGCGCGCCAATCCGAATTACTTTCTCGGCAAGCCGGCGATGGAGAGAATCTCCATGTTCATGGTGAACGAGAAGACCACCGCCGTGGCGATGTACGAACAGGGTCAATTGGATTTCATCGACAATCAAAGCATCCCGACACTGGAAAAAAGGCGGCTGACCAAACAACGGGGTTTCCACAACGTGCCTCAACTGCGCGGCTACTATTATGGATTCATGACGGATCGAAAACCTTTCAACGATCCACGGGTCAGGAAAGCGTTCGCCATGGCCATCGATCGCAGTACTTTTCCGAAGATTCTTCAGGGTGGCGAAAAACCGGCTTCCTCTTGGATCCCTCCTGGAATGTTGGCGCACAATTCCAAGATCGGTGTTCCCTTCAATCCACCCGAAGCCAGGCGTCTCCTGCGCGAGGCCGGCTACCCCGACGGCAAAGGTTTTCCGCGCGTCGTTTTGGCCTATAATACCGACGAGGTTCATAAGCTCGTCGCCGAAGCCGTTCAGGGCATGTGGGAACGAAACTTGGGAGTCGTCGTCGCGCTCGAAAATCAAGAATGGAAAGTTTATTTAAAGAAACTGCAAAACGATCCGCCCCATGTTTTCCGCTTAGGCTGGGGCGCGGACTATCCGGATCCCGACAACTTCATGAAACTTTTCACTGCCAATAGCGGTAACAATAGCACTCGTTGGAAAAATCCACGTTATGATCAATTAATCGAGCTGGCCGCCCGAGAGCTCGATCCCAAGAAGCGCGCCAAACACTACGATGAGGCGCAAAAGATTCTTTGTGAAACGGACCTGCCGATTGTTCCTCTATTTTGGACCGGCGAAAGCACTGTGCTCAATCCCCGCTTTACCGGGCTCGAGTTCAATTCCATGGCTCGCATGGATTTGCGCCACGTACGTCCGGTCGAAACATCATCGGCACAATAGCGGCCAGATTATTGGCGAGATACAACGGTCAAATCAGGACCGATGTAGGGGCGTGATTCATCGCGCCCTGCGCAAACAACACGGCCACAAGAGATGAGGGCGCTATTTGCCATGCGGCGTATATTCATGTTAGGTGGCACTAGAATCCAGCGCTTTCGGAATCCTTCCGTAGTGCAACAAAACCCAGCGAGAAAGGCCGAGAATATGGAACTCAGCGAAGATGATGTGCTGCATATATTGAAATTGATCGACGAATCCAAGTTCGACTACTTTCAACTTGAAGTCGGCGAACTGAAGATCACTGTCAGCAAGGGCGATCCGATTCCGATGAACTCGGCGCCGCAAACCGTAACGGTCGCTCCGGCGGCGGCCGCTGCGGCTGCTCCAACAGCGGCGCGGGTCGCGCCCGCGCCGCCGGTACAGACGCAATCGTCCAATGCCCAAGCGCGAGCGGCGGCTGAAGGCCTGGTGTCGATTACCGCGCCGATTCTCGGCACCTTTTATGTCGCCCCGGAACCCGGTGCGGCGCCCTTCACCCAGGTAGGCGCCGCCATCACTGAAGACACCACGGTCGGTTTGATCGAAGTCATGAAAGTTTTCAATAGCGTTCGCTCCGGGGTTAAGGGAACCGTCGTCGAGATCGTCGCTCAAAACGGTCAATTTGTCGAATACGGCCAGACGCTCTTTCTCGTAAAACCATGAGCGTCAGCCGAGTCTTCGTTGCCAATCGCGGTGAAATCGCCGTCCGGGTCATTAAAGCCTGCCAGTCTCTAGGAATCGAAACCGTCGCCGCCGTTTCCGAAGCGGATCGCGAAAGCCTGGCCGCCAAGATGGCCAATCGCTCGATCTGTATTGGACCGCCCAGATCGATCGACAGCTATTTGAAAACCGCAACCTTGGTGGCGGCCGCACAGGCCGGCGGATGCGATGCGCTTCATCCGGGATATGGTTTTCTTTCCGAGCGGGCCGAGCTTGCCCAAGCTTGCGCTGACAATAATATTACCTTTATCGGCCCCAGCGCCGACAACATCACCCAGATGGGTGACAAGCTTCAAGCGAGACAAATCGCTGCCTCCTCAGGCGTGCCCACCGTGCCGGGATCGGATCACGCCAAAACTCCGCATGAGGCGGCCCTTCTGGCGGAAAAAGTCGGCTATCCGATATTACTCAAAGCATCCGCCGGTGGCGGCGGACGGGGTATCAAACTGGTTTCGAACCCCGCCGAAATCGAAACGACTTTTAAAACGGCCGCGGCAGAGGCGCGGGCGGCATTCGGCAACGACACACTTTACATGGAACGCTATGTCGGCAACGCGCGGCACATCGAGGTCCAGGTCTTAGGCGATCATTTCGGCAACGTGATCCATCTTGGCGAGCGTGACTGCTCGCTGCAGCGCCGTCATCAAAAAATAATCGAAGAAGCGCCCGCTTATGCCTTGACGCCGGAAGTCCGAGCAAGGATTTGCAGTGCCGCGGCGACGCTGGCGCGGAGTATAGGTTATCGAAATGCCGGCACCATCGAATTTATCTACGACAACGACACCGAGGAATTCTTTTTTCTCGAGATGAATACGCGCATTCAAGTGGAACATCCGGTCACCGAGATGATCACCGGGGTAGATCTCGTCGCCCAACAACTTTTGATCGCCGGCGGCCAACCGCTGCCATTCAAGCAATCAGATGTTCAGTCCAACGGCCACGCCATCGAGTGCCGGATCAACGCCGAGTCGCCTCAACACGCTTTTCGTCCCTGCCCCGGCCGGATTACCGAATGGCAGGCGCCGAGTGGTGACGGCGTGCGCGTCGATAGTCACTGCTATTCCGGTTATTTCGTGCCGCCGTATTATGATTCGTTGCTGGCCAAGCTTATTGTTCATGGCATGGATCGGGCTGAAGCGGCGCATAAGACTAAACAGGCGCTGTCGGCGTTTCGAGTCGCAGGCATAGACACCGGAATTCCGTTCCTGGAAGCCGTCATCAACGATGCCGATTATCGAATCGGCAATGTGAACACCCGTTGGCTTGAGAAAAAGTTGGAGGAATATTCCTCGGGCCAGAATGTCTAGGAAGATTTGACAACTTTGTTGTGATCGATTCCGACGATGTCGACACATTGCGCGGAGCCGGCGCTCCGGCCAGCGCAAACATGAACAATCAATGGCGCGGTTTCTGCTGAAACGTATTTTCCATGGCGCGCTCGTTCTCTGGGCGGTGGCCACACTGACATTCGTCCTTTTGCATGTAACTCCCGGCGGGCCATTTGACCGGGAGCGTAAACTCCCTCCGGAAGTCGTTGCTAATCTCGAAGCCAAATACCAACTCGATGAGTCTCTGCCTAAACAATACCTCCGTTATGTGACGGGTATCCTGCAAGGCGACCTGGGGCCGTCCTACAAGTATTTGGATCGCGGCGTCAATGAGATTGTCCGCGATACGCTGCCGACCTCTGCGCTGCTAGGCGTCCTGGCCATTGCCTTTGCCCTGCTCGTTTCTCTACCCGTCGGTTTGTTTGCCGCCTATTATAGAGGCTCTTGGATCGACCGGTGCTTGATGATGTGGGCCTCGTTCGGCATATCGATGCCGCATTTCATTCTTGGCGCAGTTTTGATTTGGGCCTTCGCTCTCCAGCTCGGCTGGTTTCAAGCCGGTCGCTGGGATACTTTCAGTAGCGCGTTTCTTCCCACCATCACTTTGGGCGCCGCGCCGGCGGCATATCTCTCAGCGCTGCTGCGCTCTTCCTTGATCGAAGCGCTGCGGGAAGACTTTATCCGCACGGCCCGGGCTAAAGGAATCAAAGAAAGCCTTGTGCTGGTCAAACACGCCTTGAGTCATTCATTGATTCCGGTGCTGACGGTCATGGGACCTCTGACCGCTTCTCTTCTAGCCGGATCTTTCGTAGTCGAGTACGTGTTCGCGATTCCCGGTATGGGCCGTTTCTTCATCACCGCGGTTACCGATCGGGACTATCCGTTGATCATGGGGGTGACGCTCATCTATACAGCTCTTTTGGTTTGCGCCAATTTCATCGTCGACCTTTTTTATGGCTTCATCGATCCGCGAATACGCACCGAATGATGCGCCCATGAAAACACCCGGTATTCAGCATCGGACGGCGCCCGTCTTCGATGTTTTGGCAACCGCCAGCGCTGTCTTTATTCTGATCGCCTTGGTTACTGGTTTTGCCGCGCCATGGATCTCGCCGTACGATTCCGGCGGACTTCAGGAACACAATTTATTAGAAACCCCGTCATGGAATCACTGGATGGGCACCGACGCACTCGGGCGCGACCTGCTCACCCGAGTCTTGTTTGGCGCGAGGGTCTCCTTGACCGTTGGGATGGGAACGGCGTTCATGGCCCTGATCATCGGCACTGCCTACGGCCTGGTGTCGGGATTCAAGGGCGGCAATATAGACAACCTGATGATGCGAATCGTCGATATTTTTTACGGGCTGCCGGATATGCTGATGTTCATTTTGTTGTCGCTGTTGTTCGGCAAAAGCGTTGGCGGGCTATTGCTTGCGCTGGGTTTGGTCTCTTGGGTCCGCTTTGCCCGCATCAGCCGCGGACAGGTTTTGCAAGCCAAGGAATTTGTCTACGTTGAAGGCGCCCGGGCCCTGGGTGCGTCTTGGCGCAGGATCCTGTTGCGTCATATCCTACCGAATATTCTCGCGCCGATCCTGGTGACCCTGACGTTCAGTATTCCGACCGCGATTTTAGCCGAATCCACCCTCAGCTTCATCGGTCTTGGCATTAACGACCCGTATAGCAATTGGGGCACCAGCTGGGGAACCTTGGCGCAAGACGGCTGGCGCGCGATGCGCGCATACCCGCACGTTATTTTTTTCCCGGCGGCGGCTATTGTTCTGACTATTCTGGCGTTTAACACGCTGGGAAATGCGCTGAGGGATGTTCTCGATCCCAAGACACGATAGGAGTCTGCCATCATAAGCTTGAACCCGGCGGCAGAATGCTAAGAAATTATGCGAAAAAATAGTTATGCTCATAGTACGCCTTGCACTGAATGGCACACCGTGATTGTTGTATTCCTTGACATTGTTTTAGGCGGAGCTTAACTTAGACCTACAAGGTCCAAGAACAAAATAGTTTCATTAGGGAGGAATCATGGCCAAGACGTTTCAGGATATGATGGCCGAAGCGCGCAAGGACATCCCGGAGGTGACCGCGCAGCAGGTGAACGATCTTCTGACCAATAACGGGAAATCGCATGTTCTACTTGACGTTAGAGAAAAGGATGAATGGCGCGAGGGGCATCTCGACGGAGCGCGTTCCTTGCCGCGTGGTTTTCTTGAGATAAAAGTTGACACGGTGGTGCCCGAGAAGGACACGCCGATCATTGCGTACTGCGCCGGCGGGACTCGGTCGCTTCTGGCCGGCAAAATCTTGAAGGACATGGGCTATCAGAATGTCACCTCCATGTCCGGAGGGTATGCCGCTTGGAAAAACGCCGGCTATAAGTGGGTGCAAGATTTTCAATATACGCCGGAGCAACTGGTTCGTTACAGCCGGCATTTTCTGTTGCCCGAGGTCGGCGAGGAGGGACAAGCAAAGTTGCTGCAAGCTAAAGTGCTTATGATCGGCGCCGGCGGTCTGGGCTCGCCGTCGGCCTACTATTTGGCTGCGGCAGGGGTTGGAACGATCGGCATCATCGACAACGACGTCGTCGATATTTCCAACTTGCAGCGCCAGATACTGCACGCCAACGACCGCGTTGGAACGCCTAAAGTCGAATCGGCAAAGAAGACTCTCGAAGCTCTCAATCCCGATGTGAAGGTGATTCCGTATCACGCCAAGCTGACGTCCGATAATATCATGGAGATCCTGAAGGATTATGATCTCGTGGTCGATGGTTGCGATAATTTTCCGACCCGTTATCTGGTCAACGACGCATGCGTTTTGACCGGCAAGCCGAATGTCCACGGCAGCATCTTCCAATTTGAGGGCCAGGCAACGGTTTTCTATCCTGGTAAAGGCCCCTGCTATCGTTGCTTATATCCGGAGCCGCCTCCGGCCGAAATGGCGCCGAGTTGCGCCGAAGCCGGCGTATTGGGCGTTCTACCGGGTTTGATCGGCGTCATCGAAGCCTTGGAAGCGATCAAGATCATTCTCGGCAAGGGTGACACCCTGACGGGCCGGCTGGTTTGCTTCAATACCTTGACGATGGAAATCAATACGCTGAAACTGCGTCGCGATCCCAACTGCCCGATGTGCGGCGATAAGCCGACCATCAAAGAGCTGATCGATTACGAAGAGTTCTGCAGCCTGCGGCACTAAGTTCAGATTCGGTATTTCAATAAAAAGGCCGGCCTTTTTTTATGTTTCGCTTTTGAGTGGTTTGCCTGCCCGCTCACCTGCCGATTACAGTAATATTCGATGTGGACAGGCCGTGCCATGAACGGGGTCGACCTCGGGGGTTTCGAAGATCCTAACGAGAACTTTGTCCAACTAGTCAACAGCGTCCCCATCCCTGCCCCTAGCAGCCCGTGGTAGAAGTCCAATTTTTACAAAACGCAC
>WHTF01000101.1 GCA_009379725.1 Deltaproteobacteria bacterium
CAGGGTCATTATCGACGAAATTCGCCGCCAGCAACCGGTTCTCGTCGGATTGAGCTTTTTAAGTACGACAAGCTATCCCTATGCGAAGGTCCTTGCGCGTCAGATCCGTGCAATCGATTCGCGCGTGCACCTGGCGTTCGGCGGGGTTTTCGCGACGTTGAATGCTGAGCTCGTCAAGCTCCAGTGTCCCGAGGTGGATTTTGTCTGCCGCGGCGACGGCGAACAGCTCATCCTCGATCTACTTGAGCGCCTGGAGGATCCTGCCGACGTCGCCAGCCTTACCTGGACCAAGGACGGCCAGGTCGTCAATAATCCGAACCGCACGTTGGACCGCCATCTTGACCAATGGCCCTTTCCGGATCGCGAGAGCTTGCCGCTCGATTTTGTCGAATCCATGCCGCTCGACGTGCCCGCTGTTTTGTCGATGGAGCGCTTTACGACGATGCAGACTTCGCGCGGCTGTCCCTGGCCGTGTGTGTTCTGCGACATTCCGATTTTCAATGAGGGCAAGTGGCGCTCGCGCAGCGCGCAGCATGTCATCGACGAGTTCACGCACTTGCAGAAACTTGGCTATGGCTCGGTGTATTTCGTTGACGACCATTTTCTCCTGCAGCCCAAGCGCATCGAGGCGATTTGCAAAGGAATCAATGACGCCGGCGTCACCATCCAATGGGGCTGCGAAGGGCGGGTGGACTCCACCGCGCAACACTTGTTCCCGGCGATGGCCAAGGCGCATTGCCGCACCATTATGTTCGGCGTGGAAAGCGGCAGCCAGAAGGTTCTCGACCGGTTAAAGAAGGATCAAACTCTGGCACAGGTCGAGAGCGCGGTCGATAACGCCAAAGAAGCCGGGATCGAAATCGTGCACGGATTTTTTGTCGTCGGCAGCCCGGACGAGACCGTCGAGGACATGCGCGCCACGTTCGATTTCGCCTCGCGCTTAAAGCTTGATACCTTTGGCTTCAACCGTCTGTGTGTCTACCGCGGCACGCCGCTTTGGAAAGAATACGTGGCGCGCAATCTGGTCGATGATTCGGCGGACTGGTACAAATATTTCAAATGTTCGGAAATCGATCCCACTTGTTTATCGGGACCGGTCATCAACGAGGAGCGCGCCGCCGGTTTGCGCCGGCTGTTTCGCTATAAGCTGACCCATTATCCGGTGCAAACTTTCCGTCTGTTGCGCCGGTTCTTGCGCCACATGCCGTTGCGCGATGTCGTCTACCTCATCGCCAAGCCGTTCATGGGCAAAAAACAGGGTCCGACCAAAAATGAGGTGTTGTCGCGGGCGGTTGAGCACCGCGCCCTCAAGGATGACGCCGCCGAGCTTACAACCGTGCCGGATGCGCTGCTCGAACGAGCCATCGACGGCGAGGCGGTTCAGAACGCCGCGGCTAAACGGACGCGTGTTTAAGGCGTGAAAGCAAGATCGTCTTGATCAGCGGAACAAGTGCGCTCGTGAGCGATGTTCCCCGCGGCTGGCACGATCCGTGTGAATTCACTTGTATTCCCGAGCTAACCTCGGATTCCTTTGCGGTTCAAAAAATCCTTGAATCCTTCGCGCGGATGATTAGATTTCAGCCGGCTCTTCCTGGCGTTTTGTTCGTTATCAAAACGCCCGCGCCAGTCCATGCCGATGTCCTCATGCAGCAGTCTTTTGATCCCTTGCACCATGCGTGAATCATTTTCGCTGATGAGTCGCGCCATCTCGATGGCTGCAACGCGCAGCTCAGTGGATCGCACGACTCCATTGAGCAAGCCGATCCTTTCGGCTTCATCGGCTTTGACCGCTCGTCCGGTATAGAGCAGCTCTTTGGCTTTGGGCATACCCACGATAAGAGGCAGCGACCAGGAAGAGTTGACGCGCCCATATCGCGCCGCCAGGAACCGAAATTCCGTGAGCTCGCAGCCGATGCGAATGTCCAACATCGAAGAAAGTTGTGCCCCCGCGCCGTAGGCTAGACCGTTGATGGCGCCGATGATCGGCTTGGCGAAGGTGGCGATATGCCAGTTGGCCCGACTTCGCACCTCAGTGCGCGCGGCCAGTTCCTCGGCGCTCGATTTTGCCATCTGGTGAATATCCCCGCCCGCGGAAAACGCCCGCGGACCGGCGCCGGTCAAAATGACGGCGCCGATGCTTTCGTCGTTCTCGATCTTCGTCAGTTCGGTATCGAGCTCGCACGCCAGTTCGTAACTCATGGCGTTTAATTTTTCCGGACGGTTGAGAGTGATCACGCCGATCTTGTCGATACGCTCGGTCAGAATATTCTGGTAGCTCATACTGTTCTCCTTTACCCCGGCGGATCCTCCGTCGTTGGCGGCATTACAACAGAAAGACCGAGGAGGCGCAAATTACGGCGCGGGCGTGCCGGTCAGCAGGATATCAGGTTCGGTACGGCTCATAGACGATCGCTTGTTTGATGGCGGCGTCGATTTGCGTCGCCATGGGATTGCGGATCTCTTCGGCGATGTGCCCCATGACCCCGAGCGTGCGGCCGATCAATGCGAACGCTTTAGTGATTTGCCACGGAAAGCCCATATCCAAAGCGATCGCGGCAATTGCGCCGGTGACATTGACCGGTATCAGCCTCGTTCTTCGCTCTCCGGCAACTTTGGAAAGCATTTGAAGCAGCTCGCAATAATTGCCATAGATGCCGGTATCTTTGGCGATTCCGAAGAGGGTCTCGGCGCGCGGGTCGCCTTCGGCATGAGTGCGATGTCCAATGCCCGGCATGCGTTGTTTTCTTGCCGAATAATCGTCGAAAATTGCACCGGCAATTGCCTCAAGATCAGGGTCTTTGCTGTCCGGCGGCAGTGCTTCGGTGAGCATTTTGGCCGACCATTCCGACGATCCAAGATGCACGCTGCCGGCACCGCAGAGGGCGGCGGCCACCGCCGCTTGAATCGCTTCCGGAGCGCAATGATAGACCAGCCGCGCCGCGATCACGTGCGACACCATCCCATGCTCGACGAGAATAACCAGCAGCGCGTCGAGCATCTTCGCTTCATTCGGCGTCGGCAGCCGTCCGCGCAGCATGAGCGAGGTCATGTCGGTGAAAGTGATTTTGCCCACCAGGTCTTTATTGAGATCGTATCCGCGGACGAGAATACGGTGCAACTCGGCCTTGCCGATTCCTGTGACGATTTTAGCTTGTTCCGCCATCTTCATTCCTCCTGTGCGTTGTTTAGATGCGCGGATTCTAAGCCAGGCGATTCTTAGACGTCAACGGTTAAATCTAAAATGAAATTTGCCAACCTGGATCGCAGAGATTTTTCGCGAACGGCCCGTGATGGATGGGAAAACTAAACCTCTTTTGACGACGAGCGGCCAACGGCAAGCCCGCAGCGGTTTCGGGTCAAGCCGTGCACTAGCACGAGCACGATCAGGACTCCTATCCAGGTGGCAACGCCGCTGACGATCTTGGGATCGGCAGATCCGAACAGCCAGCCCAGATCGTCACGCGTGTAATTACCAAAAATTCGGTTCGATTTCAGACTGAATATCCATCCCGCATGCAAGCCGATGGCTAAATACAAATTTCCCGTGCGCAGGAATGCATAGCTCAATACGAAGCCGATCAGGAACAGACCGAAAATGCCGGGGAGAAGAGTCACGGGGTCTAAAAACGGCGTGAACGTGTAAAAGAGATGGCGAAATCCTGCAAGCGGGTCGAATTGGTCGACAAAGTAGGCTTCTCCAGGCTTAACGAAATGAACGGCGGAATAAAATAAATTCGCCAGGATGAAGGCGCGAACCCGCCGGCCGTGCTGAAGCAATTCTTTAAAAAGAATTCCGCGAAAAAAAATCTCCTCGAGAAATCCGGCAAAGACTCCGGAAGCGAGCGCGCTGGCGGCGCGGGATAGAGATCGCGACAAGGAAAGCCGAAAATACGGCTCAAACACATCGGCGATCGACATGGCGATGATTAAACCCGCCATTGAGCTTACCGCCAATGTCCAGCCGATGATCAGGTCTCCGCGGCCTTGCCGCAGGCGCACGATACCTAACCCGGAGAGTTTGCCGATTTTGAGAAAACGGCGGAAAAGAAAGAATAGAACGATTGCCGAAATCATGAAGGTGCGATTGAAGATGCGCGAGAACGGATAGCGTTCCAATCGCCATCGATCAACGAACTCATCGGCGCCGAGCGCAAACCATGGGCTGAGTATACAGGTGAGTGCCAGCGCGCAAAGTAAGAAGATAAACAGCCGCTGATAACTATTCATTGATTTCATGAGATAGTTAACTATGGTATACGCAGTACCGCATGGCAAGAATGGATGAGAAAAAACTAGCCGGTAAAGTTGCCCTCGTCACCGGCGCTACTCGGGGTATCGGCAAAGCAGTGGCCGCCGCTTACGCGCACCAAGGCGCCGGTGTCTTTATCTGCGCGCGCAACCCGAGCGAGGTCGAGCAAACCGTGCGCGATTTGCGCGCTCTCGATGCGCAGGTCGACGGTTGCGCCGGCGATGTCGGCGAAGTGAACGACGCCAGGCGCATCGTTGAAGCCGCTTTAAAGAAATTTGGCCCGATTCAGGTTCTGGTCAATAACGCGAGCTTGGTGGGACCGCGCGTGCCTATCGCCGAGTATCCGATTGAGCAGTGGCAAGATGTGGTTCGTGTCAACTTGACCGGTTTGTTTGTGGCGACCCAATGCGTTCTCAAGCCGATGATGGCGCAGCGCCAGGGTT
The DNA here is from genome assembly GCA_009379725.1 of Deltaproteobacteria bacterium. Taxonomy (GTDB): domain Bacteria; phylum Desulfobacterota; class Binatia; order UBA9968; family UBA9968; genus WHTF01. Next base: position 4,693 of record WHTF01000101.1, read on the forward strand.
CGATCATCAACGTTTCCTCGGGCGTGGGGCGAACCGGCAGGGCCCGCTGGGGCGCCTATGCGGCGTCTAAGTTCGGTGTCGAAGGACTTACCCAAACCCTGGCGGACGAGGTTCGAGAGTTCGGTATTCGCGTAAATAGCGTGAACCCAGGGCCTACTCGTACCGCCATGCGCGCGGCGGCCTATCCGGAAGAGGACCCGCTGACCCTTCCTGTACCGGAGCAAATTACACCGCTGTTCGTTCATTTGGCGTCAAACGATTCCATTGGCGTGACCGGGCAAGCTCTTGAAGCACGTGATTGGCTCAGACCGGCCAATTGACGCATCAGGCGATTTGCTATAAAACCGTGATACTTCAGTGCGCCGGCAACGACTTAAACTACGACCAAGGAAGAGAAAACCATGAATCAAAGTATCGGCAAGCAATTTCCCGATTTCGCAATGATCGATCATGACAGCCAAGCGGTTAAACTTTCGCAGTACGCCGGCAAGTTTCCGATAATCGTCTCCTTTTATCGCGGCTACTGGTGAGGGAAATGCCAGGTGCAGTTGCGCCATTATGTCGAGTTTCAAAAAGAATTGGCAATCAACTATTGTAAGCTGGTGGTCGTGAGTGTCGACGCGCCCGAGATCAATGCGGCTTTTCGAACCGGTCTCGGCGCCGAGTTCCCGTTTCTCAGCGATCACGACCGCAAAGTCGTTCAAGCGCTGGACATGACCGAGACATCGAAATCGCGCGGCGTTACGGCGATTCCCTATACGTTCTCGCTTATGCCGGACTTGACCGTCCACAACCTTTACTGTGGCTACTGGTACTTGGGCCGGCCGACGCTCGACGAGCTGCGCATGGATTTACGCGCGATGATGAAGAAAGTACGAGCTGATTTCGATCCTCAGGCATAACGTTCAGCAAAGCGCCATTTTAGAGCTTGCAAGGGAAGAACCAACTCGGTAAGCTCTCACTATGATTACGCCGGAAGAAATCAAAACTACGTTGGAAAAAACGCTGCCCGGCTCGACCATCGAAACGCAGGATCTTACCGGTGGCGGGGACCACTGGCAGGTGTTGATCGTGTCACCGGCATTTGAAGGCAAGGGTCTGATCGAGCAACACCAGATGGTTTATGCCGCGCTTCAAGACGCCATGGGGGATCAACGCATCCATGCGCTGGCCCTCAAGACGTTCACTCCGGCGCAATGGGAAAAGCTTGGATCGTGAGTACGCAGATTAAGAAGGAGAATAGGTCATGGCAGAAGATGTTCTGACGCAAATTGATTCGAAAGTTAAAGGCAATAAGGTGATGCTGTTTATGAAGGGCACACCGGACGTTCCGCAGTGCGGTTTTTCAGCTCACACGGTGGAGATTCTCAAATCCTATGGGGTCCCGTTTGCAACCGAAGACGTTTTGGCGGATGCGGCGGTGCGCGATGGTATCAAACGCTATTCAAACTGGCCAACTATTCCGCAGATCTATATCGACGGGAAATTTGTCGGTGGTTGCGACATCGTGCATGAATTGCATGAGCGCGGCGAGCTGGAGCCGATGCTCAAGACGGCATTTGGGAAATAAAAATCTGCCGCTCTTGGCATAAAAACGGCGGACCGTCGTCTAATGGTAAACGTGGAAGGTCATCGCAACGTGCGAAAGACGTTTGCTCCATTAGCTTTGATGCTCGCGGTCGTTTTTCTGAGCTCGTGTTCTACGCTCAAAGTCTCTAATCCCGGCTCCGATAGTTTCGAGGAGGGGCTGGCTTTGTTCAACCAAGGCCACTTCGATACCGCCATTCATCATTTCAAGCGATCGACCATCGAAAATCCCAAGTCCGCGCAAGGCTATCTCTACCTGGGCAGGTCTTACATTAGCATGGGCCGTTGGAAACCCGCGATCCAGCCGCTGCGTACGGCCTTTCGACTTTCACCCCATGAAGCTAAAGATGAAATCATCAATCTTATGATCGACGCCGCGTTTGCGGCGGCGCTGAGCGATCCGCGGTTGGGTGAAGGCGAATCGTCGGCCGACGGCATTTAAAAGGTAAAATAACCCGCATAACTCACCCACCCGCCCCTATTCGTGCGCCGCGCCGGCTGTGACCTGCTTGTGCAACAAAAGGAGCATTCTAATGATCAAGGTTGTCGCAACGTTGTTGTTTTTGTGCCTGGCCGCAAGTCCAGCCTGGGCGCAATTCGATAAAGTCTTAAAAGGATTGGGCGGCGTCATGAGCGGTAGCGGCGAGGGGCTCGGTGACGCCAAGATTGGCTCGGGCCTCCAGGAAGCGCTCAAGATGGGAACGGAAAAGGCCGTGCTTCAGACCGGCTCTCTTAACGGCTTTCTCAATAATAAGGCGATCAAAATCCTGATGCCGAGACCGCTCCAGAACATGGAACAGCCGCTCCGTCTGGTCGGTTACGGCCCGCAGATCGACGAGTTCATCGTCAGTATGAATCGCGCCGCCGAGAAGTCGGTGCCGTTTGCGAAAGAGATATTTTGGGATGCCATCGGCCAAATGAGCTTCGATGACGCGAGCAGGATTTTGAACGGCAACGATACGGCGGCGACGGATTATTTCAAAGCGAAGACTTCGAAGAAGCTCCACGCAGCGTTCAGGCCTACGGTCGAAACCGTCATGTCTGATGTCGGCGTCACACGGCAATACAACGATCTGATCGGGCGCTATAAAAGCGTGCCGTTCGCTAAAAGCATTGCTTTCGATATTGATCAGTACGTGACTGAAAAGTCATCCGACGGACTCTTCTTTGTTGTCGGTCAAGAGGAAAAGAAAATCCGCACCAATCCGGCTGCGCGAGTGACCGATTTGCTCAAGGATGTTTTCGGCCGGAAGAGATAAGTTTCGAAAAGCAAAGCATCCCGGTTCGATCCATTTCCCTATATCGATGAGCCAGAAGCCAGAAGGTGTGGCCATTTAGGCTCGCCGGTTCGCAAAACAACTAATTCCCCAGCGACGCCATCAGCCGGCCGAAACCTTCGACGGGTTGTTTGACCTTGGCCATCTTCAGGGCATGCCAGATATAGGCTTGGCAACTGGTTACCACCGGCTTGCCAATCTCACGTTCCAATAGATCGACATCGGTGATGGTGGGCCAGCGCGGGCAAGGGACGAAGACGCCGTCGGCCTCGGCCGCCTGCTCGTAGAGTTTTTTGGCGATCCTATAGGCGGCGTGGATGTCCATATCTGTGAGATCGGCGTTCTTGCGCACGCCGTAGCCTTGTATTTTTAGAACCTTAAAACCGGATGCTTCGAGAAAGGCTTTCATTCGCGCATTGAGCGAGTCTTCATGGGGAGTGGCGACCACGAGCTTTTTGATGTTGAGCGATTTTAAAGCTTCCACTTCACCGGTGATCCCGGGTGCGGTGGGAACGCCGAATTTTGCGGTTAACTTCTTACCCATTTCAATATCGCTGCCATGGCCAAGCTTGGTGAACAGCGGCGAACCGCCGATAATGATCGCATCACACTTGTTCTCGACCAGATCCTGGGCTGCTTCTTCGATACGCTGCAACTGTCGTTCGAAATCCGCATCGACAAGTTGACGGATCGTTCCCGTGCTGTTCAGTATCATGAAACCCGCCGGCATCATTTGATAAAACTCGTACACCAGAGTGTCGCCGCGAGACGGAGCGACGTGACCAATTTTTGCGCGCCAGCCGTACATATTCTTCTTCCTCCTTGCCAGACCCTAGAAAAGCACATCGGCTTCGACGTGACAATCTAGGCAAATGGTCGTGGTCCGTCGATGATTTCCTTGTCAGCAGTAACGCCGGTGTGTTAGACAACGTTCTGGCTATAATACCCACACCACGAGGAGATGAGAACTAATGCAACAAGTGCTTGAGCAGGTAGATCGTGAGCGAATCGTCGAAATGGCCTGCAATCTGGCGAATATCGTCAGTATTACCGGTGAGGAAAAAGAAGTCGCGGAGTACCTGGGCGGCGAATTCCAAAAGCTTGGGATGGAAGTTAAGTATCAAGAAGTCGAGGAAGGAAGGCCCAATGTCATCGCCAGCCTAAAAGGCACAGGCAGCGGCGCGACGTTGATGTTCTGCGCGCATATGGACCACTTCGATAATCCGCAGGAAACGGTGGTCGACGATGACCGCATTTACGGCCGCGGTCTGGTGAATATGAAGGCCGCGTTTCCTTGCTATATCGAAGCTGTGGCGGCGCTTCAGAAAGCGGGAGTGCGACTCAAGGGCGACCTGATTATCTCCGGAGTTGTCGGGGAAATTGAAAAGGCCCAGGTCGGCAGGTTTCAGGGCAAGAATTATCGCGGCGCAGGCGTCGGCGCGCGCTATATGATGGACCATGGCGTGATGGCCGATATGTGCATCATCGGCGAGCCCACCGGCCTGCATTTGCAGATCGGCAATGCCGGACTGATCTGGGCGCGCGTGAGCGTCGACGGCAAAGCGACAAAGTTTGTTCTCGCAGCGGCCAAAGTCGCGCAGGCGATTCAAGACTGGGAGAAAGAGTATCAAAGAAAATACACTCACAAATTCATGCTGCCGACGGTACAGATTGGCGCCATCGACGGCGGCAACCCCTTTAAACCGGGAACGCGCCCGACAACCGATATTTTCGTCATCGTGAAGACCTTGCCCGGCACCGCACCGCTGGCGATCAAACGCGAGCTGGAACAGGTGTGTGCCAAAGTGCAAAAGCGTGAAGGCGATATTCTCGGCGTTCGCGTCGATCTCTATCTGTCGACGGATGGTTACGAGATTCCCAAAAGCGAGTACGTCGTTAAAGCGATGGAGCGAGCGCACAAGACTGTTTTCAGCAAGCCGGTCCCTTATTCCAAACCGATCCGCTACGGTATCACCAGCGATGGCTCGCGCATTGCGGCTTATGGCGTGCCGAGCATCACTTACGGACCCGGTTTTGGCACTCACCTGATCGATCCGACGGAAACCAAGGCACCCGCTGAGTGGGACTCGCCCACCGGTGTTCGCCGCGGCGTGGGTATTGAGAATATGGTCAATTGCACCAAAGTCTATGCGATGGCCGCGCTCGACATCTGTAATCGAAAGAAGGAAGAGGTTGCCAAGTCCTGAGCGCGCAGCGCACGTCATCTTTGCGCATGATCGCAATCACATCTGCCTGTATCGAGATCCGTTTGGCTGTGCGAAGAACTTTATCCTGCCGCTTGCAGCCAGCGGCCGCCATCGTTTTGGCTTTTCTGAGTACTTCCTGTACGTTAACGCGGATGCCCATCGAGAACGAACGCCAGCTGCTTCGCGATGCGTCGATCACCATCCATGAAATAAAGGCTTTCGAAAGAGAGCTTGGTATTGAACCGACGGAATCTCTGGCACGGACCAGCACGCAAAGAGCGCCGTCTTCCATGTTGTGGCTCTGGCTGCAGCGCGCCGGTACCGTGGCTTTGCACAGTCCCATCGACGTTCGTTTGGCCATCGGCTTTTCTAGCGTCAAGGAAGAAGTTCCGTTCGAACAGGTCTACAAGGTCGATGGCTACAGTGCCTATTACCGCCAGGGTAACGAATTTGCCGATGCCCGTTCTGTAACTACCGTCAGTTTCGCGCGAGAGGCAGCCGCGCGGCGCGTCGCCGTGGTAATCCATGAGGACCTGCACGGCGATCGCAATTTCGATCTGCCCTGGGAGATCGAAGAATCGCTTATCACGCCGCTGGGTTCCCTGGCAGCGGTGGAGTTCTTCAAACGCAAGTCCGATTTAGCCAATCTTCAGATTGCGCAGGCCCTGGTCGATGAGGAACTACAGTTGTCACGGGAGCTCAATCAGCTAGTCGCGGCGGCGGAGCAGATTTTTCGCAGCGAAGATATCGACAGCGCCAAGGAGAAGATTGTCGCTTTGATTCCCTCTTTTCCGACCTATCACCGTCACTTTGAGCGCCAGACCCGAGGACAGCACCCCGGCACCGTAGTTGAAGCCAAGCTCAGTCATGATTTGGCGTATTTTCGGTACTTCGATCGTATCGTCTCGCTGTACGAAAGCATGGGCGACTTGAAGGCGCTGATAAGGAATCTTCGCGGCATGCCGAAAGAAACGCCATCGCAGGGAGTGACAGATTATCTCGTGGCGTTAGAGCGGAGAGACGCCGTTGCGGCCCGATAGAAACTCGAAAGAATGTTCAAGTTTCAAACGTTCACCGTCTGCGATCTTAACGGCGATGAGTAAAGAAGCGTATGATGCGGTTTGTTTTAACCGCGGTTCTGCTCTCCTGTTTTTATCTTGGGTTGTGTTGACGCCGGCGCGCCCTTCGAAAAGCCTCATTCACTTGTTATGATTTTATCGTTGCTTGCGTATGGGTCGAACAGGAAGGGCGGAAATATGCGAATGAGGTCTTGGCGAGTTTTTATGATCGCCGTTGTTTTTTTAATGCTGAACCTTGCCGGCTGCGCTGCCTCACGAATGGTCGTTAGCGAGTGGAGCAATCCCGCTTATAGGTCCTCTTCTTTCAAAAAGATCATGGTGAGCTGTCTGGATGGGCATGCCAGTATCCGGCGCAACTGCGAAGATGAGTTTGGCGTCCAGCTTAGGCCAGCCGGGGTGGAGGCGCTGCCGAGCTACCGATATTTCCCGGAAGACGGAAAGATCGAGCAAGCGAAAGTCAAACAAGCGGCAAAAGAGGCCGGCGCCGATGCAGCGCTCATCGTGCGAGCGGTGGGGGTGGAGCACAAGACCGAGCTCGGCCCAAGTTTTTTCCCTTCGTTCGGCTTTGGTATTTTCGGCAGCAACGTTTCTGCATCCTGGTACCCATGGTACGGCGCGCCGCGGGTGGACCGCTATGAGGTGTATACCTCAGAGGCGACACTTTATGACTTAGCGAAGAATGAAGTGGTCTGGACCGGCACTCTCAGAACCACGATGCCGGATAACGTTGATACCGCGATCAAGAACTACGTCCAGGACATCGTTAAAGCGCTTAATGAGAAAAATTTTCTTGGCGTCAAGCACTGACAGACGTCGCCGAAAACAATGTATAGACCCGAAGGTCTACCGAGGATGAAATGCCCACTGCAAACTTAGAAGATGTTCAGATTTACTACGAGGATTCCGGACCGGGCGAGGCGGTATTTCTTGCGCCGCCGTCCTGGTGGCCCTGTGAGACCTGGAAGGTGGGGGTCGTGCCGTTTCTTTCCAAGCGGTTCAGGACGATTATTTTCGACCCTCGCGGCACCGGTCAAAGCAGCAAACCGGATCACGGCTATACGATCAGTCAATTCGCTCGTGACTCGATCGCGTGTTTAGCTCATCTGGGTGTTAGGCGTTGCCACGCTGTGGGCTTCGCTCTGGGCGCACAAATTGTTCAGGCCATGGCGATTGAGCGGCCGGATTTGATTGCGACTCTGACGATGGCGGGCGTGGGGGCGGGAACGAAGGCGACGGAAGGCGGGCCGCGCCAAGCCAGCCACGATGAGGAGCGCGAGATTCGCGAACAGGGTTTCGAACGTTTTATTCGCGGCCACGTGGAAAATACTCATATGGCGTTTAACCCGGTGTTTTTCAGCGAACACCCCGAGGTGGTCGCGGCGCTTTCTCAAGCTCTGTGGCAGGGCCAGACCAGCCCCGAACAGTTTCTTCACCATTCCGCAGCGCGGCGGACTTGGGACACCTTGGGTCATGCCGGTAGGATCAAAGTGCCGACGCTGATTCTTTGCGGCGCCGCCGACGACGTCAATCGCGGCGGCAGCACTCCCGCCGGCACCGCAAAGAAATTAGCTGAATTAGTTCCCGGCGCAGAGCTGGCGCTCATTGACGGCGTTAAGCACATGACTTTCTGGGACGGCAACGGAGCGCTGGCGGCCTTGCAGAATTTTCTTACTCGCCATCCGATCCCATAACCTTAAACGATTGAACTTTTGGGCGAGACAGCCTTGGGTTCCAACCGAACACAACGTATGACCCTCGCAAGTGAGATGACTGCTCGATCAAATAGCCGATCAAATCGTTCGCCCAGTCGTGATACAGCTTTTCTTCCGATCTATGCGAAGAAAGATAGAACGCCCCGAACGTGATAACTCATACGATCCAGAGTCGTTGCCAACCGCTGAACTTCATTCAGCCTCTCTCAATGCCTAACACTAGGCACTAAGCAAACTTTGCCGTGGCGGTCATGGCGACTCTGCCGTCCGCGTCCAGCGCCCACAGTTGGGCCTCACGACCATCGGCGGCGGGGGTTCCGGCAATGGTAAATTTCCCGGTGTCGTAAATTTGCCGAGCGCTTTTAAAATCAAAAGATTTTAGTTCGCGCGCCGGCAGCTCCTTGCGGCACATTTCCATGAGGAGCTGTGATACGAGCGAGCTTTGCACTACCAGACCGGGAAGTTTTTCGACCTTGGTGACGTAGTCGCGGTCGTAATGGATGCGGTGGCAATTGAACCGGATCGCCGAGAAGCGAAAGAGCAAAGTCGGCGCGGGCTCGATCGCCTGTAGCCAGGTTGCTTGAGCCGGGACTGTAGGCGCAGTCGCGGGTGCGGCTTCCGCCCTCGCTTCGCTGAGCATAACCATATCGCGCTCTTCCACGACGGCGAGGCCGCGGCTGTTCGAAATGCTATTACGCTCGATCACAGTGACCATGGCGCCGCTTGGCCCGTCATCGATTTTTATATCGGCGATCTCGGTAACACGAGTGATTTCGTCGCCGATTCTTAGCGGCTCCTGAAACGTCACGCGAGTGCCGCCGATACGGCGGCGCGGTAAGGGAATGGGCGGCACGATGCCGCCGCCGGAGGCCTGCCCGTCAGTGCGCATCTGCGACGGCCGGTGGGAAGCAGGAAAGAAAGCTCCGTACCATCCTGGTGGAATCGGCGAGCCTTTTTCTAAAGACGGATTTTCCTGCCCCAAGGTCGCGGCGAATTTCAACATCGCCGAAGCCGTAACCACATCTGTGGCCTTTTCGCTTTTGCCGATATAGCTTTTGAAACTCTCCAATGACTCAGCCATGGCGACCACCTCCATAAAAGTGTTCTGTGGCGGAGCCTAGTCAGTGTCGGTTTGCGCTGTCAAGACAAAAGAGAGTGGTTGGTAG
>WHTF01000102.1 GCA_009379725.1 Deltaproteobacteria bacterium
AAAAGCTCTTCATTATTTACTTATCCGAATCATTCTTAACGTTGAACTGTTGAACCGTTGAACTGTTGAACGCACTAAAATTTTCTAAGTAGCCCAACCACCCTCCCGGCAATCCTGAATTCTCCTTCGGAGACGACGATTGGGGCGTATTTTTCATTCTCTGCCTTGAGAGTAATAACGCCGTCTTCTCGATAAAATCGCTTCAAGGTCGCTTCCCCCTCGATCATGGCGCAGACGATCTCGCCGTTTTCGGCGGTTCCTTGCTGCTTCACGATCACTCGATCGCCGTCCAGGATGCCGGCATCGATCATGCTGTCGCCTTTGACCTGCAGCGCGAAAAGTTTTCCCGAGCCCATATCGCTGGGTATAGTTAAAAGCCCCTCCGAGTTTTCTTCACTGAGAAAAGGTTTCCCCGCCGGGACTCGGCCTAGAAGCGGAATGTCGCGAGTAGCGGTTAAAATGGGTTCGCCCAAGGCCGATAAAACTTCGATGGCCCGTTTACCGATGCGGCGGATATAGCCCTTTTTCTCCAGAGCCTTGAGATGATCCGAGACGCCGTTGGTGGAAGCGATCTTGAATCGGCTGCCGATCTCGTGAATCGAAGGCGCATAGCCCTTCTCCCGTATCGTCTTGAGCAGGAAATCGTAGATCTCTTTTTGCCTGGATGTCAGCGAGGACGGCATATGATCGATATACTGAAAATATGTTCAGTAGTCAACTCCGGCCGGTTTCAGAATGAAACCGGCTGGTTCAACAGTTCAAAAGTTCAAGGTTCAAAATGACAGATAAACGATAAACATAGAGCCAAACTCGCCTCGAAAGCGAGAGCGGCCTCAGACGTTGAACTATTGAACTTTGAACTGTTGAACGAAGAAGGCTCTAACGCTTCGCGTTAGACCTTCTTCTTCTGATGCGAAAGGTAATCGACCAGGAGATATTCTCCCAACCGATTGGGGCGAGTGTAAAAGGCGCGGCCTTTATTGATGCGGGTGAGATCGTCGACGAATCCGCGCAGCACCGGGCTGTCGTCCAACATGAAGGTATTGATGGTAATGCCCTTGCGGGTGATGCGTTCGGCTTCTTTCAAGGTCTCTTCCGCGGCGCGCTGGCTGATACCGCCGAAGCTGAGCGGCCATTCGCAATACAGCCGTCCCTGGCGGCAATAGGCTGTGGGTTGACCGTCGGTAATGACGATCATCTGCTGATTGGCGCTGGGCTTTCTTTCCAACATTTGCGAAGCCAGGTGCAAGCCGTCCTGAAGGTTGGTGAAAGGATCGCCCATGTTCCAGGTTGCCTGCGGCAAGTCTTTGGCTTTCAACTCGACGGCGCGGGTGAAAAAACCGACGATGCCGAAGTAATCGCGGGGATGCATCGAGCGCACCAGGGTCTCCATCGCTAACGCGACTTTTTTGGCCGCGGCAAAACGCCCTTCCCAACTCATGGACCAGCTCATGTCGAGGAGCAAAACCGTCGCCGCGCGGGTCGAATGCTCGGATTCATAAACGGTAAAATCTCCCGGACGAATCCTGACCGGCACGCCGCCGCCATGGAGCAAAGCATTTTTCAGCGTCTGAATCATATTGATGTGCAGCGGCTCTCCCTGCACATAGGGACGGCTGGTTTCCGTCATCAACTCCTGGCTGCCGCGATGACGAGTCGCGTGGCGTCCCATGCCGTCGCGGCGCAGTTGTTGATAAATATCTCTGAGCGCCAACTGCCCGACCCGGCGGATGCCGCGCGGCGTTAATTCAAAGCGATCTCCTTGATCGAGGACATAACCGCCCTCCTCGAGCAAAGACTGCATGCGCATGACGCCCTCAAAATCCTGCATCGGATCTCCACCGAGGAGCTTTTCCAGGAGTTCCTTGTCAACGTCTTTGAGCTGCATGCTCGACAGCTGGCCTTCCAACCGGCGCAAATCCTCCATGCGCTCCATCATCTCCTGGGACTGCTGAAATTCCATGGGTGTTTGCCCGCGGAAGAGACTCCCTTCGCGGCGCAACCAATTTTCCAATTTGCGGATCTGATCGAGTTGGGCGGCCAGCTGTTCGAATTGTTTCTTGGCGTCGGGGTTTTGGAAACTGTAAGACGTCAGTTTCTCGACGGCTTCACTGGTTTTGTTCGGCAGATCGTTGAGGAATTGCTGATTGGACTGAACATCTTGTCCGGACTGATCGAGATCGTCCAGGGTCTGCTTTTCTTGCTCCAGAATCGATTCCAGTTGTTCTTGAACTTCGTCCATGGCGGACTGAAGACGATACTGGTCGTAGAGCTTGCGCATTTCACGGGCGACCTGCGCCAACAAATCATCGATTCCCTTGGTCTGCTTTTCTCCCTGCTTGATGCCTTTTTGCATGAGCCGGCGCATCGCCTGCTGCAGGTCCCCCGTGTCGCTCATATTTTCATTAAGCTGATCGAACACGCTGTCCGAATCGAGGGGCTCGCGCTGGGTAATGTCCCACCGGCTATAGCGGATATGCACCATAATTGTTCGGCGGTTTTTGCCAACGAAGCGAAGGCTTACTTGCCGTAGGTAACCCTACCGCCTTCGATCTCCTTGTTTAGCTTTTGATGCAAATGCAGGCCTTCGAGAACGAATTCGGTGGCCGATGCCATCAGGCTGGGCGATTCGTGAGTACCAAGGGTTTTTACCGCTTCCTTTAAGCCGGGAATCTCTTTGATGCCTTCCAGATAATCGTGCGACGCCATTTGATCAGAGACTTCCACCCCCCAACCGGAGTTGAAATATTCGACAACCTTTTGCAGGGAATTGAGACTGAAGTATTGGTCGAAGACTTTGAGAATGGAGCGATTGAGCAACTTCTCGACCAGCTCATCCTCCTTCTTGTCCTCGCCGACGTACTCCATCTCGATTTTGCCGCTCGTGGAAGCCATCACTGCATGCAAATCGCTGACGCGGGGAACGATGTCATTTTCCTTACATTTGAGCGCCCGCTTTTCGGCGTTGCTGATCAAACTCTCAAAATTGTTGATAGTCACCCGCACGCTCACGCCCGAGGACTGGTTGATCTCATTGGACTTGCGCGCTTCAAACGTCAATTGTCCCAGGATCTCTTTGATAAAACGCGGCACGTCGACTTTGCGGCTGCGGTGCTCCATCGGCGCGGCTTCCTGCTCCATAATGGCAAGCTCGTCTTCGATGTTTTTGGGATAGTGCGTGCGAATCTGCACGTCGAAGCGATCCTTGAGCGGCGTAATGATGCGACCTCGGCTGGTGTAATCCTCCGGATTGGCGCTGGCGACGATAACGACATCGAGCGGCAGGCGGATTTTGTAGCCTTTGATTTGAACGTCTTTTTCTTCCATCAGGTTGAACAACCCCACCTGTACTTTTTCGGTAAGGTCGGGCAATTCGTTGATGGCGAAAATACCGCGATTGGTCCGGGGCACCAGGCCGTAATGAATCGTTTCCTCGTCGGCAAGATAGCGTCCTTCGGCGACTTTGATGGGATCGATTTCGCCCACCAGATCGGCGATGGAGACATCCGGTGTGGCCAGTTTCTCGCCGTATCTCGAGTCTCTATCGACCCACTGGAGCGGCGTGGCATCTCCCTGTTCTTGCAGTTTTTTGCGGCAGCTGCGGCAGATCGGAGTAAATGGATTGTCATTGATCTCGCAGCCCTGAATGATTGGAATACGTTCATCCAACAGATTCATGAGGCCGCGAATGATGCGCGACTTCCCTTGGCCGCGTTCTCCCAGGAACACCATGTGGTGGCCCGATAAGATGGCATTTTCGATCTCGGGGATGACGGTATCATCATAACCCACGATCCCAGGCAAAATCCGTTTCCCGGTTTCGAGGCAGTGGACGAGATTCTTGCGCATCTCCTCGCGAACCGTCAAAACAGCAGCACCGCTCTTTTTAAGCTCTCCTATGGTTTTCGCGTCATTCACGTTGACCCGCCTCCCTTGAACAATTTAGTTTATCGATACTTTCCAGCTAACTACTGAACGATCGAACTCCCTATACCTACCCTACACTACCCATGGTCCATTTGGGACACCTCACGACGAAAAATTCTCGAAATGGGGCGCGAGCCGGTCATAACTATCTAGAAGATGCTGCGGCATGACTCTGGTTTCGCCAAGTACCGGCATGAAATTCGTGTCGCCCTCCCAACGGGGTACGACATGCCAGTGGAGATGATCCTCGACACCGGCACCGGCGCACTTTCCCAAATTCATACCTAAATTAATCCCGCCGGGATTTAAAACATGCCGAACAATATCGACGGTGCGGCGCAGAGCTTCGTTAATATCGGCATATTCGGTCGCCGAGAGACTGGAGAGATGCTTTTCGTGCCGCTGCGGGGCTAACAGAAGATGACCGCTGTTATAGGGGTATTTATTGAGCATCACGATGCTGTGCGCCGTGCGTGTCAACACAAGCGCCGGACGGCTTTCTTGCACCCCTGTGTTACAAAAGATGCAGCCCGTCTCCTTGGAGTCCTGGTCGATATAGGCCATTCTCCAAGGAGCCCACAGCTGCTTCATGTAGAAATTTCCTCTTCGTCTTCTTCGAAAGGTTTACCATCGACTCTGAAGCGCAATTCCTTGCCGACTTTAAAAAAAGGAACTCGTTTTGCCGCCACCGATACCAGCACGCCACTTTTAGGATTACGCCCCTGGCGCGCCCGGCGATGCTTGACGACAAAACTGCCGAATCCGCGAATCTCAATCCGATCTCCTTGGGCCAGAGCTTCCACCATTGAATCGAAGATGGCGTTGATGATCACTTCCGAATCTCTTCTGGAAAGATGTGGAAATCGCTTATTGACCTCGTCTATCAAGTCCCTTTTCGTCATAACGTCGTCCCCCTCACGACACAAGAAAATAAGTTCGCGGCTTGAAAAATCACGGTTGCGGCTGTCCTCCGTCGGCTTTAATGCAGCAGAGACAGCGACCACTCGTATCGGAGTCCTGACCGATCGCTTCCAGGCCAGTGCCTGCCGGTCACGGAAAAAAACAATTTATCCCACCAGCGTCCCTGTTCCATACGAGAGTAATACACCGCGGGACTCTCTTCCAATCCGACCCGCTTCGCCGCCAGCTCAATTGCATACTCTAAATTGCCCAAATCATCCACCAAGCCCAAATCTTTCGCTTGAGCTCCGGAATACACTCGGCCATCGGCGAGCTTTCTGACCACCGCCTCATCCATGCCTCGCCCCTCGGCCACGGCACTGACGAACTGGCCGTGTACGTTGTCCACGAGCGACTGCAGGATCGCTTGACCCTCGGGCGAAAGTTGCCTGAATGGCGAGGCGATGTCTTTATTGACGCCGCTCTTGATGTTGTATCCCTTTACCCCGACTTTCTTCATGAGCTCTTCGACGTTGTTGAGCTGTAGGATCACGCCGATGGAACCGGTCATGGTTCCGGGGTTTGCGACGATTTGATCGCAAGCGCTGGCGATGTAGTAGCCTCCTGACGTTGCCATTCCTCCCATCGAAGCAATCAAAGGTTTCTTCTGTCGAACTTTTTGCAGCTCATCGAAGATTTCCTGAGTCGGCGCCACGGCGCCGCCCGGCGAATCGATACGCAGCACAATCGCTTTGATCCACGGCGCGTCACGAAAGTACTTAAGTTCCGCCAGCACGTCGCGTGAATCGTTGATCGCGCCGTCAACCTGAAGAATGCCGATGCCGTCTCCCGAGAATAGCGACAACGCTTTGGCGTCGCCGCCGCTCAGATAGGCGTAAAAGAACGCGGCAACGAAGACCGCCAATACAAATACCGAAAGCAAACCCAGCCCTTTGAGAATCGGATGCTTGTTAGCCATCGTACTACCTGTGCTCCTGCGGGTTAGGAGTTTCCCTTGCCTTTATTGCGTCCTTGCTGCCCCTCTTCGTCGCGATCCAGTCGTAGTTCTTCATTCAGCAAGGTATTGAAGGAAAACATGCCGCCTTGCTTATCGCGAGTGAGATAGCTTTCCATCTCCTGGCGCTCTTCGCTCTTCCGCAAGGCTCGGATGCTGAGACCGATCTTTCTCTCGTTGAGATCGATATTAACCACCTCAGCGTCCACTTCGTCTCCTACTTTATACAAAGCGGAAGGCTTGTCGACCCGCTCCGTACTCAGCTGCGATACGTGGATCAATCCTTCCACTCCCTCATCAAGCCGCACGAACACGCCAAAATCAGGAACGCTCGTAACCTGTCCCTTGATTTTGGTGCCAACCGGGAATCGCTCCGCGATGACTTTCCAGGGGTCTGTAGCGAGCTGTTTGATGCCGAGAGAAAATCTCTCGTTCTCGACGTTGATACCCAGCACCCTGGCCTCGACGATGTCGCCCTTCTTGAACAGCTCGGAGGGATGTTTGACCTTCTTGGTCCAATGCAGATCCGAGACGTGAACCAGGCCGTCGATCCCCTCTTCGATGCCGACAAAAATCCCGAAATCGGTAATATTCCGGACGGGCCCCTTGATGACGCTGCCCACGGGGTATTTCTCTTTCGCCTCGTCCCACGGATTCGGCATGACCTGTTTCAGGCCTAAAGAAATCCTGCGGTGCTCCGGATCGACGTTGAGAATGGCCACTTCAACCAATTGCCCGACTTGAAGGATCTTCGATGGATGAGCAATCTTGCGTGTCCATGACATCTCTGAAATATGGATGAGTCCTTCGATGCCGCTTTCAAGTTCGACGAAAGCGCCGTAGTCCATAATGCTAATGACTTTCCCCTGCACACGCAAACCGGTGGGAAATTTTTCCGCTACGCTATGCCACGGGTCGGACATCAACTGTTTCATGCCGAGCGAGATGCGTTCTTTTTCGGAATCGAACTTCAGAACGACGACGTTAACTTTTTGTCCGACCTGAAGAAGTTCCGACGGATGGCTGATCCGCCCCCATGACATATCGCTGATATGCAGAATGCCGTCGATGCCGCCCAAATCAACAAAGGCGCCGTAGCCGGTAATATTTTTTACCGTGCCTTCGAGGATCACACCTTCCTCCAAAACCTTGAGCACTTCCTGCTTGAGAACGTCGCGTTCTTTTTCTAAGAGAGCGCGCCGGGACAGCACGACATTGCCGCGTGGCCGATTGAACTTGAGGATGGCGAAGGAATCTTTGGTGCCGAGAAATTTGTCCAGATTGCGGGTCGGCCGGATATCGACATGCGATCCGGGCAGAAAACCCATGATGCCGCCGACGTCGACTTTGAATCCACCTTTGACCTTGCCAGTGATGACTCCCTCGATGGGTGTTTCTTCATTGAACGCCTTCTCGATGACTTCCCAGACCTTCATGCTTTGAGCGCGTTGCCGTGACAGGTTGATGCCGCCGCCCTCGTTTTCCGAGGAGTCGAAGTAGACGTCAACCTCTTCGCCGACCTTCACCTGTACGTTGCCCTCGCGATCCTGAAACTCATGAATCGGGATTTGGCCCTCGGATTTGTAGCCTACGTCGATCAGCACATGCGTCGCTGTGATTCCCACGACCATCCCTTTGACGATGCCGCCGGGTTTAACCGAACGCAGGCTTTCCTCGAACATAGCTTCAAACTCATTAGCGCCTCCCGCGGCTGCGCTATTTTTCTCTTCATTATTCTCAATCATGTACCCAAACTCCGATCATTTTTTATTTTTGAAGACTCACGTTTAATTAATTGCAACACTTCTTGCGCCACCCCATCCGCAGTCAGACCCGATGAGTCTATCGCAACAGCGTCATCGGCCTTGCATAAAGGCGCGATGTCGCGCTGACTGTCTCTTTTGTCTCTCTCCTGCATCTCGCCAACCGTTTCGGCAAGGCTGACCTCTCGTCCAGCGGCGCGCAATTCCTCGTAACGACGCCGGGCTCTCTCCTCTATCGATGCATCGAGATAAATTTTCACTTCCGCTTCCGGGAACACAACCGTACCGATGTCGCGCCCCTCGGCGACTACGTCGCCGCGACGGCCAAGCGCGCGCTGCAGATCTAAAAGACGTTGACGAACGATTTTCAAAGCAGACGCCTTGGATGCCATCTGACTGACCTCGGGAGTTCGAATCAACGCCGAAACATCCTCTCCATCCAGAAACACTTGAAGATGGCCATTTCTCTCCGTGAGATCGATTTCCGTCTGACTGACTATATCACTGAGTGCCGCCGCGTCGGTCAGATCTACGCTTCGACGCAATATTTTTAACGCCAGCGCCCGATAAATAGAGCCGGTATCGAGGTAGGTAAAGCCCAGGTCCCTGGCTACCCGTTTCGCCAAGGTGCTCTTGCCGGCCCCGGATGGGCCATCGATGGCCACGATCATTGGCACTTTAATTGACCTACTATCCCCTACCGAACCTTATGGCAAACAGATTTTACCTAACAAATCAAAAAACGCCGGAAACGAAATATCGACGCATTGGGCATCGTCAATTTTCACTCCGCCGTCGGCGCGCAATCCGGCGATCGCCATCGACATCGCGACCCGATGATCGCCGAAGCTGCGTACGCTACCCCCTTGCAACTGCCGGCGCCCCCGGATCCTCATGCCGTCTTCACGCTCTTCGACATCGGCGCCGAGCCTGCGCAATCCCTCGGTCATGGCCACGATACGATCGGATTCTTTATAACGAAGCTCCTTGACCCCACTCATATCCGTAATCCCCTCGGCAAAGGCGGCGGCAACCGCGAGAGCCGGATATTCATCGATGGTTCGCGCCACCGACTCAGTGCCGATCTCGATCCCCCTGAGTGGGCCGCCGGTTACTTTGATATCGGCTACCGGCTCGCCGGTCTCCATTCTCTCAGCCAGCAGTTCCAGGTTTGCTCCCATGCGTCGAAGTATCTCGATAACGCCATTGCGTGTCGGATTGATGCCGACGCCTCGCACAATGATTTCAGAGTCCGGAATTATCGCGGCGGCAACCAGAAAAAACGCCGCGGATGAAATATCGCCCGGAATTTCGACATTTCTGCCATAAAGTTTTTGCCCGCCGTGGAGCGATATGCGCCTGCCATGTATCGTCACTTCTCCGCCGAATCCCTTGATCATCAATTCAGTATGATCGCGCGAGGATTGCGGCTCTTCGACGGTTGTGACTCCTTCAGCCTGGAGACCCGCCAAAAGGACCGCAGACTTCACCTGGGCACTGGCAATGGGCATGTGATATTCGATGCCTGTGAGTTTTGCTCCGTTGATCTCCAGCGGCGCCAAGCCCTTCCCTTCACGGCCCGTGAGGCGCGCGCCCATGCGGCTCAGCGGTTCGATCACCCTCTGCATCGGCCGCCGCCGCAGAGACGCGTCGCCATCGAGCAGGGTCGTAAATGGACGCCCGGCCAGGACTCCGGCAAGCAGGCGCATGGTCGTGCCCGAGTTGCCGCAATCCAGGGTATTCTTCGGCGCTGATAGCGCCCCCCATCCATGGCCGTCGATACACAGGCATTGGCCTTCGCGCCAAATCTTCACGCCCATATCTTTGAACGCCTGTACGGTGCGTTGATTGTCTTCGCCGCCGGAAAGATTGCCCACGCGACTCTGTCCGTGGGCGATGCTGCCGAAGATCACCGCCCTGTGGCCGATGGATTTATCTCCCGGAACCGAGATTTCCCCGCGCAGCGGTTTCTTTATGGGGTCAATTTGTTTCATTGCACAGCGTCAAGCAATCTGCTCGCGGATCTCATTGGCACGCGCAAACTCTTTCTCTAAACAAGCGCCTTTCCCATCCTGTATCCATCCTCTTATTTGCTCGAGGCTGTGAATGTAGTCGGCGAGCGTTTGACCCAGAGCGCGATGGTTCATCAAACAGATATCGCGCCACAACTCCGGCCGGCTCGAAGCGATTCGGGTGAAATCTTTAAAGCCCCCGGCGCAATAGGATTTGAGATCAACGCCGCTCACCTCAATACGGTCCAGAGCATTGACCAGCGCATACACCAAGACGTGCGGCAAATGGCTGATCACTCCAAGCACGCGATCATGAATCTCCGGGTCCATGAGCTCCACCCGGGCGCCGACTTTGCGCCACAGGGTAGCGACTTTTTTCAGGGCGGCGTCATCGGTTTTTTTCGTCGGCGTTAAAATCGTACGATGGCGCACGAACAAGCCGGTTCTTGCCGCCTTGGCGCCCCACTGTTCGCTCCCCGCGATCGGATGGCCCCCGACAAACGGAATGTCTTTTGGAAGCAGCCCGTGCATGCCACGCACAATCTCTGCCTTGACGCTGCCGACGTCGCTGATCACGCAACCCGCTCTCAACCTGGGCAGAAACGCGGCCGTCAACGGCACGATCGTTTGTACCGGCGTGCCCATGATTAAAAAGTCCACATCCTCGGGCATCTGTTCTTCGCGAAGAAAATAGCTATCGATGATCCCCTGCTTTTTAGCCAGACGCAGATTACCTTCACTGCGTCCGTATCCGATAATCTCACCGACTAGTTTCCGCCGCCTCATGTCCAGGGCCAACGACCCACAAATCAACCCGACGCCGGCCATAACCATTTTGTGAAAAATAACTGCCATTAAACTTCCTAACTCGATGCCCATGCCATCAAGGGTTCGATCATCACCGCAGATCCGGCCTAAATCCCGACGGCTCTCTTGAGTCCATCGATAAACGTTCGGTTCTCATCCATCGTCCCAACGGTCACCCTGATATACTCTGGAAACTGGTATCCGGCCATCGGTCGTACGATGATGCCTTGAGCAAGCAACCGCTTAAAAACTTCTTCGCCATTGCCGACGCGCAGCAGGATAAAATTGGCGTGACTCGGGACATACTCGACACCGAGTTCGGCAAACTCTTGGGCGAGATATTCCATGCCCTGCCGATTGTTTTCGAGGCTGTGTTGCACATGTTCCCGATCCTCCAGGGCGGCCAATGCCGCCCATTGGGCGGGCGCGTTGACATTGAACGGCTGTCGCACCCGCTGCATGAGGCTGATGATCTGTTGGTCTGCAATGCCATAACCGATTCTCAAGCCGGCAAGACCGTAAAGCTTGGAAAAGGTGCGTAGTGTCAGTAAAGACTTACCTTGATTATGGTAGCGCAACGAGTCCGGATAATCGGTGGCCTCGACGTATTCGAAATAAGCCTCATCGACGATAATCAGCACGTCCGGCGGAACCTGCTTCAGGAACGACTCCCATTGCGCCGTGCGGTAAATCGTTCCAGTGGGATTGTTCGGATTGGCTAAAAAAACGATTCGCGTTTTGGCGCTGATGGCTTTACCGATTGCGTCCAAATCGTGCGTGAAATCCCGCAGCGGAACTTCTTTTGAAACCCCGCCCACTGCCTGGACGACGAGTTTGTAGACGACGAAGGCCTGGCGGGCCATCACGGCTTCGTCGCCGGCGCGCATGAATGTCCGAACCGCCAATTCAATGATCTCGTTCGAGCCGTTGCCGACGATCAACTGGTCAGGAGATAGATTAAGTTTTGCCGTCAAACCATTCTTTAAATAGAAACAATCGCCATCGGGATAGAGATGGAGTTCCGCCAGTTTCTGGCGCATGGCTTCGATAGCCAGGGGCGATGGTCCCAGTGGGTTTTCGTTCGATGCGAGCTTGATCGAATTCGAAATGCCGAATTCTCGTTCGACCTCTTCGATCGGTTTTCCCGGCGCGTAGGGCACCAGGGTGCGAATATACTCTGGGACTTGATCTATGACTTTCATTTTCCGTTGGGATAGGAGCCCAGGATCTTTAGAAATTCACAACTGGTCTCAAGACTTCGTAGCGCCCTTTTGATCCTGGCTTCTTTTTGATGACCTTTGAAATCGATAAAAAACATATACTCCCATGGCTTGTTCTTGATCGGACGCGATTCGATTTTAGTCAGATTGATCCGAGTGCGAGCGAAAGGTTGGAGCATGCGATGCAAAATTCCAGGTTTATCTTTCACCGAAAACACCAGCGAGGTTTTGTCGTCGCCGCTCGGACGGGTCTCTTTGTCGCCGATGACGAGAAAGCGCGTGATGTTGTTGCTGTGATCCTCGATATTGGCCGCGATGACTTGAAGATCGTACGCCTCTTTCGCCAGGGCACTGGAGATCGCACCGACTGTTTTATCCTCTGCCGCGATCATAGCGGCGTGCGCGGTACTCGCCACTTCATCTAATTTCACAGTCCGAAAATGACGCGTTAACCACTGCCGGCACTGCGCTAAAGCCTGCGGATGAGACACGATTCTTTTAATATCCCGCTCGCGCCCGGTGCGCGATAAAAGGTTGTGATGAATATCGAGATAGACTTCGGCGCAAATTTTCAAGTCGGAGTCGACAAAGACATCGAGCGTGTGCGCCACGACACCTTCTGTGGAGTTCTCAATCGGCACAACACCGAAAGATACTCTTCCCTGGCTCACCTCTTGAAAAACTTCGCCGATGCTTGCCGTCGGTAAAAGCGTTACGGTGGAACCAAACTTTTCTCGCGCAGCCTGATGAGTATAGGTTGCTTCGGCGCCGAAAAAGGCGATCTTCAGCGGCGCTTCGACCGAACGGCAGGCCGAAATAACTTCTCTAAAAATGGCGCGAATGGAGTCTTCGGGAAGCGGACCGTGGCTGATGCGAGAAAGCCGCCGCAGGACTTCTTTCTCACGGTGCGGAACGTAGACCTCTTGGTTGCTTTGGCTCTTGGTATGGCCGATCTTTTGTGCAAGAGAGGCGCGATCGTTTAGAAGGGCGACGACTCTTTCATCAATTTGATCGATTTTTTTGCGGAGAACATCGACCGACTCATTACGACTCAAAGACAACCTCGCTAGGGCGCGCACCCGGCGCGCAGACACTTTTAGAAATACCGGCGTAACCTATCTTAATTCCTAAAGAATTGCAAATATTGCCCAAACATTGACTTGACGAACTCAGGAGCTTATCGCAAATTGATTTCAGTGAATCAAGAAATCGTCGTGCCGCCGGCTGAAAGCGCTAAAAAACTGGAGAACTTTCTTAAAGCGCGCTTCCCTATCGGCTACGTTCGCAAGCTCTTCAGAAAAAACGGACTCCGTGTCAATGGCAAGCGGAGTAGGCCAAAAGATCCAGTCCACGGCGGTGACCGAATCCAACTGTACATCCCATTTGAGAAAACGACCGAGCACTCCGAAACGCCGCCACCTGTGCAATCGCACTTCCCGCTGATCTTTGAAGACGAGACGCTCCTGGTGATTAACAAACCTGCCGGCATAGCCGTTCACGAAGGCAAGCAGGTACTTCGGCGTCACTCGGTAATAGGTTTGCTGAAGAACCAATACCGGGAGCAAGGAGTCCTGCCCAAACTGGTTCATCGTCTCGATAAGGATACTTCCGGAGTTTTAGTCGTCGCCAAGGATGAGCAGACCGGCGCGCAATTGGAAGCAATTTTTGCCGAGGAGAAAACCATTGACAAGGAATACGTCGGCCTCCTTGCCGGTCGCCTTCAAGACGACCACGGAACGATCGATTTTCCGTTACCGGGGCGCGAAGGCAAGCCGGTGCGCGCGCTTACTCGGTTCCAAGTGTTAGATCGTTTTGCAGAAACCACGCTGGTCCGCGTGAACATTGAAACCGGCCGCATGCATCAGATTCGGCTTCATTTTGCTGAGCTCGGCTATCCCGTGGTGCTCGACGATCAACACGGCGACTTTAAATTTAACAGGCTATTTCGCAAAATCTATGGTCTTAGACGACAATTTCTCCACGCCCGCCGGCTTGGGGTCACTTACGGCGGAAAGAAGCGCGTCTGGACCGCGCC
>WHTF01000103.1 GCA_009379725.1 Deltaproteobacteria bacterium
AAGCTCGGCATAGCGGGGATGGGCATGCTTTTGACCTTTGGGCACTTCGATGATCGAGTGGACATTCACATCCCAGCCTTCCTTTATCGGACCGTCGGGATGGCTCGACCTCACGTCCACTTCTCCGCGCGTGAGAGCAACAGCGAGTTCAGGACCGCTATATCCCGTGACGAAATTCGGCTCTCTCAGGCCGATCAGATAGGTAAACATTCTGCCGGTATAATAAATGGTATGCCCCACGGACTGAGCGCCGACCCGCAGGCCTGGCACTGAGCGCAATTTCTCCAGATCGGCCAAACCTGCATCCCTGCGGCTTATGAAGATATGCGGGTGACCGCTATAGGGTGTGCCCAGGTAGATAAACTTATCAATGTCGTAGGAGACTCCAGGCAGGCCGGCGATGGCGGCTGGCACCAGGGAGGAGAGCATGGCGCCGACGGTCAGCCCGTCGGGACGGGCCGCCGAATAAATCTGATTCGCCGCCTTTCGGCCTCCGGCCCCGGGCATGTACTGGATAACAATTGTCGGATTCCCCGGAATATGTTTCTTGAGCGTGGCAATGACAGTCTTGAACCGCATGTCTGCCGTCCCACCGGCATTGGTGCCGGCGATGACTGTGATTGTCTTGTTCTGGTAAAAGGGGGTATCAGCAAATGCATAGTCGCCGAAAAGAAGCCACGCCAGCAACATATAAAAACCAGTCCAACGCAAGAAACGCCTGCTGACCATTGCCGTGTTCATAATGTTTCCTTCCTGCAAATACCTGAGCTCCTCACGTACAGAAGTCCGGATAATCCGATGTCCGATTCGCATATACCTTGGCTGCTCTGTTGAGTCAATGTCAATGTCGCCGTGAGCGTGCCGTGCTGGGGGAGGCGTGAGTAGTTGACTTGTTGCGGGTGAAAGCAATAACGCAGCTATGACCGGCGCGCTCTAACTCAGCCCGGGTCTGACCAGCGTAAGGTAATGATTTAGCGATAGAAGATTGCATAGAAAAAGTGGCTTGGATGCTTAGCGCTCTTTTTTGTGATGGAACAAGCGCGCTAAAGGGCTCGCTAAGGTAAGTCTTCGAGTAAACGGCTCACTCCTTTTAACGGATTTTTGACTCTCAACAGCTTTTGCACGTACCAAACCCGTGCGGCAACAGGATGGACCACGGGAACACCCACATCGTTTTCCGCCGCAACGATGTCTTTGATGCCCCAAGCGCCGGAGCCGAGTAAATAGATGCCCTGCGCTGTCGGAAATTTGTTGAATGACGCTTTGAGATGCTGATAGATCGTCTCAGTAGAAATTTTGTCGGCTTCGTTGGGCGACGTGTCCATGCCCTCCATGCCCAGCACGTCGAATCCGGCGTCATTAAAATAGCGGGTAAAGATATCGTTCATCTTCTGATCGCGGTAGTAGGTGCAGCCGACAAATTTTTTGATGCCCAAGGCACGCAGTGCCTGGGCCTGTGACATGCCGGAGGTGAAGATCGGCACTTTATATTGGGCCTCCCACGCGCCGACGATTTCTTGCTCCGCCTTATGGCCGCGCACCATGAACGGCGGGCCACCTTCGGGATGCATTAAATCGACGCCGATCTCCGCCAGCTCGGCCATCTTAACGTGGTAGGTTTCCATCGCACTGAGATAACCGCGTTCCGAATGTTCCTTGATGCCGGCGTACATCGGAATGCAGCCGACGCCTTCGGGAAGAAGCCGGATGAACTCCACCAATGATCCTGAACTATAAGTGGGCTTGATCACCCCGACAATTCCGCGCCATGTGCCGGAAGCCATATGCACCTCCTCTAACAGGCTGCTGAAAAAGATCCATATGCTTCGTTGCGCTGCAATCGTCTCGCTGCAACGTACTGTAAGTACGCCTCCGCTCGTCGATTTTTGCGCGTCTCGCCTCTGGATGCTTTTGAGCAGCCTGCAACCAAGTTTTCAGGAACCTGCTAGGTCGGATTCAATAGCCGCTTACGATACTATTCGAACCCGCGAAGCAAACGCAAGTACAAGAAAACGAGAAGGGAGCACTAATGGGTGACCCTTGCCAATGATAAATCAGGCTCGTATCTTAAAAGTCTCCTGACGGAATTCGGATCAACGAATTGTTCTTCGAAACTCGTTGGCGATAACTTATAACTACTGCCATCCACCGCAAGACAGTGACACTCGGCCGAATTGAGAATGACGGGGAATATGGCGAAACACGGATTTAGCGATGCCCCATGGGAGTCGGCGAAAGCGGAGGGAAAAGCCGCTTTGGCTGAATGCGCTCGTGCCAAAAAGATGATTTCGTATACCGACTTTATGCATCAGATCCGCTCGATCTCTTTCGAAACTCCCCATGATTCACGTTTGCCGCAATTTCTCGCAGAAATCTCTACGGAGGAAGCGAAAGCAGGCCGTGGCATGATGACCGCACTAGTTGTTAGAAAGAACGGCGATCAAAGACCAGGAGCGGGTTTTTTCGAGCTCGCCGGACGCCTCGGTTACGATATATCAGATCCGGAAAAGTTTTGGCTCGAAGAAGTAAATAAAGTTTTCGCAAATTGCCAAAGGATGGGAAGCGTTAATCGCATCGAGAGGTAACAGTAACACGGTCACAATCTTTCCCGGCAAGCAGAACCTACGACGGTGCTAAACCCCGGTGCCGCAGGCAAGAAGGTCTCTTCACAATAAATTAAACGCTTTCGCCATTCCTTCTCGCACACTAAAAGTGTCACCCGGGCCTTCGATCGGCGTGTACTTGCCACCTTCTAACGCAACGTCTTCGGAAATTTCTGACCAAAAGAGCAAATACCCGACCCAATATTCCATATAGATGTCCGGCGGGTTGGCCAGCCAAATTACCGGATGCACATCCTTCAGGATGACGTTGGAAATGGTTTTAACCAGGGTATCGGGTTTTGATCGACTCTCAAACGCGACGAAATAATAGGTGCTCATTGCTCATTAACCGTCTCTTTCTGCAGACAGGTTGATATTTTTACAGGCTGAAATCAACAGCGGACAGCAAGCCAGCGGGTAGACAGGAGCAGTTTTCCCGACAAGCGGCTCTCCACAGTCTCTGGTTGGACCGGCGTAGATGTTGCTGTCAGCGAATGCCCAGATTGATTGCGACGAGCCTTTAACCGCCTAGCGTGATATGTAATTGGTTGCATGTGGGGGGCTCCCAGCAGGCGGACGGCGTCGCGTTTAAACACGCTTTCTCATCGAACAACCCTTCAGAGGGGCTGTGTCGACCGAGCCGCGCTGCACTACCATCAGGATGCCACCGCGTACCCGCACTTGGAGCCCAGCTTGACCGACACCCACACCACTGACAAATCAGGGAAAAAACGGCCGCCGATTTTCTTTGGCTGGTATATGGTCGCCGCGAGTATAGCGGCCAACACCATCTTCTCCGCCGCGTATTTCCAAGGGTTCGGCGTCCTCATCATCCCCATGGAACGCACCTTCGGCTGGGACCGTTGGGTCATTTCAGCCGCCATGTCGCTGCGCCAGTTGGAGTCCGGCATTGTCAGTCCCATTATCGGCTTCCTGCTGGACCGCTTCAGTGCGCGCAAATTGATTTTCTGGAGCGCCATCATCTCAGGCGCCGGCTTCCTCGGCCTCGGCTCCACCACCGGCATCGGCGCGTTTTTTCTCTTCTTCGTTGTCATTTCGCTCGGAGCATCCGGGGTCAGCCATGCGGTCACCTGGCCCGTGATCATCTCGCGCTGGTTCCGTCGCAAGCGCGGCCTGGCCATGGGGCTTGCGGTAACGGGTCCCATCTTCGGCTCGCCCATCGTCATACTGAATGCGCAGATCGTGGAGGCGCACGGCTGGCGCGCTGTCCTCATCGGCTACGGCGTCGTCATCCTGGTCGGCGTCACCTTGATCAGCATGCTGGTGCGCGACCGGCCGGAGCCCTACGGTCTGCGCCCTGACGGAGATCCGCCGGAAGAGGACGCCTCCACGCAGCGCTCCACTGGCGCGTCGGCCCGCCGGCCGGACAGCGGGCTCACGCTCCATGCGGTGGTCCGCACCAAGGAGTTCTGGCTGTTCACGAGCTACTTGTCGGGTACCTTCGCGGTGAACTCCGCCTTCCAACTCCACATGATTCCCTATTTCCAGCAAGACATCGGACTTACTGCCGCATGGGCGGCCGGGGTCATGTCCATGGTCTTCATCGTCAGTGGCATTGGGCGCATTGGCGGTGGCTATCTACTGGACAAGATGGACTATCGCGTCGTCCTGGCGGTGGTCTCCGCCCTGATGGGCTTTGCCCTGTTGTACCTCCAGGTCGTGGACGTCCATACTGTCTCGGCCACATTGCCTTTCGTGTTGACGTTCGGCGTCAGCTTCGGCTGCCTCGTTCCGATGCGCGGCACCGTGGGCAGCATCATGTTCGGCACCCGGGCCATCGGCGGAGTCCTGGGCTTGCTGCAGGGCGCTCCCATCGCCGCGGGGGTCATCGGCCCCTTGGTCATGGGCATCATCTTCGACCTGAACGGCAACTACTCCGTCGCCATCTGGGGGCTCATCGTCATCAGTGCCCTCATGGTGCCGCTGTCACTGGCGATGGACTCTCCTGACGCCTTGGCCAAACGCATTGGCGCAGCGGTGGACGGGCGATAGAAAGACGCCGTACACGGCTGTTCAACAGTTCAATAGTTCAACGGTTCAATACAGAAGAATACGAAAACTGCTCCAATCGTTCCAAGCGCTTTGCGCTGTTCCAATCGTTCCAAAGGTTCCAGGCGGCGGAAAAGGCGGTTCAACAGTTCAATCGTTGAACCGTTCAAACGACAGAGAATACTTCACGTTGCGGGGGGATTCTCGTAACGTCGAAGTGTTCCACAGTTTCCAGTGGTTCCAGTGGTTCGCACTTGCGGAGCGGCGGCGGTTCTTGTAATACGTGGGCCACATTTTCGCGAGAGTTTTTTGATGGGATTTGAGCAGGGCAAGGTCGATTCTTAAATGGAAAGCGCCCCGGTTGAAGCGCGATGTGTGGAGCAAAGGCGGCAGGCTGCTTTTCCGGTAAAGGATTAAACCGCCTCTTGCGATGGCGGCGCCGATGACTTCAGCGCCCGAGATCGACGCGGCGACGAGCGCATCGATGACCGCGCGACGACGTATTTCCCGCGCTCGAGCCCGAGGGCGAAGTCATCGCGCACGTCGCCCACGCCAAGCCCGAAGGCTCCGTCCCTGCGGTGAAGATCTTGCATCATGCCGTGATCTGCTGCGCCAAGAAGCGGCTCTGGATTCAGAACCCTTACTTCGTGCCGGAGCCCGAGGCGATCGATGCCTATGGCCGGGCGGTCGCGCGTGGCGTGGACGTGCGCGTGATGGTGCCTTCAGCGAAAGCCTCCGACATGCCGATGGTGCAGCACGCGGCGAGCCTGCTCGTTCATCTCTTGGAGCTTTCGTCCGACTTTATGGAGCAAGACCATTTCGGCGTGATCAGTCAAATCCCCAGTTTCTTGACTGGTATTGCGCCCGCACGCGATGATTTCGTGCGGAGATGCAAGCAGTGCTGCTACTCCTGCTCCGCCTTGAGCGAGAGCCATGCGCGCTTCCCCCAGCGCTTCATTCATTAACGTAATATCCCGTTCTGAGGCGTGCT
This sequence comes from Deltaproteobacteria bacterium, assembly GCA_009379725.1. Lineage (GTDB taxonomy): Bacteria > Desulfobacterota > Binatia > UBA9968 > UBA9968 > WHTF01. The sequence continues at coordinate 5,605 of WHTF01000103.1, forward strand.
CGTCTACCATAATGTTCTCCCGTCAGCTTGTCTTTTGCTTAATAAACCAAGAAAAGGAATCAAATATCAAACATCTGATCTCGACCAAGCGATCATTGGAAAGCCTTACGGCGCCGGCGCTGCCTCAGCTCATAGGCTGCGAACAGAACCGCGCCGATCGTGAACGGAACCAGAAAGTAAATAAAGCGAAAAACGACCAGGGCGCCGATGACGGACACCTCCGGCATCAGGTGAATAACCACGGCCTCGAGCACGCCGAGCCCGCCGGGCACGTGGCTGGCGATACTTGCGATGTTGGCGAGGACGTAAACTGTGGCGACGGCGAAATATCCGATGCCGGCGCTCACGGGGAGCAGCTCGTACAAGGCCGCGGCGACGAAACAGAAGTCCATTGTGCCAATAAAAATCTGCGCCAACGCGAGCTTGACCGGCGGTATAGGAATCTCCCACCGCTTGATGGCCAGCGGCCGGCGCAGCACGGCCGCGAGGCCCACGTACAGCGCAGTCAACAGAAGGCAGGCGGCGCCGAGAGCAAGGGCGCCCGCCTGACTGAAGCCCAGCAGCTTCGCCGCCACATTCGCCTGCAGCAAGAGCACGAGCCCCATCAGCGTGTTGAGACCCAGACCTGCGGTCATAGCGCAGAAAAGGATGATCCTTGCGATGTCGCCTGCGTCGATGCCCCAGCGGGAGTAGAAGCGGTAGCGGATAGCGCCGCTGCTTGCGGCGGCCACGCCGAGCGTGTGTCCGATCGAGAGGGCCGTGAAGGAGGCTAACGCAACACGCCGGTACGAGAGCTTGGCGCCGATATACCGGATAGCAAAGGCGTCGACGAAGGTTAGCGAGACATAGCTGCAGGCGGCGAACAACGTGCCCAGCGCCAAACGCGGGCGCGGAATGGCTAAGATGGCTTCAACTATCTTGGCAGGCTCGTATGCGCTAAGCGCACGATAGAGCAGATAGGCCGCGATGCAAAATACGACGAAAGCGAACAGGGGAGTAAACCGTTTATATGTCATGCGTTGTGCCGGATGATACCACGAGCGCATCTTCGGCGTTGTTGACTAGCTGGAATAATCTTTTCACGTTCACAAAACCGGGAGGATCAATGGTCAAGTCTATTGAGATCTCAATAGAATGAACCAACGCTTGAGTCCACGGCCAACGGAGCGCCCGCAAATTGGCTGGACTTCCTCACTGCGGATAGCTCATCGGACGAGATGACCTTTGATCGGGTGCGCAGCGACGTCCTCCATTCTATTAGCGAAGATCCGGTAGCGGTCGTAGCGAAATCACTTGGTCTCGAACCGACGATGAAATCTCGCGGTCGCCCGAGCGAGCTTAACAAATACCCCTTTATTTGCCTGTGGGTAAAGAGCTTGCTGGATCGCCGGCGCTGATTACGGCACCAGCACTTCTTTCAGTCTGGCGATTTGTTTGGCATCCATTTTAAATAGACCTGCAACAATTTGCTCCATTTCTTGGCCGGTAACCGCTTCCAGGTCCAAACGCGCCTTTTTCGCCTCGGCGAGAAACTGCGGATCTTTATAGGTATCGAGAAACGCTTGCCGCATGGCCGCCACCCGGTCCTTCGGTGTTCCGGGAGGCATAAAATAGAGCCGGGTGATGGTCGCAGTCGCATGGATGCCATATTTAAGAAGCATCTTGGCGTCATCGGTTTTCGCATAATCGGTAGCCAACGCCACATTCGGCAACTCCGAAAGCTTTTTCGGCATCGTCTGTACAACGATTGCGATATCGCCGGACTCAAGCCCTTTTCTCCAGGTCGTTTTGATCGATTCCCACGCCCAGCAACCGCCGTCGAGCTCGCCGCTCTCCGCCGCCAGCCGAATATTGGACGTACCTTTATAGCCGTCAACGACCTGTATGGGAAGCTTGAGCGCCGCCTGGAGAGTTCGCGCCACGTCCGAAGCGGTGCCGCCGGGCCCGACCCCGCCCAATTTGACCGGCTCTTTCGCAGCAAACCACTTCTCCATGCTGGTGATCCCGCTGGCCTTTGTCAGAGCGCATACCGGGTGATCCACGGCCGGAGCACCGATATACTCAAACCGGCGGGCGTCGAATTGGATACCCTTGGCGCCCATGATTTGCTGTAAAATCAACCCGCCGATATTGCTGCCGACAATTAACCCGTCGGGATTCGCCGATTGGTACATAAAATTGGCCTGGATAATGCCGCCTGCGCCGGTCATGTTTTCGACAACCACCGTGGGATTGCCGGGAAGATGCTTGCCGAGATGGCGCCCGATCGCGCGGCTGTAAGTGTCGAAACCTCCCCCAGGGCTGAAAGCCACCACGATTCGAACCGTTTTACCTTTATAGAATCCGTCCTGGGCGAAAACGGATGTGCTCGAAAACGCATGAACAGTGGCAATAATCGCGATGATCCGCCAGAAGGTTTGACGCATACTCTCCTCCGTTGTAATCAAAATGTTTGAAATGGACTGTCTCTTCCCAGTCCTAAATAAAAATCATGTCAAGAAAAGCGGCTGGCCATCGCTGCGCTACATCTGGACGTTTGATGTAGATCAGGCGCACACCCCAAACGAGTCTGTTTTTGCGCCAAGCATGTCCTGAGAAGCAAATCGACGGGACGCCTGCTAGAATAACTTTCCTGCGTCTTTCCTTGGCGTCCTTTGCGATCTTTGCGCGAAATGATCCGATTGTTCTTGTTCGCGCCAACAGTTCGGATTTCCCGCGCCAAGCACGCTAAGAAAAATTTCTTCTGTCTCCGCTTGCGCCTTTGCGCGAATCATAATCGGTGTTCGTGGTCTTTGCCCGCACTTGCGCAGCTTCCTCCAGAGATGTTGATACCGGCGTCGTCGAGGCAAGCCTTGATGCATCGAGATGAAGCGAATGCGTGCTTGCGTCGGGGCGCTTGCCGACTTTAGTTTCGCCGACGCCGGCGATGGCGTACCGGCCGCTGATTTTGCTCATAGCTGCCTCTGATCAATTGGCGTGTGGATATTGACCTGAGAGGATGTGGCCCATCAACTGCTTTGGACCTATAAGTTTTTGGCGGCTGAATTTTAGCCGTGGGCTAATTCTTTAACAGCTTTTTCATGCGTTCAATGACGTCCGGTGGCTGGTCAATCACCTCTTTCGCCAGCTCTGCCAACTCCTCCCCGCTGATCGAATTCACCACCCATCGTCTTTTCTTCAAGGTTTCCAGCAACGCCGGATCTTTGAGCGACGTATGATAGGCGTCACGCAAGATTTTCACCCTCTCGGGCGGCACACCCGGCGTCGCCACCATCGGCCTGCCAAAGACTGCCGGGGCCAGCAGCACTGTGGCCACGCGCCGGGTTGCCTCGGGCGTTTTGTATTTGTCCATTAACTCATAAATCGATGGGACATCGGCAACTCTGGCATCTCTTTTCTTCGGCGTTTGCATGATCGGCCGAATGAAGCCTTTTTTGTGCCATGTCAAAAATGGCTCGCGGGCAAAATAGGTGCTGATCGTCAGGTTGCGGCACTGCAGCTCGCCGCGCTCGATGCCAAGGTCAATCTCGCCGCCGCCGGGATAACCGCTCACGATGTTGAACTTGATCCCCAGACCTTCGTCCAAGAACTTTGGGATGTAATAGCCGGAAGTGCTCGTTCCCGTGGCGCCGCACTTGGGCGGCTGCGCCGCCGTGCGGACATCCTCGATGGATTGGTAAGGATTATCCGTCCTCATGATCAATATAAACTCGGTTTGCTCCGGCGTGCCTATCCAGGTGAACTTTGACCAGTCAAACTGAACTTCTTTGCGCCCGGAAAGCTGGTCGAAATACATCGAAGGACCGAATGCCCCCATAGTCAGACCATCGGGTTTGGCTACGGAATAAACGTAGTTGGCGGCAATAATGCCGCCCGCTCCAGGCATGTTCTGCACGATGAAGTTGGGATTTCCCGGGATGTACTTGCCCATATGTTGGGCGAAGATTCTTGCCCACAGATCGTAAGCATCGCCGGCGATGTTACCGACCACGATCCGGATGGTTTTTCCTTGATAGAAAGGAACCTGGGCTTGAAGGTTGGATATCGACGCCAGAAGAAACAACAGTGCAAATACGAAACTTTTTTTCATATCATTCTCCAGACTGCCTGGAACCAGGCGTTAAAACTTAATCAATCCATCCTCGGTTGTTCGTTACTGCAGATACTGCTTCCATGCTGTTGGTCTCGTGTCCAGGTCGAAGGAGTGCTCTACATCGCAACTCTATCGGCCGGACAGTACGCGCGGATAATATGACCGGGTCAATGAAGGTGTCAAGAGAAATGCTCCTGGCCGAGCCAACAAGGTCAGGAAACACAAGAGTCATCCATTAAAAAGGCAGGGCGTTAACAGGCAAGATACTCGATCGAGATTGTCATTGGCTGGCTAGGCTACGCGCAACAAGGTTTTGAGGAGAAGTCAGTCGCGCTGAGGTTTGAGTTGCTGGATTTCGTCCGCCGCTATTCTCCGTTTTGCCGTAGCGCGCGCTATCTCCGCTCTTTTCTCGGTGAGGTAAACCAGATGTTCAACTTCGATGACATCCTTCTCCTTCGCCCATACGCGCTCAGCTTTTTCGAGAGTCAAACGGGTTTGTTCCAAAGCAACCGGGGCGCGCCCGACGACTCCCGGGTCTCGCCGGGCCCGTTCGTAGGCGCCGCGTGCACGCTCTAAGGCCGGATTATGTACCGCGGCACATCCGGCGGAAAAAAATACCAGTAACGTGAGCGCGGCTGCCCTGGCTTGCCATTCCTGCAAGATAGTTTTCCAGCCCATCATTTGCTCCCTGGCTTTGCCGTGGGTGATCCGCTTCTTGCGGCGCTCTCCATTTCCTGGCGCAGGGCATCGCCGCGCTGCCGAAGCTTATCCGCAGCCAGGCGCATAATCTCGGCGTCGGCCTTTGCTTCGGCAAGCTCCGCCTCCACCTGCGCGGTTTCGGCGAGACGGCGGGCCTCGTCATTCTTACCGGCGGCCAGCGCCTTCTTGGACGCTTCCAGTTTTTCCATGGCCCTTTGCAAATCTGTCGGAGCCAATTCGTTAGCCCGTGCCTCAGTGGCCGTGCGCAGGGTGAGTTCGGCCCTTGCAAGCGCTTCAGTGGGTGGCTTGGTCATGCTGCAGCCGAGAGCCTGGAACGTTGCTAAAAGAATCAAACAAGTGATGACCGGTAAGGGCGGGCGCGTCTTCGGCCGCCACATCATGCCATGCTTAACATCAAAGATCGTGCCCATGACTTTCCCTTCGCTAAGTTGATTGATGGCCGAGCTGAGATTGAAGGCGCTAAGGCTAAAATGTGCGACTTTGCTGTATTAAAATTTGGCAGACAAAGCATTGAGAGTCAACATCGCTACGCCCGCAAGGCTTCGCCAACGCGCGCCGGAAATTGCCCTTACTTTTTTCGACTCTCGACTATTGCCAGCCGATGGGCTCATAACCCTTTTCGCTCAGACATCGATTGACAAAGCTTTTATAGACCGGACTAGGATCTCGTTTTCTGATGAGCCCTCGTAGCAATCCGCGCGTGACGCCCGCAGCCCCTCCGCCCGCCGCACCAACAGCGGCACCCCTTCCCGCGTGTCCGACGACCGCACCTCCGGCGGCTCCGGCCGCCGCGCCAATGGCCGCGCCCGCGCCGCCGCTTACCGCGGCATCTTTCATTGTTTCTCCAGCGCCTGCGCCGGTAGAGACGTACTGCTCGGCTTGTTCCATACAGTCATTGATGTCCTGGTCCGCTGCGGCGTTTCCCGCCCGTTTCAGCGAGTCATTCGGATACAGGACCGGGCGCTGCGAGGAACAGGCGACGAGTGCCAGCGAGAAAAAAACGCTTATGAGGAAAAGCCGGTTTGTTCCTATGAGTCCGTCCATGTTCTTATTACGAATATCGGTTGGCGGCCGCGCTTGCAAGCTGGGTCCGGGTAGGCGGTGGATGTTTGACCCAGGGAGAAGCCGGCAGGTACATGCCCACCTTGCAGCAAGATTCGATAAAGGCTTGCGAGCCTCAAAAGTAGCCGACAAGACGTCCCAGGGTGAGAGCCGTTAGCCAGGCGGCAAGCGATATCGCGCCGGCGAGCCGCAGCCGCGCCGGCGGCGTGCCGTTAGCACCCGCCACAGGGGCCCCAGCGGCAGCGACCGCCATGCCCCCAGTAGCCGGAGATCCAACGGCACGGTAGCTCCGACCAAAAGCGCCACGCCGAGGATATGGGCGGCATTGACTAACGGATAGGCCCAGACCGAGCCGCGCAGTGTCGTCGCAAGGTCCGTTGCTTCCAACGCCGCGGCCCACTCGTCAATCATCTCTGCGCCAGCGGCTGCTCAGGACTCGCGGTCCGGATACAGATTGTAGCTCTTGCCATCGATGACCACGCCCCACGGGGAGGTGACGCTGGATGTGAAGGGAGAGAAGTGGGTGGTCGAAGTGGGACAGCCTTGGCGAAATGAACGCGCGGGACTCACTGCGAAGCAGCGGTGAATTCGCCGAGCGCTTGGCCGAACCGTGCCGCGTCGAGCCCATAAGAGCTGAAGTCTCCATGGAACGCGGCCAGAGCCCAAAGCGCATTGTCTCGATAGTTGCGTTGTTTTGTCACTCCGGCAAGCGCCAGGAAGAACGATGCGGCTACGCCGTTTTGGCCGATCAAGGTGAGGCGGAAATTCAATAAAGCAGGGCCCGGCGCGCAGATATCATAGTATCCTCCATTCGGATGGCGTAGCCGCGCCAGGATGAATTCCGCCAACGACGTCGCCCGCTCTAGGTACTTGTTCTCTTCAGTGGCTCGGTACGCCTTTAGCAGTGCCATTCCCATGTGCACCTGATCATCGATCAACCCTGACACGCGCGCCGCGCCATCGAAGTAATGAACCATTCCTCCTTCCTGGCCCCGGCAATGTTGCCAGAGAAATTCCAGCCCCTGCAGCGCGCGCTGCTGGTAACCGGGTTTTACGAGAACCGTCGCGGCTTCAAGATACGCGACGATGGCCTGCGCGTTGGCATCGATATAAACACATTCATCCAAAATCGAAAAAAATTCATCTCGCGAACCCGCTGGCGTGGTTTCGCAGCGGAGGAAATCTTCGCAGCCATAGAAAGTCCCGTTCGACGCATCTGAAAGCTTGCCGTTTAAATAGTCGATAATGCTTTCGGCCATGTGCGCATAGACCGGCCGTTGTGTAATGCGAAACGTGCGCAGGCAGTTGCCCAGAAGACCGGCTTGTTCCGCCAGTAGTTTCTCCCGGTGCGGCCGGCTCCAGTCCTGGCCGGAGCAGGTGCGGAAGTATCCGCCCGCTTCAGGATCGTGCATCGGACTCTCTCTCATGCGGTCCAGTGTCAGGCAAACATGGTCGAGATATCGAGAGTCCTGGGTCGCCTCATAACGGGCGAGTAAAAAATCGTTGGCCTCCGGGTGGATAAATTTCTGGCCGCGGCCATAGCCGCCGTGCACCGGATCGGCAAGCTCCATTATTTCATCAGTAATAGCCGCTACGGCGGAAACGTCGGGCTGTGCGGCGTTGACTCGTTTATTGGCCGCACTCGCGCTCTCCCGCGCCTTTTGACCAAGCGCCTGAATGTCATCTTTTTTGTCGTGATAGGCGGTATACACGCGAACCAGCAGATCGCCGAACTCCTCGCTGGGAAGATAATTCGCGACCGCCAGCAGATCGCCGCCGGCGGTTATAAATGCAATCGACGGCCATCCATTTCGATTATAACGGACATCGACATCGGGTCGTTGCGCGTTATCGGCTCGCACCGCGACAAAGTAGGCATTCAACAAGGCCAGGTTGTCATCGTCGGAGAAGGCGCCTTCGTCCATGCGCTGGCAGAAACGACACCAGAATGCGGTGAGAAATAGCATCACCGGTTTGTCCTGGCTGCGGGCGGTGTTAAACGCCTCCTCGCCCCATTCAAACCAGTGAACGAGATGTGCCCGGTTCGGGACCGGTGAAAAGCGAATCATAGGCGGTTTCTAT
>WHTF01000104.1 GCA_009379725.1 Deltaproteobacteria bacterium
GCTCATGACGTTGGTTTACTTCGCGAGCAGCGTACTTCCACTCGCTGCCCAACAAGGTCCTAACCAGCCCGCACCAGAAACCATTCAGCCGCCTACGGGCCAGGTCCAGCCCTCGCCGAAACAGCAACCCGTTATCCCGCGCCGCGTGCCGGCCATACCGCAACAACCGGGCGCCGCACCCAAGCAACAAGTTCCAGGCGCACCGACGCCGTCGGACGGAACGGTGAGTCAAGGCGCGCCGCTGCCGAGGCAAGCCCCGACTCCGCCGGAACGAAGATTGCTGCCGCCGCCGAGAATCCCGAGTGGAGGCGGGGGGATGGTCTCGCTGAATTTCAGTCGAGCCGACTTAGTCGAGATCATTCATATTCTGGCCCAGCATCTACGGCTCACATATACCATCGATCCCGAAGTTAAGGGTACGGTGACGATTCACAGCGCGGAGCCTTTAAGGGCGGAGGACTTGCTGCCTATCTTTCATCAAGTTCTGCGCATGAACGGCGCGGTGGCGGTGCGGTCCGGGAACATCTACCGGATCATGCCGATCAAAGATGGGAAAGGGTTGGTGCGGCCGGTTGGGCAAGGCAAAGAAGACAGTTTTGCGCTTCAAGTGATGCCGGTGCGGTTTTTCGCCGTGGCCGAGATGAAGAAACTTCTGACGCCCTTTTTGGCGCCGGGCGGCGAACTCATCGAGTATCCGCGCGGAAACTTTCTGATCATTATCGACTTGCCATCCAATATCCAGCGGTTGGCCGAGATCGCCGACATGATCGACGTCCAGGTATTCGCTGGAACGCGCATGGAGGTCTACCAGCCTAAAGTCGCCAGCGCTGAAGAACTTGCGGCTGAAATGACTAAAGCCATGCAATCCTACGCCGCCTCGGCGCCGCAAGCGGAGAATTTTGTTGCCCAGTTCATTCCTCTGCCGAGAATCAATCAGCTTTTGGTGATCAGTCACAGCGAGGCTGCCTGGGTCTATGCGAAGCGATGGCTGGATCGAATCGACGTCGTCGGCGAGGGTCCGGGACGGAGGATTTTTATTTACCCGGTGGAAAACGGCAAGGCCACAGAACTGGCGGACGTGCTCAGCCAGGCTCTTGGCCAGCCGTCGACAAGCACGCGAGGTTCGTCGCAAACGCTGCAGAGCCTGCATCGCTCGACGCCGGGCGGTTCCGGACAGAGCGGGTTCGGCCAGTTCGGCGGTCGTTCATCGGCCTCGCCGTTTGGAAGCTCGGGGCCGTATCCGCAACAAAGCCAGCCGTTTGGCGGGGCCTTTGCCACTGTACCCGTACCTGGTCAAGTCCCACCCGCCGCGCCATCGCCGGCGCCACGTGTGGCGCCGGTTCCGGGCGCTGGTAGAACGGCTACGCCGGGCTCTCCCGGTGCGAAACCAGACGAACAATTGAGAATTGTGCCCGATGCGGGAACCAATTCTTTGATCATTTACGGCACCGTTCAAGAGTTCCAGAACATCAAAGCCATATTAAAAGACCTCGATATTATTCCGCGGCAAGTTTTAATGGATGTGATGGTGGCGGAAGTCACGCTGACCGACGATTTACGGTTTGGCATTGACTACGAAATATTGAGGAAGGGTGGAGATGTTCGAATTTTTAATCGGGAATTCGGTTCTCGTGGCGGTATACTCACCGGAGCCACGCCGGCCGCGGCAGCCACTGGGCTGACCTCTTTCGGCTCAGGTTTGAGCGGGGTCATCGGTACAGGGGACGCGATACGCGCGTTCATCAATGCCTTACAGAGCGATGCCCGGGTAAAAGTATTATCTCACCCAAGTGTGTTGGCCACGGACAATCGCCCGGCGCGGATACAGGTGGGAACTGAAGAACCGGTGCCCACGGGTACCATAACGCAAACGGTGGGAACGATCGCGGAGAGCACATCGATCCAATATCGGAATACCGGAAGAATCGTGACCATTATTCCTCAAGTTAATTCCCAGGGACTGGTAAACCTGCAAATCCTGGCGGAGGTCAGTCAGAGGGGCAGCAATGTGCTCGTGGGGCCTAATAGCTTCCCGTCATTCGACATAAGACAGGCGGAAACCACGGCAGTCGTTCAAGATGGAGAGAGTTTAGTTATCGGTGGCATTATCAGCGAGAGGAAGGGCAGGGACCGCACGGGTATTCCTTATCTAATGGACCTTCCGGTGTTGGGCAGATTTTTCGGCACGACCAATGACGAGCTCGATCGTACAGAACTCATCATGCTCATCACGCCGCATGTCATCCGTAGCCGCGATGAAGCGCGATTCGTGACGGAAGAGTTCAAAAACAGGGTGTCCGGCGCCCGCAACGAAATCGAACGCTATTATCGCGAACAGGGGAGACTACGGCCGCAACCGCAGCAGGTTCCGCCACCGGCGATTCCGGAAAAGACCGTTCCAGGACCCGGCACTCGCAACAATTCAACTACTGGGGGACCGCCAAGCGCGTCCACGCGAGGAGGCATGATTCCCGCCGCGAAGGCAACCAAGAGCACCCCCGTAGCACAGCGGGTAAGTCCGGGTTTCGATCACCAGCAGGCGCAGCAGGATGTTGCGATCGTCGAAGAATCGGCCAATCGCGATATTGCGGCGCCGGCTTTAGCGCCGGCGCCCCGTGACCCAAAGTCAGAGATGACGGAAGAACCGGCGAGCGCTGTTTCTTCGGAAACGATACAAATTGCCGAGCATTTTTTGGAAGAGCCTTCGGGCACGCCGCCGGTGTTTTCCGTCCCCTTGAGCGAACCGGCGGCGCCACTCGAACCTTCTACCGCGCCAAAGACAGAATCAGAAAATTCCGTCCCGGCTTCAGCAAGTCTTGCGACTACGATCGCCAAAAAGATTGACGGTAACAGCGGGAGTGGGCACAAAACGGGCCGCGTGTTCATGGTTCAGGTAGCGTCTGTTCCAAAAGAAAAAGACGCCGCTGATATAGCGGGCAAACTGCGAGAAAAAGGCTACGACGCGCATATCTTCACCACCGAGCTCGACAGTAAGCTGCGCTACCGTGTCCGTGTCGGGTACCTGGCCAATTGGGGCGAAGCGGTCGAATTGCAAAAGATGCTGCAGCTAAATGAGAAGCTTGCCGATGCCTATATCACTATGGCGACCGACCGGTAGTGCTTTCCCCGTTGGTTCTTCCAAATACCCATCGGCCAACCCTGCATTGGGTTACTGAGGCGCGGAGCCGCCGTTTAACGCCCGCCTATCCGATGCAGTGCGACTGAATCTCGCCGGTATAACCTCGCCGTGACTATCTAATTCGCATTTAGATTCGGGCTTCTACAAAGATTTTCATAACTTAGCGGCCTTTGGTATGATGATTATACGGGGCGGCGGCGTTACGCATCGTCGTGGAAAATGCCGGTGGCGAATGTTTCCAGCTCGAATTGCGCGATTCGCGGCGGTTTTCAAGTCCAGTAAGGCATTGAAGTTGGTAACATTGATACGTGTGGCGAAAGACGTTATGGTGGTTCGATTTCCGACAGGCGAGGGCGATTGTGGTAGTGGAGGCGGTTCTTTATTTTTGCAGAGACTTAGAAACATTGAACTTACATGACAGGTTCCAATTCCAAAATTACTTACAGTGAGGCTGGCGTGAATCCGAAACAGCTGACGATTGACGAAGTTCAGGAGATCCTGCTTAAAGAGCAATATGTCTGTGACCGCTCATTAGCTACCGTTGTTTACCTGTCACTGGCGATGGGGAAACCGTTGCTGCTCGAGGGAGAGGCGGGTGTCGGCAAAACCGAAATCGCCAAAGTGCTGGCGAAAGTGTTGAACGCCAAGCTGATCCGGCTCCAATGTTACGAGGGATTGGATGCCAACACCGCTCTTTATGAGTGGAATTATCCGAAGCAAATGCTGCGGATAAAGTTGGAAGAAGTCCAGAAAGGAGACAAGAGGGTGGTTGAGACGGAGATCTTTAACCAGGACTACTTACTCAAGCGTCCCTTGCTGGAAGCCATCATCAGTGAAGACGAAAATCCGCCGGTGCTTTTGATCGACGAGATCGATCGCGCCGACGTCGAGTTCGAAGCCTTTTTGCTGGAAGTGCTTTCCGACTTTCAAATTACCATTCCGGAGATCGGCACGATCCAGGCCAAGCACCGGCCTTATGTTTTTCTGACTTCCAATCGAACGCGCGAAATTCATGACGCGTTGAAACGCCGTTGTCTGTACCATTGGATCGAGTACCCGACTTTCGAAAAGGAATATGAGATCATCTCGACCAAATTTCCTGAAGTGGCGCCCAATATGGCGAAACAGATCTGCGCTTTCATGCAGCGGGTTCGAGAGATGAACTTCTACAAAAGGCCGGGTGTCGCCGAAACTTTGGATTGGGCGACCGCCTTGATCGCGCTCAATCGCAAGGGCCTGGACGATAACACGGTCGTCGAAACCATGGGTTGCGTATTCAAGTATCGAGAAGATCTGCACCATTTACGCGAGCAGATCGAAGGCAAACAGCTCAACCTGGATGCTTTGCTCAGGTCTTCGCCTGAGCTGCGGAGTTAAATCTCATGGAAGTCACACCGGAAACCGTTGCCGCTGCCGTCCACGGTTTTTCCGCCGTGCGCGGACACGGAACGCTGCCTAATTTACTGGCTTTCGGACGCGCTTTGAAACAACTTGGCGTGAAGATAAGCTTGGGCCAGGTCATCGACTCTTCACGCTCGATGGATCTCGTTGATATTGCCGAAAAGGAAGACTTCCGCGCTCTGCTGCGGGCCAATTTGATTTCTCAAAAAGAGGACTTTCCGGTCTTCGACATGGCCTTCGATTGCTTCTGGCGCGAGCAGGGCTACGAGCGGGTGCCGATGGAAACTCTCGATATCCAGGGGACACCGACCGAGTCGCAGGCGCAAGAAGGCGGCGACGAAGAGGGTTTGGAAGAAGCATTCGCCGAAACTCCGGCACAAGAAAGTGTCGAGTTGGAAAACCTCGACGAGTTGTCCATCCCCACGTACAGCGCTCAAGAATTGCTTAACCGCAAAGACTTTAGTGAGATGAGCGTCGAAGAAAGCCGCGCCATTGCCCGCGCGATCTTGTTGATTGCCACGAAAATCGCCACCCAGATCAGCCGGCGCAAAAAACACGCCCGCAAGGGCGCCATGGTGGATCCACGCTGGACGATGCGCAAGAATATCAAGTACGGCGGCGATATTGTCGACCTGGTCAATCGCAAACGGCGCATCAAGAAAACCAAGGTCGTGCTGCTTTGCGACGTCAGCGGCTCGATGGATTGCTATAGCCGATTCCTGATCCAATTCATGTACGGCCTGCAGAACGAGCTTTGGGGCGTCGAGACGTTTGTCTTCAGCACTTCGCTCAGCCGGATCACCCATTTGATTCGAACCAAAGACATCGGCAATGCCTTGGAACAAATCTCCGGAAGCATACTGGGTTGGTCGGGCGGTACGAACATCGGTCGTTCACTGCAGACTTTTAACCGCAATTTTGCTCCGGCCATGGTGACCTCTCGAACCATCGTCGTGATCATCAGCGACGGGTGGGACCGTGGCGATGTCAGCCTGCTGGAACGCCAGATGCAGGATTTGAAACGGAGATGCAAGAAGGTTATCTGGCTTAACCCGTTGCTCGCCAGCGAAAATTACGAGCCCTTGTGCAAGGGGATGCAAGCGGCGTTGCCCTACATCGATCTGTTTTTGTCGGTTCATAACCTCAATAGTCTGGTGGCGCTGGGACATACTTTACAGAAAATGGTCGCTTAACAATTTTCTACGGAGGAAGAAGAACCATGTCAGGTCAAGGAGAATGTTTTGATCCGCCCTTGGAAGCCAAAAAACAAGATTCGGTTTATCATCAGGTAAAGGAGTTTCTCGACAAAGGTGAAACGGTTGCTGTGGCGACCATCGTCTCGACGAAAGGTTCAACACCTCGAGAGGTCGGCGCCAAAATGGTCGTTACCGCCTGGGGAGAAATCTTGGGTACCATCGGCGGTGGTTGCGGCGAGGCCGACGTCAAGCGCGAGGCCATCGAAGTGATCCGCACGCACAAGCCCAGAATGGTGCGGGTGGATTTGCTGGACGATATTTCGTCCGACAGCCCCGCGGTTTGCGGCGGTATCATGAATATCTTCGTCGATCCCTGGTGGAAAGAGCGCGATACGGAAGCAACAGGCGAAAAATGACCGCGCTGTCTGAAGAACTGGCGCGGATCAGCGAGCAAGGCGTATCCGCGGTTCTGGCTACCATCGTCGAAGCGGTTGGAAACGATCGGGTCGAAGCCGGAGCTAAATGCCTGGTGGTCGACGGCAAGGTCAAAGCGAACACTGTCGGCGATGCGCGTGTACTTCAGGCGATTGTTCGCGATAGTGAAGCGATTCTCAGCGGCGAGAAGTCGAAACTCGTCGCACTGGATCTTGCGAATGACGGTAAACTGCAGATTTTCTTCGAAGTCATGCTGGAGCCGCCCAAGCTGATCGTGGTGGGTGCGGGCCACATCGCCGTGCCTCTCGTGCAAATCGCCAAAATTCTGGACTTCTATGTGACTGTGATCGACGATCGTCTCCTCTACGCCAATCGCGAGCGATTCCCCGCAGCCGATGAGGTGCTGGTGGGAGATATGGCGCAGATGCTGAAGGAGATGACCCTCACTCCCTCCTGCTATATCGTTCTGATTACCCGCGGCCACAAATACGACGAACCCTGCCTGCGCGAAATTCTTCACAGCAAAGCCAAATACATCGGCATGATCGGCAGCAGACGCCGAATCAAAGCTTGCTTCCAAAGATTCCGCGACCAGGAGAAGATTGCGGAGGAAGTGATTGAACGGGTCTACGCCCCGATCGGTCTCGATATCGCAACCGAAACGCCGCCGGAGATTGCGTTGTCGATTTTGGCGGAGGTGATTAAAGTCCGTCGAGGCGGCAAGGCGGCGTCTCTTTCCGGCCATTGAGCCGGGGCTTACTAGTGAAGCGGACGCGGCAGTGCGGTGCAAGATTCACGGCATAATTTTTTCGGACCTCGGTCAAGCGTCGGCATTTATGGCGTTGGACTGGGTTCAGGACGCGTTACTGAGGAGCCTCGGATTTGCGCCGTATCCGGCTACCCTCAATGTGCGGCCCTTGGATGCCGAAGATGCGCGGCTGTGGCAGATGATCCAGAGGGAGTTTGCCAGCGTGCCGCTGCTGTCCGTGGACGGCGATTTTTGTAGCGCGCGGCTCTATTGGGTCGGCATTCAAGGATTCGGGAAGGGTGACCAGACGATCAAGGGCGCCGTATTGCTCCCTGATGTGGCGGATTATCCCAAAGATAAAATCGAAATCGTTGCGCCGGTTCGATTGAAAGGATTGTTTGGACTGAAAGACGGTGATCGCCTAGCATTGGAGTTTAACGATTGAATAACAAGAAAAGATTGATCGTTGGCATTTCCGGAGCGACCGGCGCGATTTACGGCGTTCGCATGCTCGAACTTCTGGCGAAGTTCGACGATGTCGAAACCCATTTGGTCTTGAGCAAAGCGGGTAAAATGACCATCCAGGTGGAGACTCCCTACTCGGCAAAAGACGTCGAGTCGATGGCCGATGTGGTACATGACGTTAACAATGTCGGCGCGAGCATCTCGAGCGGATCTTTTCGCACTGCGGGCATGGTCATCGCGCCTTGTTCGATGAAGTCCATGGGCGGGATCGCGCACTCCATAGGCGGCGATCTGCTGGTGCGCGCCGCCGACGTCGTTTTGAAGGAGCGCAAAAAGCTGGTCCTGGTGGTCCGGGAAACGCCCTTGCACTTAGGCCATCTCGAAGCAATGGTGTCCCTCAGCCGGATGGGGGCGATTATCTTTCCGCCGGTGCCTGCTTTCTATCATCGTCCGAAAACTTTGGATGAAATCATCAACCAGACGGTGACGCGCATTTTGGACCAATTCGATATCGATGTGCAACTATTTCATCGTTGGGATGACGAAGGAATGAGTCGCCATCCGGATGCCGGAAAAGCCACGCTGCTGGCCGCCGCCAAGACAAGCCGGCGAGCCAAGAAGCAGCGCTAGATCAGCCTTCTGCTCAATCATGCCAAGCCGCCGGGTCAAAAAAACTCTCACTAAAACTCAACAGCGAAAAAAAGAGCATCTTGAACTCTGTCTGGACACCGAGACCGTATCGAGTCCATCGGGGTCGGGTCTTGATGCATACACGTTCGTTCATAACGCTTTGCCCGATCTCGATATCGATGCAATCGACACCGGGACGACGTTTTTAGGCAAGCGGCTGAAGGCGCCTTTGCTCATTTCATCGATGACCGGCGGTTTCGGTTTAGCGCGGAAGGTCAACCGCAACCTCGCAACCGCGGCTCAAGAGCTCGGCTTGGCGATGGGGGTCGGGTCACAGCGGGTGGCCATCGAGGAGCCCTCCGCCGCCGATTCCTTTCTGGTGCGAGACGTCGCGCCGGATCTCCTGCTATTAGCCAACCTTGGCGCGGTTCAACTCAATTACGGCTACGGTATCGATCAATGTCGCCGCGCGGTGCAAATGATCGGCGCCGACGGGCTCATTCTGCACCTCAATGTTTTGCAGGAAGCGGTGCAACCCGAGGGCAATCGCAACTTCGCCGGTTTAACTGACAAGATCGCTGCGATCTGTCGCGAGCTGGAGGTGCCGGTGGTTGCCAAGGAAGTCGGCAGCGGCATCTCCGCCGAAGTTGCCATGCGGCTGGCCCGCGCCGGAGTAAGGGCCATCGATGTCGCCGGCAAGGGGGGCACCTCCTGGTATGCGGTGGAGGCGTCCAGGGCGGCTAAAGCAGGCCAGCCGGTGGACGTCGCGTTTGCCAATTGGGGTATTCCCACCGATCAAGCTTTAGCTGCGGTTCGACAAGCTCTGCCCGAGATGGCGCTGGTCGCTTCCGGCGGCATTCGTTCCGGGTTAGACATGGCTAAGGCTATCGCGCTTGGCGCCGACATGGCCGCCTTGGGGCAACCTCTCCTGGCGCCGGCATTGGAGTCTTCCGGGAACGTGCTAAAATCCCTCCGTGCGCTTATTTATGAGCTCAAGGTAGCGATGTTGTGTGTCGGCGCGCGGGACCTTAGCGCGCTGCGTCGAGCGCCGTTGTTGCGCCGCCAGGCTTGACGAGTTTCATTGGTCAATTTGTGTCAAATCACCGCCCGGTTCAAAGGTTGTCATGTCTGACGATTTAAGCCCGCAAGTTCTCGACTACCTCGATACTCACAATACGATGACTCTGGCGACTTGCGGCGGCGACGTGCCCTGGGCAGCCACGGTATTTTACGCCAGTGAAGGATGGAAGCTCTATTTCTTTTCCGTACCGCAATCGCGCCATTGCCAGAATCTCGCGGTCAACCCGCGAGTTGCAGTCACGATTCAAGAGGATTACAAAGATTGGCGCCAGATCAAAGGGATTCAGTTGGAAGGAAAAGGGCTCATGGTTGATTCGGTCATTGAGAAAGGCAAGGCCATGGCCATTTATGCGCGCAAGTATCCGGAGATCATCAAACTCTTTACCACTCCCGGCAGCGGAGTATTTCACCAGGCATTTCTCAAGGTCAAATTTTACTGTGTTGTCCCTGAAAAAGTATTCTACATAGACAACGAGCAGGGCTTTGGCAAACGACGGGAGCTGGAATTAACCGAGTAGACTGACATTGTAACTGTCATCGAAGGAACCCACATGTCACAAGTATTGGGAAATGAGCTGACGGAAGCGTTGTTAAACCGGTTGAGTGGACGGAATATAGAACCTCACGAAGGCAAGATAATTCCCATCGTCACCGTGGATGAAGCCGGTTGGCCGCACCCCGCTTTGTTGTCGTACTACGAAATTGTTGCGAAGAATGCCCGCAACATCGATATGGCGTTGTGGAAGGACAGTTCGACGGCCAACAATCTTAGGAAAACCGGCAAGGTGACGCTGATGATCAGCGACCACGAGGTCAATTATTACCTTAAAGGAAGCGTCGAAGAATCCCAAGCTGAAATGACCGGTGCGCCCGCGGTATCGCGGTTTCGCATATCTCTTGAGCAGGTGATCGAAGACCAAGAGCCCAATGCCGAGATTACCACCGGCTTGACCTATCGCCGCATGACCCAGCGCGACCCGAACGATTTTGCGGCAAAAGTTTTCCGCGGCTTGAAAGAAGGATAGTGAACTCGAAGAAAGCCATAGGCTGGGTCGCAACCATGGCCGTTATCGGTTTCGGCGGCGTCGGTTTGTGGCAGCTGGGCGACGGCGCCAAAGAGCCGCCCTATGTCACTACGCCGGCACAAAAAGGCAATATTACACAGGTGGTGTCCTCGACCGGAACGCTGCAGGCTGTCGTCACGGTGCAGGTCGGTAGCCAGGTTTCCGGAACCATCGACAAGCTTTTCGCTAATTTTAACTCGAAGGTAAAGGCGGGGCAGGTCGTCGCCCAGTTGAATCAGAATAAGTTCAAAGCGGCCGTAGATCAGGCGCGGGCGAATGTTCTTGCCGCCCAATCAAATTTTGCCAAGGCAAAGGTGAGTGTCACAGACGCGCTGCGAACGCTGGAGCGGAATCGCGAGCTGAGGAAGCGTGATCTGACGGCGCAGAGCGAACTCGATGCCGCCCAGACGGCTTACGATGCCGCGGTGGCGCAGCTTGAAGTCAACAAGGCACAAACGGCTCAAGCTCAGGCGGCCGTGAATCAAGTCAAAGTCGATCTCGATAACACCACGATTCGATCGCCCGTCGATGGTATCGTCATTTCCCGCAACGTCGACGTCGGCCAGACGGTGGCCGCCTCTTTACAAGCTCCGACGCTGTTTACGATCGCCAACGAGCTGGCGAAAATGGAGGTTCATACCAACGTCGACGAGGCCGACGTGGGTAATGTAAGAGAAGGGCAAGAAGTGGTGTTTACGGTAGATGCCTTTCCCGCACGGCGCTTTATAGGGCGTGTGTATCAAGTGCGGAATTCACCCATCATTGTGCAAAATGTTGTCACGTACGTCGCTGTCGTGCGCATCGATAACAAAGAGCTGCTGCTTAAGCCGGGGATGACCGCCAATGTGCAATTTTTGGTCAGCCGAAAAGAAGATGTTCTGACCATCCCCAATATGGCCATGCGCTTTAAGCCGCCCGAGGAGAAGGAAGAAGCGCAGGAACTTTTGCGGCGGGAGCAGAGTCGTCGCGCGCCGAGACTCGGCGCCCGAAGGACGAGCCGCCAAGGCGTAGCGGGCGGAGCAGGCCGAGGAACACGGCAAGTGCGCATCTATGTTCTCAAGGACGCAATCGCCGAGCCCCTCGAAGTCCAAGTCGGCATAACCGATGGATCCAGAACCGAGGTTAGAGGCGGGGACCTGAAAGAAAACGATCCGGTCATCATCGGCATGGCCAGCGGTACGAGTGCCGCCGGTCAATCGGGCGTGGCCAATCCGTTTCAACCGCAGCGTCGCGGCTTCCGGTTCCGATGAGCGAGCTCATCCTCGTCAAAGACCTTTCGAAAACATACCGCATGGGCGATGTGGAGGTGCCGGCGTTGCGCGGCGTCAATCTCGCCATCGACCGTGGCGAATTCGTCGCTGTCATGGGCTCTTCCGGCTCCGGCAAGTCGACTTTTATGAATATCGTCGGTTGCCTCGATCGCCCCACCAGGGGGAAATATTTTCTCGACGGCGATGAAGTCGGTGGGTTGACTGCGGACCAATGGGCAAACATCCGCAACAAACGTATCGGTTTCGTTTTTCAGGGCTTCAATCTGCTGGCGCGAACCACGGCTTTGGAAAATGTCGAGTTGCCGATGATGTACAATGGCTTTGGCGGCAAGCAGAGTCATGCCCGGGCTGTAGAAGTGCTCGGTTTAGTCGGGCTCGACAAGCGTCTCGATCACACGCCCAACCAGCTTTCCGGCGGGCAGCAACAGCGGGTTGCGATCGCCCGAGCGCTGGTGAACCGGCCATCGTTGATTCTCGCCGACGAGCCCACAGGAAATCTCGATTCCGTCACCAGCGCGGAAATCATGGCCTTGTTTCAAAAGCTCAATGCGGAGCAGGGTATCACCATCGTTCTTGTGACACATGAAGGGGACATAGCCGGGTATGCCGAACGGCAAATTCACTTTAAAGACGGTTTAGTGGTTGCGGATCATGCGACCCGATCACGAGTCAGTTCGGCGGAGTTTTAACCATGTTGTTCATGACTCTCAGGATCGCGCTGCGCGCTCTGTCAAGAAACAAGCTGCGCGCTTTTCTCACGATGCTCGGCATCATTATCGGCGTCGGCGCGGTCATTGCCATGGTGGCGATCGGTGAAGGCGCCAAGGCGACGATCCGGTCGCAGATCGCCAGTCTGGGAACCAACGTCCTCATTGTCTTGCCCGGAACCTCGGTGCAGGGCGGCGTACGAACCGGCTTCGGCGGCGTCAATACGCTGGTGGATGGCGATGCCAGAGCGATGATGCGAGAGTTGCCGGCGGTGGCCTTCGCTTCGCCGGCGTTGCGCCGCAACGAACAGGTCGTGGCGGGCAATCTCAACTGGATGACGCTCACCCAGGGAGTTGCGCCCGAATTCCAGCAAATCCGCGACTGGCAAATTGCCGACGGGCGCTTTCTCCATGATGGCGATGTCGAGAGCGCGGCCAAAGTAGCGGTCATCGGGGAGACCGTCGTGCGTCAATTATTCGGCAACGACGATCCCATCGACGCCGTCATGCGCATCAGAAATATCCCGTTTCGCGTCGTCGGTATACTCGCGCCCAAAGGTCAGACCAGCCAAGGGACGGATCAAGACGATACGATTATGATTCCTTATACGACCATGCAAAAGCGCTTGATGCGCGTCCGATTCGTGCAAAGTATCGTCGTCTCGGCGATCAATGCCGAACGCGTTCAAGAAGCGCAGGAGCAGATTGCCGGGCTGCTGCGCCAGCGACACCGCATCGCCCCGGATCGTGAAGACGATTTTTATATTCGTAACCTCTCCGATATTGCCGAGGCGGCGTCGAGCAGCGCGCGTGTGATGGCGGTGCTGCTCGGCACGGTGGCTTCCATCTCCCTGTTGGTGGGCGGCATCGGCATCATGAATATCATGCTCGTGTCGGTGACCGAGCGAACCCGCGAAATCGGCATACGCATGGCCGTCGGCGCGCGCAGCAAAGACATCATGTTGCAATTTTTAGTCGAGGCCGTGGTCATGGCCGCCACCGGCGGGATGATCGGTATTTTACTCGGCATCGGCAGCTCCGAGCTTCTCAACCAGTGGGCGCAGTGGCCGACCTACATCAGCCCGACGATCGTTGCCATTGCTTTTTTCTTCTCCGGCGCGGTGGGAGTATTCTTCGGTTTCTATCCGGCCAGGAAAGCCGCGAATCTAGATCCCATCGACGCGCTCAGATACGAGTAACTGGGTGAAGTGCTAACCTCTCGCTTCTCGATTGGCGCTATTCGTATTCTTTCAGTTTCAAGTCGAGCGAACAGCCAATAGGCGAAACACACTCTTTCA
>WHTF01000105.1 GCA_009379725.1 Deltaproteobacteria bacterium
GGATAGTCCACCTCGGTCTTCGACAGCGGAGCAGTTTCAAACGTTATTGGCTCGATGGGTGGCGAGAGACCGATCCTGCGCGGCGATGCATGACCTAGACCGACGAGAGAGAGCGGCGCCTCGCGCCGGCTATCCAAGCCTAGAAGTTGGTCCACGCTCGCATCGACGAAGCCAAGAACGACCTTTGCTGGAATCTTGCGCGCAGCCGCCGCGGCCAAGAGGTTGGCGAGAATGGTGCCGTTATCCCAATAGCAGTGCCGATAGGCGCGCGACTGGTATTTCCATGCATTGCGCCAGAACGTCGAAGCGCTGACGATCACACATGACGCGTTCACGATCGAAGGTTCTTCGCCGCTGGCGTCCACCAGCACTGAACGATGATCTCCAGCGCGCAACCTGCGCAGCGAGAAGTCCTGCGGGCTGAATTGGTACACACCCGCGTCGAGACCCTCAAGATCGCCGCAGACGAGATAGAGATCGATGTGATAGAGCGCGCCAGTGCAAGCGGCGGCGCGGAAAAGCATCTCTCCGCCGGGATAACTCCGGCGTCTGGTGATCCCGGCGGAGAGAAAAAGAATTTCCGCCAGAACTTGAAGAGTCAGGCGGGTTGCACTTTGATCCGGGTCTGCGCCATTCGAAATGGCCGAAAGGGCGGGCATCCCCGAGGACGATAGATTCTGTGGGAGAGGAATCGGCTGCAGACTGGAATAAATCTTAAACGGGACCGGCTGGTTTTCCCAATCCAGCTGGTGCGGGTTGCTCCGGATACTCTGGTAGGAGTGCTTGGTATCGTTATGATAATTCCACGTAGCTTCGATCTGACGATTTTTCATGGCATTATCCTCAATTTTTAGCCAAATCCTATCACTGCCGGGGGCCTGCGACTACCTCATAAGGCAATCAATTCTTATTGCCAAGTTAAAATCACGTCCGCACTATTCACAACACCGCTTAGGTTCAATGTCACGTCCCGAAGCGTCATCCACACGCCTCTTACCGCTGAGTTCTATCGAACCCGCCTATTCAAATCGGCAGCAGACACAGCTATAATTCTTCGGCAGTGCCACACGACATTCGTTTCAATGATGAAAAAGCTTTTAGTGTTCCAACATGTTGCCCACGAGATCCTCGGGACGCTCAACCCCCTATTGAAAAGCGCGGGCTTTCGGATTCGTTACGTCAATTTCGGCCGTCATCCCGACGCACAACCCAGTTTGGAAGGCTACCATGGATTGGTGGTGCTCGGCGGTCCGATGAGCGTCAACGACGACCACCGATTTTCACATCTTACGGTTGAGATGAAATTGATCGAAGACGCGATGGCAAGAAATCTGCCGGTATTAGGCATTTGTCTTGGCGCACAATTAATTGCCAAGACACTTGGCGCCGCCATATACCCAAACCATCAGAAGGAAATCGGCTGGTATGATCTACGTCCTACCGTAGAAGCGGCGCAGGACGCGTTGTTGAAGTCGTTTGGACAAACGGAGAAAGTCTTTCAATGGCACGGGGATACTTTCGACATTCCGACGGGCGCCGTCCATCTCGCCGCATCCCCTCTCTGCTCTAATCAGGCATTTCGTTACAGCGAAAGAGTCTACGGACTACAGTTTCATCTCGAAGTCGACGAACCCATGATTCGACGTTGGCTGAGGGTGCCGGGGAATCGGGATGAAATTGCAAGTCTCCACGGCGACATCGATCCGGATCAGATCAATGTTGAAAGCGAGACACATATCAGGCGTCTACACAAGATCAGCGATGATACCTTCAGCGAGTTCATCCGACTTTTTGGTGTAGAGAAGACCCTTTGGCGGCTGCCGTCGCGGTGAAATGCTCATTCATAGTACGACCACCTACCCATTTGACGATCTGCTTGCAACTGAGCAGGCGACACCTAGAACGTGCCTGTCAGCTCTTCACCTAGCGTGGTGCTTGAGACTTAAGCACCAGCTTGCTTATTTTTGGCACGAAGGGCAGTAGAAGGCGCTGCGATTACCGATCGCCACCCGTTTGATAACACCCGGGCAGACCCTGCAGGTGCCTCCTTCCCGGTCATAAACCCGCAGATGGCTTTGAAATTCACCGCGCTTATCGTCGGCATCCCGATAATCCGAAAACGACGTGCCGCACCAGCGAATCGCTTGCTGCAATAATTTGGGAATCGCTCGAGCCATCGCCTGCGCCTGCTTCCGCGTCAAGCGACAGGCGCGCGTCGACGGCTTGATACCGAGCCGAGCCAAGATTTCATTGGCGTAAATATTACCCAAGCCGGCGATAATTCGTTGATCGAGCAACAAATCCCGGATGCGGCGGTTAGACGACCGCGTGAAATGAAAAAGATATTCGCCGGTCAAATCAGGATCAAACGGATCGATGCCTAGATAACGCAGCTGAGGAAGCTCGTGCAGCCTTTCTTTGCGGGTCACCAAAGCGATACCGAAACGCCGCGGATCATGGTAACGGAACTCGCTCCCGTTGCATAAATACACAATAATATGATCGTGCTTCTTACGCGCCGTATTGGGCTCGACCCGGATCAACTTGCCCGACATACCGAGGTGAAAGACCCAAACTAGGTCATCGGATAACGAGATGAGGATGTACTTAGCAGTGCGGCGAATTTCGACTATGCTCTTTCCGCTAAGCTGCGCAAGTGCAGTTTCATCGACACGAATACGCAGGCGCCGCTCCAACACTTCAACGCGCTCGATGGTATGGCCGACCAGATGAGGCCGCAAGCTACGGCAAACGGTTTCGACCTCGGGTAATTCAGGCATGAGTTTTACTCTCAGTCATTTGCTCTCAGCAAGGTGCTCGAGTTTAACGCCTTCGTCAAGCGAAGAAAATCTTCAATGGTCAGCGTCTCCCCGCGGCGTTGCGGATCGATTCCTTCAGAACGCAAAAATTTCTCAATCGCGCCTCGATCAGACGTCAACCACGCGGTCATGACATTGCCCAAGGTCTTGCGCCTCTGTCCGAAGGCCGCGCGTACCAGACCGCGAAGAATTGGAATCTGATTGCGCGGCACGCGCGGCGTTGGGAAAAGCTCGATTTTTAGTATCGTTGAACGGACCTTCGGCCTGGGGAAAAAAGCTTCCGGCGCTACTTGCACCTTATCGACGACCTGACCATGAATCTGACACCAAACCGATAAAGTCCCGTACGCTTTTGTTCCGGGCCCACTGGCAATTCTATCCGCCACTTCTTTTTGCACCATCAAGACCAGCAAGGAGAAATGTTCACGCAGTTCTAGGACACGGAAGAGCACCGGCGTGGAAATACTATAGGGCAGATTGCCCACCACTTTTATTTTTTCGCTGGGCAGTATTTCGGCCAAAGACACTTTGAGAATATCACCGGATATCAAGTGGAAAATCGGATTCGAAGCCAAATCGCTTCGTCGCAACCGTTCAGTCAGCAAAGGATCGATCTCCACAGCCCAGACTCGGGCCGCTCGCGCCACCAATCGACGGGTTAAAAAGCCGAGACCCGGCCCTATCTCCAAAACGGAATCGTGCGATTCGAGATCCAGAGTACGAAGGATCGCGTCAATGACACGCTCATGAATTAAGAAGTTCTGCCCCAGCCGCTTTCTGGGTTTGAACTCAGAATCGCGCAGCGCCGCGCGCGCTTCTTCGTAAAGGGTCGGCATTAATCCCTTGAACCTTCAAAGCACTGATCTCTTTAAACTCGATTACAAAGTGAGATCGGCGTCGGCGTTAAGGGTGAAATCATCCCGGCGTCCACGCCGAATCCAATGATATCCGGTAAGCGCGATCATAGCAGCGTTGTCCGTACAAAATTTGGGCGAAGGAAAGTACACTTGCAGTCTTTCCGCTTCCGCTCTCTCCTTCATCTTTTCGCGTAAACGGCTGTTGGCAGCCACTCCACCCGAGAGCACGATGCGGTTAACACCTTGGGCCACGGCCGCTTTAACCGTCGGATTAACCAGCATATCGACCACCGCTTCTTGGAAACTGGCAGCGATGTCCGGCACCTGAGTTTTCCAGGCTTCTTGATCTTGAGATTTAAGATACTGTAACACCGATGTCTTGATACCGCTGAAGCTGAAATCGTAAGGACTCTTCTTAAGTTGAGCGCGGGGAAATCTAATCGCCTTGCGATTTCCGGTCTTGGCAAGGTTGTCAATCAACCGACCTCCCGGGTAGCCCAAGCCTAACATCTTTGCCACCTTGTCGTAGGCCTCGCCGGAGGCATCGTCACGCGTTCCGCCCAAGTAGAGATAATCGCCGACATCCTGCACGCAGTAGAGAAGGGTGTGACCTCCGGAAGCAAGTAAAGCAATGTACGGAAACGGCACTTCGTACTCGAGGTGAATGGCCAGCAAATGCGCTTCCAAATGATTGACGCCCACATAGGGCATGCGCCAACGAAACGCGATACCTTTAGCCACCGATAAACCGACGAGGAGCGAACCGACGAGTCCCGGGCCACGGGTCACTGCGATACCACCGAGCTCTTTGAGAGTGACGCCGGCTTTCTCGAGTGCCCCGTCGATGATGGGTAATATATTCTGGAGATGCTGGCGCGAAGCGAGTTCAGGGACAACGCCGCCGTAGAGCCCGTGAACTTGATCTTGTGAGGACACGACGTTCGCTAAAATCGTTCGACCGTCGAGCAGCACCGCAGCGGCAGTGTCGTCACAAGAAGTTTCAACCCCGAGAACCAACATGGATCACGATGATCAGCGCTGAGTGGCCGAACCATCCGACTGCATCCGCGATAACGCCTCGGACGCCGTGCGGTTGCCGGAATTGATACTGAGCGCTTTGGTGTAGCTGTCTTCAGCACGGTCGGCCATGCCAAGAGCGCGAAGATTTTCTCCCCTGAGCGCGTAGACTTCGGCGAGCCAAAACGGCTCGCCCCTCAGGCGGGATTCCGCAACCTCGAGAAAGTTGAGCGATTCCTTGTAACGTTTCAGACCATATTGGGCTTTTGCTAATAGAAAATGCCCATACGCATTAGTGGAATCAATAGCGATCGCTCTCTCCAGACGATTGAGAGCCTTGGCGTAGTCTCCGCTCCCGAGCAGCATTCTTCCTTCTTCGGACAAACGCAGTGATGCTGCGCGCTGCGGCGGCGTTCCCGGCGCGATCTTGGCCAACAGAGAGCTGTCATCAGCCAATGGCGGCGGTGTTGATGGTATAAACGTTTCCGGAATCACGCTCGGCGGCAGCGACGTTTCCTTTGAAGTCGTGATCGGCGGTGTCGCCTTCTCTTGGGTTTTGAGATCTTGCTCGCGAATGTTCGCTTCTTCGAGCAGTGGCCGCCTTGGCGACTCAGACGCCGCCGAAGAAGGCGGCGATGACGGCGCCGGCTTTGGCGCGGGAAGGGACCGAGGCTTCGCGGTGGCAGGCGTCAGAGGCCTTCGATAAAGAGGTTGCGGCGCACAGCCGTAGACAGCCAAGACAATGATGACTGCGGCAACCCGTTGCAGCAATCGAACCGGCGTTTTTCTTTGCTTTGTGGATATCATGAATCGAATAACCTCATTCCGGTCTGGAATTTGGCAGCGGCTCTCCCAGGTGCAATGCGCAGGTAACCGTCGGCTCTTCTCCCTCCGCGAATGCTTCCCGAACGAACGAAGAGCAGTTTAGAGTCGCCAGCTGGCCACTGAGGGGGTCCACCTCGACAAACCGGACGCCTGGCGGTGGCACGAAATCGGTGACTGGAGTCCCAGCGGTCGCCCGTTTCATAAAATCCGTCCAAATCGGTAGTGCCGCCTGGCTGCCCGAGAGACCGAGTTTGCTCTGATTGTCGAACCCCACCCATACTACTGCTAACAAATCGGGAGTGTAGCCAACAAACCAGGCATCCTTATAGTCATTCGTAGTTCCAGTCTTACCCGCGGCCGGTCGCGTGAATCCCGCACGGCGCGCGCTCTCCGCCGTGCCCCTATCCAATACGCCCTTGAGGAGATGATTGATCAGATACGCCGTTTGCGCCGGAACAACTTTTTCAACCCGCACATCGCGCTTTTCCACCACGCGCGCATTATGGTCTACAACCTGTTTAACCGTTAAAGGCCGGGTGCGCACGCCATTGTTGGCTAAGGTCGAGAAAGCCACGGCCACTTCCAACGGCGTCACTTCCGCCGAACCCAATGCCAGCGACGGCACTGCCGGCAACGAGCTCTGAATGCCGAGCCGGTGCGCGAGATCGCGCACGCGCCGAATACCCACGTCTTGTGCGATTCGTGCCGTCGCCGAGTTGAGGGATTTCTCCAGCGCGCGTCGAAATGTAACCGTGCCGTAAAACTCATCGTTATAATTACCCGGTTTCCATTCCTTTCCGTCATAGTTCCAAATGAAAGGAGAATCGTCCACCTTACTTACAGCTGTGTACTTCTTGCCATTGCTACCCTCGTTCATCAACGCTGCCAGGTACACAAACGGCTTGAAAATCGAGCCTGGTTGCCGCTTTGCTTGAAAGACCCGATTGAACTGAGATTTCTGATAATTGCGCCCGCCGACCATCGCCTTGATCTCGCCGGTCTGTGGGCGAATGACGATCATCGCACCTTCAAGACTGTCTTCTTCGCCTCGGCGGCGAAGCGCAGGATAAGTCGCCTCCAACCGCTTTAGACCGTCAAAAAGCGAACGTTCAGCTATCTTTTGCAACTGCAGATCGAGACTGGTGAAAATGCGCAGGCCTTCGGCCGTTAACTTGTCGTTGGAGTAATTCTCCGCCAGCTCGCGACGCAAAAAATCAACGTAAAAGGGGGCGTCATTGGTGACCTTTACCAGATCCCGATGGGGCAAAGCCTCGCGCAGCGCGGTATCGTACTGCCTGCGCGAAATGATTTTATCGTCGCGCAGCTTCGCAAGCACGACATTGCGCCGTCGGGTCGCCGCTTCCACACTGCGATATGGAGAGTAATTATTGGGCCCGCGAATGAGTCCCGCCGTAAGCGCAATTTCCCCGACGCTTAACTCCGACAACGGTTTAGAAAAATAGAACTGGGAAGCCTCCCAGATGCCGTGAATACCTTGAGAGCCTTTTTGCCCAAAATAAATTTCGTTAAGATAATTTTCCAAAATTTCCTTTTTGGAATATTGGCGCTCAACGATGAGCGCCATCACTGCCTCTTTCATTTTGCGCGATAACGTCCGCTCACTATCAAGAAAAAAATTTTTCACCAATTGCTGAGTCAATGTGCTGCCGCCTTGCACGACCGCCCCGGCGCGTAGATTCACCCAAATTGCGCGTAACAGGCCGACCGGATCGACGCCCATGTGACGATCGAAGCGTTCATCTTCGATGGCCAAGATAGCTTTGATAAGCAACGGCGGCACGTCCGCAAGTACAACCAGCCGTCGTTCTTGCCAGACGTTTTCATAAAGTCCGGTGACCAATTCCGGTTCCAGTTCCAGCGAAAACATCTCCTGGCCGGTGATGCCATTTTCTACCTTGTCAATCGCGGTTCCTTGCAACTTGATACGAACCGGGATTCCCTTGAACGGCTCCGTAGGATAGTTGAAATCATGCAGATAAATGTCCAGGAGTCCAGACGATCGCTGATAACGATACTCGCCTTTGCCGTTTGGCGCTGTTTTTGTCTCATGATAACCGAGACGGCGAAGCTTTTCCAAAATATCTTCGAGCCGAAGATGCATACCGACATAAAGTAAATATGAGTCGGAGTAGATCTTGGACGGGAACCGCCACGTTTGACCATCAAATTTGGCTTTAACGGTCACTTCGAGATTTTTCAGATACCAGCTCCCGAGCAAGATACCGCTGGATGTGATGAGGAGTAGGACAATGAGAGAAATACTAAAAATGCGAAGATTGGACTTTTTCAAACGAGAAGCTCCGAAGATAATTTAATATTCGCGCAGATCTCAGTCAAAAGCAACAAAAAGAGGGCCGGATGATTTCCACTCGGCCCTCTTCAATTTGAATAGCGGAATTCCTCAAAGCAATCAGCGCGGTGGCTTCAGCGCAAGAAACAGCGTGCTCTCACCGCGCCGCACCAAGAAAAGCACTCCCTTTCCCTTTCGGATCGTCGCCACCGATTTCTTGTATTCGTCAAGACTGCGAATCGGCTTACGATCGATTTCAACGACGACATCACCGCGACGAATACCGGCTTCGTCACCGGCACTTCCCGGCTCTACCGCCGATACCACGACGCCATCCGTTTTCTCAAGGCCGAGGCTCTCAGCGATCTGCGGTGTCAATCTCTGAACCGTGAGCCCCAATTCTCCCTTCTCCGGAACCGAGGCCACGACTTCTTCATCTTTGAGCTCCCCAACGGCTACATTTAGCGTAAGCTCGTTTCTGTCTCGCAACACCTTCATTCTTACCTTCTTATCGACCGGAGTTCGCGCGACAATGATCGGTAAGTCGCCGGAGTCCTTGACCTCCTTGCCATCGAACTCGATAATCACGTCGCCTACTTTCACCCCAGACTTATCCGCAGGTCCGTCTTTAGAGACATTGGCCACGAGCGCCCCCTCGCTCTTGTCCATGCCTAAGCTTTCCGCAATATCGGGAGTAACCTTCTGGATCAGTACGCCGAGATATCCACGCGTCACTTTCCCCTTGCCGCGAAGTTGCGGTAACAGCTCCTTGACCAAGTTAACCGGAATGGCGAAACCGATGCCCATGTTTCCACCGGTACGGCTGAAGATTGCCGTGTTGATGCCAATCACCTCGCCACGCAAATTAATCAGCGGTCCTCCGGAATTCCCCGGGTTGATGGACGCGTCGGTTTGGATGAAATTATCATAGGGCCCCTGCCCGATATGTCGACCTTTGGCGCTGACGATACCTGACGTTACGGTGCTGTCCAAACCGAACGGATTGCCGATCGCCATAACCCATTCTCCGACTTCGAGTCCGTCAGAATCACCCAGGCTTGCAGCAGTAAGACTGACTTTCGCATCGATTTTGATCACCGCAATATCGGTCTTCGGATCACGCCCAATCACTCTCGCCTCGTACTCTTGCTCATCGGCCAACTTGACAATAATTTTCTGCGCGTTTTCCACGACATGATTGTTGGTTAAGATCGAACCATCGCTGTCGATGAGGAAGCCCGACCCCAAACTTCTCTGACGCTGCGGACCGCGAGGAGCGGGACCGCCGAAAAATCTCCGCCAAAAATCATTGAACGGATCTTCCTCGCCGAAAGGGCTGCCAAACTCTTGCGGGCCTTGCGGTCCCCGGGTCTCGCTCATCTGAGTAGACGATATGTTCACCACCACGGGTCTCATTTTTTTCGACAAAGCAACAAAATCGGGCAACTGATTGGCCATCCGAACGTCGGCGCTTCCATCTTCTCCCGCCAAATTGACTGCCCGACTTGGCGCCAACCAATCGAAGCTGCCGCTGATTCCCAGCCCGACCAACAGGGAAGCTATGGCAACCAGTGCAACGCCCTGAGATGTAAAACTTCCATTCCAGACCTTCTTGATGTTCATCGAATGCTCCTACCTCTTCTTTACCGCCTCGACATATTTCATTCGCAGGTCGAAGAGAACATCTTCCATCAGCCGTTCTTCCCCGGCGTTCAGATTTCCGCGGGTCTTTTCCCGCAACATTCCGATAATGTCGATCATTTGTTTTGCCACCTGTGTGTCCGGTTCGACTTTGCCCGTCAGCGGGTTTGCCATTTCTCCGAGATGCATGAGCGCCTGGGTGCTGAGGCTGATTACGAACGTCGAGAAATTAATCTCCGGCAACGGAACTTCTTGCGCGTGATCTGGACTCGCTGACCCTGCGGTTGTCTGGGTGGTGCCGCTATCGCCGGTTTGAGAAGAGTCCGTGGCCTCGTCTCGTGCGTCCCCGGTTTCGGGAGAAAACCGGCGTCTATCTTGGACCGTAAAACCCTTGCCTTCCTTCTTTTCGTCCTCTCCTGCCATGGTTATCCTCTACAGAGAAAAAAGCCCGGAAGACTGTTACCGCTTTTGCAGTAGAGCTCCCAGGCACGATCGTATTCAAAGCCAACTATTTTGATCATCCACTGCGGGACATGCGCCTGAGGAGGGTTTTCATCCAGCTGTCCTCCCATAACTTTCAGGCGAAATCTCAGAAAATACTCTAATGCCTGCCCCCCCCTTTGTCAACTTAGACACTGCCGGTAATACCGCCAGTTTCTGAATGACTTCGGTGGGTTCAAGGTGAGTTAAGCATTTACGATGCGCGCAGCTCTTCATGGTTGAATCAGTACAGGGAGAGCACTGCACGTTCTGAGTCAGAATCGACACACTCTCTCCCCGGGGTGCCCATTGCACTAAATCCGAGGGGCCAAAGACGGCCACGGTCGGAGTTCCAACCGCCGCAGCTAAATGAGATGTGCCGCTGTCGTTGCCGATATAAAGACTACACCGTGCGAGCAATGCCGCGAGCAGGCCAAGATCTACCCCTCGCATCACCAGTGAACTGCGGCAAAGAGTGGAATATCCTCCGCGCTCCTCTTCAACAGGGCCAAGAAGAATCATGACCACGCCGCCCACCCAATCCCGCCACCACCGTGCGACAGCCTCAAACGAGTTGACTGGCCAGTTCTTTTCCCGCGCGCCGCTTCCAGGGGCAATGGCAAGCATAGGTTTGCAGCCGATTGAATTTTGCTCCCAGTAAGCCCGAGTCCATTCTACCGCCTTAGGCTTGGGGCGAACACAGGGAGGGCTGATCGTCGGCAACTCGTCTAGACAGGAGAGATAATATTCTGCTTGGTGCATCCGCATTCTCACGGGTCGGAATGGAAACAGTCGCACTTTTTGGTGAGTCGCGGACGATAATTCTTGCTCGAATATTGCCTGCCGACTGCCCAGCCAAGAGTAAGTAGCTGCATAGGACTCGAAGAAGCCTCGCACTTTCTCGTGTTGGGATCCTCCTGAGACAAAGAGGCTACGAATCTCGAAGCGCTCCAATGAGCCAACTTGCACGTTGAGAGGCGCCAAATCTGAAAACTCGGTCCGCGCCAACACATCAATCACCGATCTCTCGGCGAGTCGCTCAAGCGCGGGCAAGAAACAAATAAAGTCTCCCAAAGCGCCGGGAAATATTGCAAGGACTCGTTCATGAGTCACAGTAAATCGCGTCCTTTGGATTCATTTAATTGACTTTGAATGTACAAGAATATAGCATATCTGGAAGTCATTTCGATTGTAATTCCCGTTTCAAGAAAGTCGAGCAAAGAGTGGCAAATTTAAACGGCGCCGGATCCATTTTGGATCTCATCGGCTCCACGCCGGTCATTAAACTCAAAAGTATACCGGCTAAAGACGATGCCGAAGTTTGGGCAAAGTTGGAGTCTTTCAATCCTGGTGGATCTGTGAAAGATCGCATTTGCTTAAACATGATCGAAACCGCCGAGCGGGAAGGTAAGCTCAAACTCGGCACGACAATTGTCGAGCCCACCAGCGGCAACACAGGAATCGGCTTGGCCTTGATCGCGGCGGTCAAGGGCTATCGGTTGGTTTTGACGATGCCGGATACGATGAGCGAAGAGCGACGCAGCCTGCTGGCCGCTTATGGGGCGCGCTTGATTCTCACTCCCGATACTAAAGGTATGGGCGGCGCCATTCACAAAGCTGAAGAACTGTTGCAGGAAAACAGCGACTATTTCATGCCTCAGCAGTTCAACAACCCGGCGAACCCCGAAACACATCGTCGCACCACAGCGGTGGAGTTATTAAAGCAGTTCAAAAAGATTGACGCCTTTGTCGCCGGAGTCGGTACCGGCGGAACGATTACCGGAGTCGGCGAAGTGCTAAAAGATAGGCTCAAAGCTGTCAGAATCTGCGCCGTGGAGCCGGCATCATCGCCGGTCATTTCAGGCGGCGAGCCCGGTTATCACAAAATCCAAGGGATCGGCGCAGGTTTCATCCCGGCAGTGTTGAATCGCCAAATCATCGACGAGATCATTACCGTCAGCGACAAGGATGCGACAAACTACACGAGGCGTTTAGCAGCTGAGGAAGGCCTCCTCGTAGGCATATCTTCAGGCGCAGCCTGTTGTGCTGCCTTGCGAGTAGCCAAGGGGTTAGGGAAAGGCTGCGTTGTCGTTACCGTCTTCCCAGACAAGGGTGAACACTATCTCAGCACGGACTTGTTCGGTGAAAAGCGATGGACGCAAAATTAAAAAAACTACAAACTCTTCTCTTCGAGACGAACGGCGTCATCGTCGCGTTCTCGGCAGGCGTAGATTCGACTTTTCTGCTAAAAATTGCCTATTCGGTGTTGGGTGAACGCGCGATTGCACTCACTGCGTCATCCCCAACAGTCCCGCCCGGCGAATTTCAAGCGGCGCAAGAGTTCGCCAAAAGCCTGGGATGTCGTCACATCGTTCTTGACTCCAATGAATTAGCCAATCCATCCTTCGCACAGAATCCGGCAAATCGTTGCTTCTTTTGTAAAGACGAGCTTTACCGCATCTGTAGAGCTGAGGCGGAGAAATTGCAGGTTCCGGTTGTTGTCGATGGTACGAACTTGGATGATCTGAAGGACCATCGCCCGGGTCTTAAGGCGGCTAAAGAATGGGGAATCCGGCATCCATTGGTCGAAGCGGAAATGACCAAAGAGGATATACGGCGTTACAGTCGGGTATTGAATCTTCCCACCTGGGACAAGCCCTCCAGCCCCTGCCTTTCATCCCGCTTTCCCTACGGCACTGAAATCAATCTTGAACGGCTGCAAAAAATCGGCGCCTGCGAACTTTATATGAAGCAACTCCACTTTCGCGAGTTTCGCGTTCGCTACCACGGCGAGTTGGTACGCATCGAGTTGTCCCAGGAGGAAATCGGTCGCTTTTTTGACGCAGCCACGCGGCGCGCGATTGTAGGCAAGTTCAAAGAGATCGGTTTTAACTATGTGAGCCTAGATCTGCAGGGGTATCGCACGGGAAGCATGAACGAAACTTTGGCGACGAAGTCTTTTTAACCGACCCGGCCTTGTCGAATCAGCGCCTCAGCAAACAACAAATCTTCCGGCACGGTAATCTTAATATTGGTTCTCGCCCCTTCGATAAGATACACGGACCTCCCCAGTTGCTCGACCAGCATAGCGTCGTCGGTACCCTCAAAGTCGTTGTGTCGTGCCCATTCATGCGCTTGAACGATCAAGCTTCGTTGAAACGTCTGAGGCGTCTGAATTTCCGATAACGAATTTCGCTCGGGCGTCAACAATACGCGCCCGTCCTCAGAAATGACTTTGATCGTGTCTCTAACCGGAACTCCGACAACAATGGCCTCTCGGGCATAAGCCTCCTCAATACTTTGATCGATCAGAGCGGGAGATACGAACGGGCGTGC
>WHTF01000106.1:0-10883 GCA_009379725.1 Deltaproteobacteria bacterium
TTTTAACTATTTTCATGTGGCGGTGGAGAAACCGGAGAAGGATCTGGGCGTCGGGTTTCGTTTGTCCGGCGATTTCGGCCGCGGCGGCGAGTTGCTCAGAGAGGCGACGTTATGGAGTTCAAATTTCCATAAAGAACCTTCGGCTGAAGTGCGGGAAGCCTATTTAACGACCACCATTCCTGTCGGCGCAGGCATTGGCGTGAAGGGCGGTCTCTTCGTTACGACCCTCGGCACCGAGATTCTTCCGAATCCGGGAGCGTATAACGACAATATCTCCAGGTCCTTCCTCTTCAACTATGCTATCCCGTTGCGCCATCTAGGAATGCTGCTCAGCTATCCCGTCCTCGATACCTTATCGTTAACGGGCGGCGTCGTGACCGGCTGGGATAATCCCCACGATAATAACCGCCAGCCGTCCGGTATGTTGGGGTTCGGCTTTACCCCGGCTGACGAGTTTGCGCTAGCCAGCAATTTTATTTACGGCCCCGAGCAGCGCAGCAATACGGGCGACAAGCGATTCACCATGAGTCACGTGGCGACGATTAAACCCTTCGATCCGCTAGCTCTTATCGTCGAGTACACTTACGGCAGGGAAGAGAATGCTTCTCTGGGCGGAACCCGAGACGCGGTATGGCAGGGTATCGCCGGGATCGCCTCCTATGGCTGGACCGATCGCTTCACTACGGCTGTTCGCGGCGAATTCTTCCACGACCGGGACGGCGCTCGCTTGGGCGGCAATTTCGCTGGAACACACGCAAACAACAGCGTTGCCGAAGTCACGTTGACCAGCGGCTATAAGTTCACGAAAATGTTGCTGGGCCGCATCGAGGTTCGCCAAGACTGGTCTGATGAAAGATTTTATAAAAAACGTGCGTCATCAGCCGATGAAAATCAGACGACGTTCGCAGCCCAACTCATATATACGTACTAGGACGCTTGCCTCCTCTTAGTGCGGGCGGGGAACGGATACTGTGCCGTTCCCCGTTTTTTTGCATCCGTCATTCCGGGCGATTTGAAGGCTTGCCCGAACCTGATCCGCGGCCGGAACCACCGGTCATGAATAGATCGTGCCACTTCCGTCGCACGCCCCTGCACATTGGACATTGACAACTCAGATGCCATCGGTATGACAAACTGTGCAAATCCCGAATCACTCCATTCTTCCGCTAGAAACTATTTCATCGGGCTGGTAGTCTGTCAAAACAAGTACGATTGTTGCCCCTAGCTTGGATATGCGCGCAGTAGCAGGTAGAGAGAAAAAGGATATTGCGTGTGATGAAGAAAGTCACATGGACCGTTACGGCTGCGCTCGTTGGATCTTTGATCTGGTGGGCAATGCCAAAATATTTTCAAAGCACGGAAAATCCGCGCTCCGAGGAGTCCCTCAGCAGGCTAGCCGCCGGAATCAATCGTTCCGTACCGATCATGATCGACAAAGAGACCGAGCTGTTACCGGCGGTGGGCGCGGCGGGGATGTTGATCTACAACTATCGGCTGGTGAGTTATTCCGTCACTCAGGTGGACCGCGATAAATTTGCTGCCGGCGTTAAACAGCGAGTGACTCAAAGTGCATGCAATCGACCTGAAACCCGCGATGACTTCCTAAAGAAAGGTATTACCCTGCGGTACAGGTATTTCGACAAAGACAAGCAACACATCACCACGGTCGACGTGACGCCCGCCGACTGCGGGTTCTGAATGGCTGCGCGGCCCTTTCCCGTCATATGAGCTGTCAGCCCGGTGGAAACCGGGGTCCATCCGAGTCTGTCTTGTGATTACGATTCACTTTTGGGTCTGATGTAGACACTACGTATTAACCTGGATTCCGGCCTCCGAACCTGATCCGGGGCCGGAACCAAAATGGAATGACCCTTCACCGGCCTATTTCAAAATTTCCTTGGCTCGCGGAACCAGCGCGGGGTCGAGATCGAAAACAGCGTGGACGTTGCGTTCCAGCTCAGCGCCGTCAAGCGCATTGATATCCAGTTTGACCTTCTTGGCGTCGGCGAGAAATTCCGGATCTTTCATGGTGTCCATGAACGCCCGGCGCAAGATCTGCACCCGGTCTTTGGGAGTACCGGGAGGCAGCATATAAGGCCGCGCCGTCGGGCCGACGCTGTGAACCAGCGCTCTGATCAATTTTTTGCCTTCATCGGTCTTGGCGTAACTGATCGCCAGTGGAATCTTCGGCAGATCGGGATGCTGCTTGGGGATATTCTGCAACACGACGTTAACCTCGCCTGAATCCACTTCCTTGCGCCAAGTCGCCTTAAAAGATTCCCACGAGTTACAAACTCCCTGCACTTCGCCACTGTTAAAGGCGAGTCGGACGTCCGCCGTGCCTTTGTATCCCGAGACTAGCTGTATTGGCAAGCCAATGGCTGTCGCAAGTACTTTTGGAATGTCATCAGTGGCCGAGCCGGCGCCCACACCCCCCAATTTGACGATTGTTTTGGAAGACAACCACTGGTCAATGCTGGTAATGCCGGTGGATTTGGCAACCCCCAAGACATAATTGTCCTGACCGGGAGCCCCCACATACTCAAACTTGCGGGCATCGAACTCGATTCCCGGCTTACCGAGCAACTGTTGCAGGAACAGGCCGCCGATGAAATGGCCGATGGTCAGCCCGTCCGGCCTGGCGACTTTATACATGTGATTGGCCGAAATCAGAAAGCCCGCGCCGGGCATGTTCTCCACGGCGAAAGTGGGATTGCCGGGGACATGTTTGCCGATATGCCGCGCAATCGTCCGGGAATAGGTATCATAGCCGCCGCCGGCGGAGGCACCGACGATGATCCTGACTGTTTTCCCCTGGTAAAATGAGTTTTGCGCCAGCACCGGAGCGGCCGAGAGCATAAAAAAGACCGATAATAATTGAAGAATATTTCTCCGCATAAGTCCTCCTCGGTAGAGTTTAGGAACGTGAATTTCTGAGACTACTTCAGTATCTCTTTTATCTGGTTCAGCAGCTTCGGCTCTATTTTAAAGAGGCTGGCAACTATTTTTTCGACCTCTTCACCGCTCAATGGATCGGTATCGATTTTTGATTTCTTCGCATCGGCGGTGAAATCCGGATCCTTCAGAACCGCCACGAAGGCCTTACGCAGTATCTGTACGCGATCCTTGGCCGTGCCGGGCGCGACGGCATAGGGTCTCGTAATCGCAGCGGGAATATGTCCCGCGAATTTTAGCAGCTGACGGCTGTTTTCGTTGGTGGCGAAATCGATAGCGTTGGCGACTTTGGGCAGTTCCGGATGGGGTTTGGGGTTGACCTGCAAGATGACAGAGACCTTGTCGGATTCAAGTCCCTGACGCCAAATAGATTTGATCGACTCCCATTGCCAACAGCCGCCGGCAACTTCACCCGACTCCGCCGCCAGGCGCACTTCGGCGGTTCCCTTATAGCCAGCGACCAACTGGATCGGGAGGTTCAATGCTGCTTGCAAAAGTTTCGCCGTGTTATAGGTCGTATCGCCAGGGGCAACGCCGCCGAATTTGACTGGAGTCCTCGAGTTTTTCAGAGCATCAAAGCTGGTCATCCCGCTCGCTTTGGTAAACGCACAGGCGACATTGTCCTGCGTCGGGCTGCCCAGATATTCAAATTTGCGCGCGTCGAACGCGATGCCGGGTTTGCCGATTACTTGATTGATCACCTGGTTACCGTGGAAGTTGAGAATCGTTAAGCCATCGGGCTTGGCCACCTTGTAAACGTGATTTGCCGCTACCAGACTTGCGGCTCCCGTCATATTCTCGACTACGACGCTGGGACTGCCGGGAATATGTTTACCTATATGCCTGCCGATCAAACGGGAATAGGTGTCGAAGCCGCCGCCGGCCGAGAAACCGACGATCAGTTTGATCGTCTTCCCCTCGTAGTACGGCGCCGCGGCATAGGCGGGGACGAAAAGCACGAGACTGAACAACAACGCTAGAAAAAACTTACCGAAGAACGTGAACATGAGTATCTCCTTTACAGAATGATCGTCTTGGGGCAATACTATGATTCCCGCGCCGGTGTCAACGGTCGTGTAGCATCGCCGCACACAGCTGCGCAACCGAGCGCCGGGAAAACTCTTTGTCCTGTCCTTTCGCTCGTAGAAAGATATTTTTTTTAATCTCTTCAGCCCCTTCTTGCTGGGGACGGCTTTTAACCTTTATCTTAGACGACGAAAAAAGCAGAATATCGTAGCGTTCACAATTTTTGACCAGGTTCGCGCGCAAAAGACTCGCGGGTTTAGGTAAAAAGATAGTTCGTTGCCGGGCAGGCCACGGGTGAGTTAAATAGCGGAAGCTGGATGAGCCGGGACTCGATGCTGAAGTTTTCCGCCGGGAAGGTACGTCTGAGAGCCAGCTGAGCAGCCGGAGCAAGAAAGCGATCGGTAAAGATCCTTTCAGATGTGTCGATAGTACATTAGACGGTTGGACAAAACGCCGCAAAATTAAGAATCTTCCCCCGGCTTCATACCGTGTCGGCAAAAAAGTCCTGACCGACCGCAAATTTCACTGACAGCCTGTATCCCAGAGGCTGAGCGTCTTTTAACTTAAAGGCTAAGACTCAGTATCAATAGATAATAGAGCCTCTCTCTAGCTGGCTGCGACGACGTTCATACTCTCTTCGGCCGATGCGTTCGCGGCGGTAATCCTCGTCCAGACGATCCATCTGTCGTTTTGCGTTGATTTCGTAACCAGCTCCCGTCGCCAAAGCGCCGGTAGCGGCTCCGGCGACGAACTCGCATCCGCCTAAACCTAAGCATCCCAAAAGCAATAATGTCGCGAGGCTTTTCATGATGGTATCCTCCTTCTTTCGAAGCTAAGTCATTAGACGTTATGATTTCGAAAGTTATAACAATCACAAGTAAGGAGGGGGACGGCGATTTAGAAATCCGTCCGCAGAATTGTTGAATCCTTGCGACCTGACGGATAAAGGTTTCGGTCGGATACCGAGAGGGTAGAACCGTTCACTCGCGGGTTACTTCAGCTTGGGCGATCAGCCAGCGACCATCGCGCTTGGTTTGCCGGAACTCATACGTTCCGGTGGAGTTGCTGGTGAATCCCAATACTTTCATTCCCTCGAGCTGGTAGGTGCCTTTGACGACCGAGTTGTTGTCGTCCGTATTGGACACCCCTTCGACGGTGTTACTTAGAGTCGATTCACTCAACATGCCGCTACGGTGGTTGGCGATTGTCTTCTTGATCTCGTCACGAGAGCGGACTTCGGAACCTGTAGGAAGACGCAGCATTCCATTGGGGAGAAATAATGCCGCGATTTTTTCGGCATCATCGTTATTCCACGCTTGGACGAGTTCTTTCACGGTTGCCTCAGGAGCAATCTCCGCCTTTTCGGTGGCCGCTTCCGGTACTTCAGGAGC
This sequence comes from Deltaproteobacteria bacterium, assembly GCA_009379725.1. Lineage (GTDB taxonomy): Bacteria > Desulfobacterota > Binatia > UBA9968 > UBA9968 > WHTF01. The sequence goes on from WHTF01000106.1 coordinate 5,373, forward strand.
AACATTTTCGGCCTGATTCACAGGTTCGGGTTCTTGAGTTTGGATTTGCGGTGAAGGCGTTGCGCTCTCTTCACCTAACTGCGCGTCATCGAATTGCCACATACTGAAAGTCGCAAACAGCACCAACACAATTGCGGATAGCGCAAAAGCCGACCACGATTTAGGTGAGATTTGGGTTGCGCTCGCCATGGCCAGCTGCTAAACGCAATTCAAGTGCCACGGTTTATGCTTTTAAGTTCTCAACTCGCCGGTTTGATCGTGTTCCAAGGTGAAGACAACGCGACGAATAGGTGTGCTGCAGACGATACACGGATAATCTGACGTAAGAACTCTGCCGAGAATCGTATAACTTCGAGACTACCAGCGGGTCCATTGCCCGGGTCGAAGCGCCAGGCTATTATTCCAGCACCCAGCGATCCGTTTGTTTCACGCGCTCTACCCGTATCTCGTCTTTTGTGCGCCCTTCGTGGAAGTCTCTGGCCTGGGTCGCTTTCTCTGGTCGGGGTTGCGCGGGTTGGAGCCTTGGCGCTGTCTCTTCAGTAACCGACCAGATCAGAGCTGCCAGCCAGCCAAGAACCGTCCAGCCGAAAAGAAGATTTACCCAGAGAATACCAGTGCGGTGTTCCGCTCCGCGAATGCGGGCGATAATGAACGGCAAAATATAGAGAGGGAAGCCGCCTACGATCAGAATCAGTATGAAAATTGGACCATCCATAAGAGTTGCTACGAATTCTCCTTTCTTAGTTAGTCTAAATTATAGCAGCGGCGCCGTGAAAAGGAATAAAAATTTAAAAGCCCGCGCTCAGAGCAGATTGCCTGCCGAAGCCCGGTTGCCGGTGCCTTAATTTCGGACCGCGGGATTTCGGTGGACGGGGAAAGCTGTAAAACCAGGCTGCTCCTGATAGATACAGACATATGCATATCGTATCGCTCAGATTGATTGTGACTGAGGCCGACCTGAACGAGCTCGCGTCCAGGATTTGCTCTTGGCCGGATGCAATCCGCGATGTGCGTTTTGCTATCATTCCGGAAGGAATTCATGTTAGCGGCACGTATGAAACAGGCATTGGGATTCCCTTTCAAATGCTGTGGCAAGTTTCGGTGTCGGAGGAGAAAGTAGTCGCACGGCTTGGGAAGTTGAAGGCCGGATTTTTGAGTCTCGGGTGGGTTAAACAGTACCTTTTACAGGAAGTCGCCGCCGCGACGACCGTACTGGAGCTTCGTGACGAAACGCTGATATTCGACGTGGATGCGCTGCTTCAGGATCAAGGCTTGCCGCTTCGGACTCATCTCACCTCGCTTCGTTGTGATTACGCCAGTTTGACCATTGAAAGCGGCTGAAGCGGGCCGCGCGTCGCGGTGACGACAAATGCCGAAAATCCGAACGGGGTGATCGGGGAAAGTGCGTCATTTCTCTCCGTCTATCGAGCATCGCTTGACGGAGTGATTTATGCCGGCGGATATGGTAAGCCAAAACGGCAGATGACCGATGTCGCCGCCAACTACCGTAAGATCATCGATCGCATTAGCGAGGCGGCGGCGAAATGTGGGCGAAACGCGCGGGAGATCAGGCTTCTGGCGGCCGCCAAAACGCAGACTGTCGAGGCGATCGGCGCCGCTGTCGACGCTGGGGTCCGGTTGATCGGGGAGAATTACGTCCAGGAGGCGAAATCGAAGCGGGAAGAGGTTTCCCGTCAAGTCGAGTGGCACATGATCGGCCACTTGCAGCGCAATAAGGCAAAAACATCCGTGGGGCTCTTTGACGTGATTGAAACGCTCGACAATACTACACTGGCGCGCGAGCTGGATAAGGAAGGCCGCAAACAGAATATCAAAGTCCGGGCGCTCATCGAGGTCAATCTCGCCGGTGAAGCGTCTAAATCGGGGACGACCAAAAACAAAGTGTCGGAGCTTTTAAAAGCAGTGGGAGAGCTGTCTTATGTGAGCATCGAAGGACTCCTGACGATCCCGCCGGCCGGCGAAGATTGCGAAGAGGCTCGTCCGTATTTTCGTGAGTTGCGCGAACTGAGGGACAAGCTTCAAGGCTTGAAATTGCCTAATGTCGATCTCAAGGAATTATCCATGGGCATGACGCACGATTATCCTATCGCTGTCGAAGAAGGCGCGACCATCGTGCGCATCGGCACGGCGCTTTTTGGCCCGCGAAGAACATAGGATTTGCGGATGTTTATCCTGTCTAATTTTCTCATTGCCGCGGCTCAGGTCCTGGGTTTCCTGTTGTGGGCGTACCAATGGATTTTGATCGCCCAGGTGGTGGTTTCCTGGATCAACGCAGACCCGTATAACCCCATCGTCCGTTTTCTCTACAACGTGACCGAGCCGGTGCTCGAGAGAGTTCGCAGGGTGCTACCCGTCACCATTAGCGGGTTCGATCTTTCGCCGATCGTGGTTTTGCTCGCCATCTTGTTCATCAACCGGTTTCTGGTTCAGTCACTCTACGACTTGGCCTATGCATTGAGGTGAATCGTGGAGCCGAGGAAAACACTATGAAAGCCCTTTATACTGCCGACATCCGTGACAATCAGCTGGTGGATTCGATATTTCTGGTCGCCGCCAAGACCACGGGTGTGACCAAGGGCGGCAACAGCTATCTGACTCTCAAGCTTCTCGATCGCAGCGGCGAGATCGAAGGGCGCGTCTGGGAAAGGGCCGAGGATATCGGCAGAGGTTTTGAAAGAAATGATTTCGTGCGGATTCGCGGCCAATCGACGCTTTACCAGGGTAAGATGCAGCTCCGCGTGCAGGATGTGATCCGCGTGGATGAAAAAGCCGTCGCCGCCGAAGACTTCCTGCCCAAGAGCGCGTTCGATCCCGACGCGATGCTGGCGGAGTTGCAAGCCGTTCTGCGTGGCATCACCAATCCACACCTCCTGGCGCTTGCCGAGTCGTGCTTTGCCGATCAGCAACTGATGGATCTTCTCAAGCGCGCGCCCGGCGCCAAGACGATTCACCATCCGTACTTGAGCGGTTTGTTGGAACATACGCTGTCGCTGCTCAAACTGATTCTCAAAGTGGTGGAAAATTATCGCAACATCGATGTCGATCTCCTGCTCATGGGCGGGTTTCTCCATGACATCGGCAAAGTTTACGAATTTTCTTACGATCGTGCTGTCGATTACACGGATCAGGGACAATTGCTCGGCCATCTGGTCATGGAAGTAGAGTTGGTCACCAAGAAGATCGCCGCGATTCCTGAATTTCCCGAAGAGCTGGCGATGCTCGTCAAGCACATGCTCGTCAGTCATCACGGCGCTTACGAATATGGTTCTCCCAAGTTGCCGCAGACCGTGGAAGCGCTGATTCTGCATGCGTTGGATGATCTTGACGGCAAAATCCAAGCGGTCCAGAACTTGCCGGAAAAAGAGCCGGGATCCAAGTGGACGATATTTCACAGGGCTTATGGGCGGAGCTTTTATCGAAGTCGTTCCGGTGGCAGCGACGGCGAATAAAGATTGCAGAATTAAAATTGTAAACCCGATCGAGACCAAGACAGTTAGGGAGCGGTCACTGTCTCGCCCCCATAACCTATTCAGGAGGTTTGTCGCGTGAAGATTTTTTTAGCGGGACATTGGGTTGATAAGCCAAATAAAATTGAAGTCAAAAATCCGTTTGACAATTCGATCATCGATACTGTGCCCAAGGCAGATTCAAGTGACCTTGAGAAGGCATTGGCCTATGCCGAACGTGGCGCCAAAGTGATGGCCAAGCTTTCCGGTTACCAGCGCTGGAAGATTTTGCGCACGGCGGCCGATCTCATGGCGGCGCGCAATGAAGAACTGGGCCAGATCATCTCCAAGGAAGAAGGCAAAATTATCGCCGAGGGGCGGGGCGAGGCGAGCCGTGCGGTGGAAACCATTATGGGTTCGGCCGAGGAAGCCAAGCGGATCCACGGTGAGACCGTGCCGTTGGATGGCGATCCCACGGGCAGTAAGAAGTTGGGATTTACCTTGCGCGTTCCGTGCGGCGTGGTGGCGGCCATCGCGCCGTTTAACTTTCCTTTAAACTTGGTCTGTCACAAAGTTGGCCCGGCGCTGGCGGCAGCCAACTCGGTCATCATCAAACCGGCTTCGGACACGCCGTTGTCGGCGTTAAAGCTCACGGAAATTCTGTTGGAAGCGGGACTGCCGCCGGAAGGAATTCAATGCATCACCGGCTCGGGCGGTGAGATCGGCGATAATCTGGTAAAGGACCGCCGGGTGCGCAAGATTACTTTCACCGGCAGTCGTGAAGTCGGCGAGCGCATTTGCCGCATGGCGGGAATTAAAAAAGTGACCATGGAGCTGGGCTCGAACAGCCCGCTGATCATTATGCCGGATGCCGATCTGGACAAAGTGGCCGCCGCGGTCGCCACGACCGGTTACGGCAACGCCGGACAGACCTGTATTTCCACGCAGCGGGTACTTACCGCAAAGAAAGTGTACGACGATTTCCTTCATGTGCTGAAGCCCAAAGTTGAAGCGCTCAGCACCGGCAACCAGCTTGATGAAAAATCAAAAGTCGGACCCATGGTCAAGGAAAGCGAAGCAGTGCGTGTCGAGGAGTGGATCAATGAAGCGGTAGCGAGCGGCGCGCGGTTGGCCGCCGGCGGCGGCCGGCGCGGCGCGATCTACCTCCCGGCAGTGGTCGCCGACGTGAATCCCGATATGCGCATTTCGCGCGATGAATTGTTCGGACCGGCCGTCGCAGTGACGCCGTTTAGCACCATTGAAGAGGCCATCGCTCTTGCCAACGACAGTATTTACGGCCTGTCGGCCGGCATCTTTACTGAGAATGTCGAATGGGCGATGAAGTTTGCCCGTGAAGCTGAAGCCGGCAATCTTCACGTCAATTGGGGACCGCAATGGCGCGTCGATCTCATGCCCTATGGCGGGCTTAAAGATTCGGGTTTCGGGAAAGAGGGGCCCAAATATGCAGTGGAAGAAATGACCGAACTTAAAATGGTCGTGTTTCACTTGAACAGCTGACGATGTCGATGCGCATTAAAACGTTCAAACAGTTCAAGACGTTCGAGCCGTTATGCGACCGAGGGCTGGTTTTTGATTTATTCCGACTCTAACATTCGAACGACTTGAACGATTGGAACTTTTTGAACGGCTGGAACGGTCTGATGGAACGGATCGATTGATGAGAACCGACGGACGAAAGCCAAAACAATTGAGACCTCTGCGCATTACTCCGAGCTATATCAAAACAGCCGATGGCTCGGTGCTGATCGAAATGGGTGATACCAAGGTTATCTGTACGGCCAAGCTGGAAGAGCGCGTGCCGCCGTTCTTGCGTAACAGCGGTAAGGGTTGGATCACGGGGGAGTACGGCATGTTGCCTGGGTCATCCGAGGCGCGCATCGGCCGCGAGTCGTCGCGCGGCAAAGTCGGCGGCAGAACCCACGAAATTCAAAGACTGATCGGCCGCAGCCTGCGCGCTATCACGGACCTGCGCAGTCTCGGCGAACGAACCGTCTGGATCGATTGCGACGTGATCCAGGCCGAC
>WHTF01000106.1:10893-13230 GCA_009379725.1 Deltaproteobacteria bacterium
CAGGCCGACGGCGGCACCCGCACGGCGTCGATTACCGGTGCCTACGTTGCGTTGGGTGAAGCGGTTCGTAAGTGGCAAAGTCGTGGTGTCATCACGGCCGAACCGATGAAAGATTCGGTGGCCGCAGTGAGCATCGGCATCGTCGACGGCAAGATTCTTTTGGATTTGTGTTACGAAGAAGACAGCAAAGCCGACGTTGACATGAACTTCGTCATGACCGGTTCCGGTAAGTTCATCGAGGTACAGGGCACGGCGGAAAGCGCTCCCTTTACCAAAAAACAGATGGATCACATGGCGGAGATCGCTCAACAGGGAATCAAAGAGCTGCTGAAAGCACAGAAACAAGTTCTCGCCTCGCTCCACTGACGGTATTCAATTTGTGATCCACCTGCTTGTCGCAACCACGAATTCAGGGAAATTCGCCGAGGTTCAAGCTTTTCTCAAACGCCTGCCGCTGGATATTCTTTCCTTAAATGATCTGGAGAATTCGCCCAAGGTAATTGAAGATGGCGCGTCGTTTGAAGAGAACGCGCTCAAGAAGGCACGGACGTTGGCTGAGTGTTCGGGCTACCACACGCTGGCTGACGATTCGGGCCTGGAAGTCGATGCCCTCAATGGAAAGCCCGGGATCCACTCGGCGCGCTATAGCGGCGAAGAGGGCAACGACGTTAAAAACAATGAAAAACTGCTCAACGAATTAAAAAACGTTCCGCCAGAGAAGCGAAGCGCGCGGTTTGTGTGCGCTTTGGCGCTATGCGCGCCGAAATCCCGCGGCCTCAAGGAGTGGACCGTGCGCAGTACTTGCGAAGGTTTCATTGCCTTCGATCTCAAAGGACGGAACGGTTTCGGCTACGATCCATTATTTTTCTATCCGGCGTTCGGCAAAACCTTCGGCGAAATTGATCGGCCGACCAAGGCGACGGTCAGTCATCGCGGTAAAGCGCTCCAAAAGCTCGCGGAGATTCTGCCGACATTTCTCGATGTGACTGCAAAACCTTGATTTCATTCATTGTCCGTGTAGAATGACCTTGTTCATTTGACGGGGCGTAGCGCAGCCTGGTAGCGCACCTGCCTTGGGCGCAGGGGGTCGGAAGTTCAAATCTTCTCGCCCCGACCATCAAGACTGGTGAGTAATGAGTGTTGAGTGGGAAGATCAGCTCACCGCTTGTTACTCGCTGTTGTTTTTGGCGCCAGTAGCTCAGTTGGATAGAGCAACGGCCTTCTAAGCCGTAGGTCAGGGGTTCGAATCCCTTCTGGCGCGCCAGTATGGGGTTATTGTGGTGAGTGTAGCTCAACGGTTAGAGCACTGGACTGTGGCTCCAGGGGTTGAGGGTTCAAATCCCTTCACTCACCCCATTTTATAAAGAGGCCCAGGATGAGTATCGGATCGTCCAAGGCCTTCCAGTCGTCACTCAATTTGTGTCGGGCCGCTAGCTCAGTTGGTAGAGCAGCTGACTCTTAATCAGCGGGTCCGGAGTTCGAGCCTCCGGCGGCCCACCAAAATTTCATCACACCTACGCGCGTGTCCGTGAAAAGTCATCTGTTCTAAAAAAAATTGTCCGTGTTCTTCGCGTTGCGTATTCACACGCTCTTTTCGCCTCACTACGAGCGATTCAGCACTGCATAACATGCGCCGAACAACTAAAGTAGCAAAGCGGCTTTTCCGACAGTTGCGCATACAGTGTTGGTCCTGCTGTCAGCCTACGCATAAAGCAGCCGGCCTTTTGGTTCGGGCACGGTGCGCTTAAGCTCCTTGGCTGTTTCGATCCACTCATGAATAATCACTTCCACATTCGCAAGGGCTTGCTTATAAGTCTTCCCGTCCGCCGCACAGCCAGGTAACTCCGGGACTTCAGCGATGTAGGCTTGGTCTTCTTCACTCCAATAAATAATTATTTCGTACTTCCACTTACTTTTCATCTTCTTCTCCGGATAGTCGGTATTTTACTATTACTCCACGCGCTTGCTTGACCTGGTAGGGCTTCGCTTTGCTTCCTTGCGGTTGCAGATTGATGATTTCTTCAACCCCGAACTTGCTGAAAATATGGTGGTCTCCACGAATACGTTCCGTAAAACCCAATCGCTTGAGCAATTTGCGTAGCTGGTTGAAAGGAAAGGAACACAGCCATTGCCCGTGTGTTACGCCGCGCGCACTTGAGTCAAATCGCCCTGCCTGCTCGCGCGCCATGAACTGATTATCTAACGATTCAACGTTCAATTCGTTCAAGGAGTTCAAGCCGTTCAAGATGTTGAAGAGCTTGAGCGTCTCAATAGTCAATAGTTTGAAGCTGCCGTCCGCTAAACCCGCCTTTCACAACAATCGATACTGTGTTTGAC
>WHTF01000107.1 GCA_009379725.1 Deltaproteobacteria bacterium
GGTCCTTCTTTACGGCAGCGAACAAACTCGTCAGGTTGTAGTCAATGAATTTAATATAAGTATCAGTCTCGGGAAGCGCGCCTGCGGTACTCTGCAACCTGACCACGGTGGCGCCGGTCTGACCCGCGAGCTGGCGCGGGAAACGGTCGCTCTGCGGTCCGTAAATGATGATCTTCACCTTCTCCTGTTGCATCCTCTGTACTAAAGAAATCAAATGATTCGGCGTCGGTTCGATGCCCGGCTTGGTCTCGATGCTGCCGATAATCTCCATGTCGAAACGATTGGCAAAATAGCTCCAGTCCCGATGGTAGGCGACAATCTTGGCGCCCTTGAGCGGCGCCGCCGTCCCCTCCCAACGAGCGATCGCCTTGTTCAGTTCGGCGAGATACGCGTTGAGATTTTTATCGAATGCGGCTTTGTGCCGCGGAAAGTTGCGCGACAAGCCATCGGCGATATTGCGCGCGATAATCCTGCCGTTGAGAGGATCAAGATTGTAGTGCGGATTGCCGCGCGGGTGCACGTCTCCTTCCGAACGGTCCACGGTTCTTGGGACCTCCGCTACACTGACGCCGATGGAGCAATCGATATGGCCGGCTTGGCCGGGTAGAATTTTGGCATTGCTCGCAACCTCCATCAACGCCGGAAGCCAGGACACTTCCAGATCCAATCCCATGGCCACGAGTACGTCGGCACGGTTCAGTTTGGGAACGAAGCTCGGCCGGACCGGCACCGCATGCATGAATTCCACGCCCTTGGTCAGGCTTTCGACATTTACCAGTTCCTTGCCGATCTGTCTGGTAATGTCGGCAAGATCCGGAATCGTTGTGATCACGCGAATTTGCTGGGCGTGAACCGCGCAATCCAAACTCAATAGAATTCCAATCGCCAAAAAACATTGGAGAAAATTTCTGCGAATCGATTTCATGAAATAGCTCCTTTAGTAAAACCCATCAGCGCGTGCGGAAGCCGTGCGTATGGCTACCCAACACCGTAGTCCACTGTAAAAAGAACTGGTTGCCGCGCTCGGCTTTTTCCTCTCGGACCTGGTCGTCGAAATAGCTGTACTGAAAGCGCAGCCGGTTAAATTCGCTCAGATTCCACGTGACGAACGGCGAGTAACCGATGGTCTTCCTGCCGGGGCTGCTCAAGCTCGGCGCATGATCGAAAAGAAAGCCGGCGGCCCACTCACGGTTGATTTTAGCCTCGGCGTAGGCATACCCGCCGAGAGCCCGCATGCGGCGAAAACTCGACTCGCGCTCGACCCGCTCGCTATTGCCGAAAAACTCTCCGCCCACGGTAAATCCCTCATATAAAGTGCTCCCCAGAGGCTGGTAGCGATAGGTCACGTCGAGGCCGCTCAATGACCGGCTGCCACCGTGGGGTTCTTCGGGAATGCGAATCGAAGGGGTGTAAGCCAGACTGGCTCCAAGCTCAACGCTATGATTGTCGGCGAGATCGAAATAGGTATGCAGCCGGCTGAGATACGTAAAGCGGCTCCAGGCGCGTGACTTGGTGTCGTCCAAGCGCTCGTTTTCCGCGCCCAGCTTGTTGTAGCCGCCGGCGGTTGCTCTCAAGAAAAACGGGGTAGGAAACAGATAACTCAGTTCGACACCGTCGGCCTTGGATTCTCCGCCGACCATTCGCTCCAACGATAACGGGGTATTGACGAATGCATATTCGTGCGGATGGAATTTAGCCAAGCGCCCGAAGTCGGCAAAAAAGCGCCCCGCCCTGGCCTGCAGATTCCACGGCAGCGATGTCGTAACGATGGCCGCTTCCTCCAGTTCGACCTCGTCCCTGGTAGCGTTGATAAAGGCATAAGCACGCGCATACGGATCGATGGACGCAGAAATTCCCAGCTCGGCGGCACGGAGGTTGAAATCGCCGCCAGTTTTCGCCCGGTGTTCCGCCGTGGCGTCGATGGCCATGCCGATCGCAGGATTGAGAACAGAAGGCGCGCTTTGCCCGGCCCTGACCGATTTTTCGACTTGCTCCAGCTTGGCAGCGCCGGCGGTCTTTTCCTTTTCCAGTTGTTCGATTCGTGTCAAGGCTTTTTGCAGATCCTGCTGCATGCCTTTGACCGTGGCTTTTAATGCTTCCAGTTCCGAGTCCTGGGCCATGCTTAGAACGGGAAAAAGAAACAAGGCAGCAATGAAAGATACCAGCGCCATCCGGCGCGATTCTCGGAGTGAAGAACTCATAACCAACCCTCCCTCCAAAACAAACCGATCACCCTCCCACTTGACTGCAAAACAAAGTCGAAGGGCAAAAGAAGAACCGAATGTCTATTCAGATGCGAAAACGAGAACTAAAGGGAGAGAGAGTTGGGCGGCCCGCGAACATTTTCGAGCTTAGTCCATTCATCCACCCACGCCGAATGATCTTGGGCGATGAGAAGCGTCGTATGGAAGGTCGGCGCACAGCTCCAAGTTTCACCGGCCAGGGACAATTGTGTGCGCGTGCCCTGAATACAAGCGCATTCCTTGCTTACTTGAGCGGTGACGGAATAGTGGAAATGCAAAGGCAGGAAGAAAACAAACAGCAAGACCGCCGCGCTCATCAGGCGTTGGAGCTTGTGCGGTTTTCTGCTTAAGAGATGAAACACGTAAAGAACTTAGCCCAAAGACTTTTGTAATGTCAATGCGGTAAACTTTCCACCCGGCGGCGCGTCTAACCATTTGCGGCCGCAGCAGGTCGATCTCATCAGACGGCATGACGGTTCAATGTTCCGTGGCGTTGCGACACAGCCTCTATGACAGGGCGGAAAAGTTAAAACGGAAAATCATTTAATCTGCACCGAAGGTCACTATGGCATTTGCTCTTCAGGGTTGCGTATTGAGTCTCGATAGTGCAATTGAACATTGCATGGATGAAACGGCACCGGCGAAGGGCGGCGACGAACAGCTCGTGATCTTAGCTCAAAAGGGCGATTCAAAAGCGTTCGAGGAGCTGGTGGAACGTTACCAGCAGAAAGCCTATCGAATCGCCTTCGATTTTTCACGAGACCGGGACGAAGCCAAAGATCTGTCGCAGGAGGCTTTTCTGCGCGCCTACACGAACCTGCAAAAGTTCGATGGGCGCTCGGGTTTCTATACGTGGTTCTACCGGATTCTCGTCAACATCTGCCTCGATTACCGGCGCAAAACGCGCCGAACTTCGGCCGAAGAGTTTAACGAAACCGTGGAGAGTCAAGTGGAAGCGAGCCATCCCGCAGCCCACTCGATCTCACCGGATCAACACGCCATGGCCAGCGAAATGTCGCGTAAGGTGGATGCGGCTCTGGATGCATTACCGCCTAAACAGCGGATGGCGTTCATTTTAAAAAACCACCATGGTTTATCGATTCGTGAGATCGCGGAAATGATGAAAACCGCCGAAGGTACGGCAAAAGTTCATCTGCACCGGGCGGTGACCGCGCTCAGACAAAGATTAGCTGAGTTTGTCTAGGAGGATTTATGGCAACGGCTTGCAACGAGTATGAACAAGATCTGGTGCTCTACCACTACGGCGATTTACACGGCACCGATCGTGACCAGATCGCAACCCACGTGCACGGTTGCGCAGCCTGCGCTTCTTACCTTAAAGAACTGGCGACATTGCTTCCTCTGACAGTTAAGCTTGACGAGCCGGCCGAGGATTTTTGGCACGACTACAGCCGTGAAATGCGCCATAAGCTCGCCGTTTTCCAAGAAAAAAAGAGATGGTGGCAAACTGTGCAAGAATCCATCAGGCCCTGGACGATTCCGGCACTGGCGGCAACGGCGGTAGTCGCGTTGACGCTGACTCTGACCTCAGGCAAGAAACACTCGACACCCACCCGGATGCCCACCGAAGATCAAGTCCTTATGGAAGTACTGCCGATGGCGGAGAATTTGGAGTTGTTTAACAACATGGAGGTTCTCGAGAGCATCGATCTTTTGGAACTCATCGGAAGTCTGGACAGCGACGCAGCCTAATGAAAATGACAACAGGTATGGGTTACGTTCGTTGTGTTTTTTTCGTAATGTTTTTAGCGACGCCGGTGACGGCATGGACTCAGTCCGCGCCTCAGGGCGATGCCCCGGTGCAAAACGAGCGCGAGGCCCTGGGCCGTTGGCAAAGAATGACACCCGAGGAAAAGCAGCAGCTGCGCGAACGGTTCGAACGCTGGGAAGCGATGCCGTCCGATGACAAAGCGGAGATGCAAAAGAAATTCGATCGCTGGCGCCGCATGTCGCCCGATGAAAAGGCTAGGGCGCGCAAGAACTTTGAACGCTGGCAGCAACTCTCGCCGGAGCAACGCGAACGCTTACGCGAACGCTGGCAACAATGGCGCGAATTATCACCCGAGCGCCGCGAGGCTTTGAAGCGGCGCTTCAAACGATTTCGCGAGCTACCGCCGGAGACCAGACAAGAATTAAGGGAAAAAGCGCGCCAGCGGTTCGAACGCTTGACCACGGAAGAAAAACAGCAGAGACGCGAGCGATTTCGCGAAAGAATGGAACGACTATCGCCGCGAGAGAAGCAGGCTCTGCGAGAAAAATTTCGCGACAGAAGACAGCGTGGCGGACAGGAAGAACAACGGCCCTCCCGCGAGCAGGCGCGAGAGAGCGTAGAAAAAAACGATGGCAAGCAATACTAGGCCGTGAGCCCGTTCTTGTCCAATCAGATGACGGGCTCTCGCCCGTCACTTTGCGGTCTTGGCGCTCTTGGCGCAAAAATTCCGAAGCTTTGGGGCTGACAATAAAAACAGTCGGGTAACCGATATTGCGCAAAGATCGCGAAGGGCGCCAAGGAAAGTGCAAGCGATACAGTTTCGTCTGTTCGCGTAAATCAGGTTATTGCAGCCGGTTCGGCCACCGCGCCTTCCCGTTCCTGCACGCGGTATTGCAAGTCATAAAGCCGCGCATAGAGCCCACCGCGAGCCAGCAGTTCCTCGTGATCGCCCTGTTCCCAGATCTCGCCTTTGTGAATGACCAATATGCGATCGGCATTTTTGATCGTCGACAGCCGGTGCGCGACGATGATAGCTGTCCGTTCTTTGAGCAACTCCTGCAGCGCCGCCTGAATCAGCGATTCAGTTTCCGTGTCGACGGAACTGGTCGCTTCGTCCAAAATCAGAATACGAGGATCGAACGCCAGGGCTCGGGCAAAGGAAAGCAATTGCCGCTGTCCCTGGGATAATGTCGAGCCACGCTCCTGGACCTCTTCCTGATATCCGCCGGGCAGCCTTTCAATGAACGGCGCGATTTGCGCGCGCCGGGCGGCTTCGAGCATACGCGCTTCACTGATCCGCTCATCTCGAAGAGTAATGTTGTTGGCGATATCGCCTGAGAAAAGAAAAACATCCTGCAAGACCAGCCCCAGTTGACGGCGCAAGAGCTGCTTGTCCCAATGGCGAACATCGACGCCATCGACCAAGATCGCGCCACAGTCGATATCGTAAAAACGGCAGAGCGCCGAAATGATCGAAGTCTTGCCGCCGCCGGTGGCGCCCACCAGAGCGATTCGCTCGCCGGGATGGGCGGTGAACGAAATACCTTTCAGAACCGGCTCGCCGGCGTTGTAAGACAGCCAAACGTCTTTGAACTCGACCCAACCGCGTAACGCTTTGGGCGCTTTAGGTGTGGCGGGATTGTGGATGGTTGCCGGTGTATCCAGGGTATTGAAGATCCGTTCGGACGACGCCATGGCGGCTTGCATGATGTTGTACTTTTCGGCCAGATCGCGGATCGGTTGGTACATCCGCTGGAGGTACTGAATGAACGCGACGATAACGCCGGGTTGCAGGCTATTAAAGCCGATCAATCCACCGCCATACCAGAGCACCAGACCGATCGACAGCGCGCTAAAGATTTCGATGATCGGAAAGAAAACGGCGTTGTAGCGCACACTGCGCAGGAGCACGTTGCGATAGCCGCAGTTGATGTCCTGAAAGCGGTCGTACATCTTGTTTTCCTGGCCGAAGGCTTGAACGGTCGCGACACCGGCAATCGTTTCCTGAAGCCCGGCATTGAGACGCGCCAAGATCAACCGGCTCTCGCGGTAAACGTCGCGCGCGCGCCGGCGATAAAAGCGCGAGACATAAATAATGACGGGAAATGCCGCCAACGCGATCAGCGCCAATTTCCAATCGAGCCACAGCATGGCGCCGGCGATACCGAAGATAATGAACGCATCCCCGAGCAAACCGACAACGCCGGTACTGAAGAGTTCGTTGAGGGTCTCGACATCATTGACGGTGCGGGTCATCAGCCGGCCGACCGGATTGCGGTCGAAATACGCCAAGTCCTGCCGCTGCAAATGCGAGAATATCTGCATGCGCAAATCATGCATTGCCCGCTGTCCGGCGTATTCGGTCGTGTAGGTTTGGATGAAGAGAAAAATGAAGCCGCCGAGCACCGTGCCGAGATAGAGCAGCACCATGAAATCCAGACCGGCGACGTCGCCCGTCGCGATATAGCGATCGATGGCGATCTTGGTGAGGTAGGGCCGGAGCAGCTCGGTTCCCGTGTGAAGAAACAAAAAGCCGAGAGCAACGGCAAGCAGCTTCCAATAAGGCCTGAGGTAACGCAGTATACGCCGCATCAAGCGGGCGTCGTAGGCTTTGCCCAGGATCTCGTCTTCGCTGTGAATGTCCTGACTCACAGCGGGCCGTCCAATCGGTCGAGATTTTCTACCTGGCGCACCAACTGCTGGCGGCGGTAGAGCTCATAGTAGGCGCCGCGCCGCGCCAGCAGTTCCTGGTGGCGGCCGCGCTCGATGATCTCGCCGTGACGCAAGTAAACGATAATATCGGCGTCGCGCACGGTGGCGATCCGATGTGAAATGAGCAGCGTCGTTCGTCCCGCCATGAATTGCCTCAATTGGGTGAGGATCTTCTCCTCGGTTTCCGCATCGACGCTCGAGAAAGCGTCGTCGAGAACCAGGATGGGCGGGTTCTTGATGATGGCTCGCGCCAGCGCGGTGCGCTGTTTCTGCCCGCCTGAAAGGCGCACACCCCGTTCACCGATAATCGTTTCGAACTTGCCGGTAAATTCCTGGACCGCCGGCAGGAGCTGCGCCATGCTCGATGCCTTTTCGATGGCGGCCATATCGGCCGTGTTCATACCGAAAAGAATGTTGTCGCGAATGGTGCCGGAGAAAAGAAAAATATCTTGCGAAACGTAACCGATGGCTTCCGTGAGAGCGGGGGCGGGCAATCTGTTGATATCGATGCCGTCGATAAAAATGGTTTTATCCGCCGGCTCATACAGGCGAAGCAGTAAATTGACCAGCGTGCTCTTTCCGGAACCGGTTTCACCGACGATAGCGCAGACGGTGCCGGCGGGAATTTCAAGTGTGATATTTTTCAAAGCCGGCCCGTTGCCCGGGCCGTAAGAAAACGTAAGGTCACGAAAGTCGATGGTCCTCCCGGCTAGGAGGTTAAACTCGCCCGCAGCGGCGCCGTTATATCTTGGCGACGGTTCAGCATCCAAAACTTCGCCGATCCGGCTCAATGCCGCGGTGCCTCGCTGGTACTGGTTGACGACGTAGCCGATGGCCATCAGCGGCCAGGTCAACATGCCCAGATAACCGTTGAAAGCAACGAACTCGCCGAGACTCATTGTCCCCTGCAGCACCTGGCGTCCGCCGAGCCATAAAACGATAGTCGCGGCGATGCCGGAGACCACCCGCATGAGCGGCCAGAAGATCCCCCACAAGGTCGCCAACCACATATTTTTGCGCATGCAGTCCGAGCTGATCTTGCGAAAGCCGGCGATCTGATTATCTTCCTGGGCGTACACTTGAACCACGCGCATGCCGGCGAGATTTTCCTGGACGTAGGCGCTGATGTCGCTCAACTGTTCCTGCACCGAATGAGACCAGCGGAAGATATGCCGGCCGAAGAATCGAACGGTTATGGTGATCATCGGCATCGCGAGCATCGACCACAGGGTGAGCCAGGGATCGATGGCGATCATGCAAGCGAGACTGAAGACGATGGTAATCATCGCATCGACGCTGGCAAGGGAACCGAAGCCAAGCAACTCGCGCACGGCCTGGATATCGATCGTGAGCCGGGACATCAAATCGCCGGTCTTGTGATGCTGGAAATAGCTTAACGGCAGTTTCTGCAGATGTGAAAATACCCGTTCTCTTAAATCGGCTTCGGCCTTGCGTGAAAAGCCGTTGATGTTGATGCGCCAGGAGTAGCGGAAGAACCCCTGGATCATCGCGGCGATCAGAATCAGCGCGGGATAATACAGTAGAGAAATCCCGGCCAGCTTTTTCTCCACCACCGCATCGATGCCTCCTTTGATCAGCCAGGGAAGCGTGATGCCCGCCAGATCGGTGCCGATAAGCGAGAGAACTCCGAGAATGAGCTGGCGCCGATAGCGGTCGATGAGAAACTTAACACGAAGATAGTAGCGGTAAATCGGCGTTACCTTTTGTTATCAAACAAGATTTAAAACCACTGAGATCATGGCTGCCTGTTCGTGGGCACCGATCGAAACGGCGGCGAAGCGCCGATCTTTCAATCGACGCGGCCTTCAGTCTTTAGAAAAGCCAGAGCTCGCGGGAGTTCCACTTGCCCGCCATCAGATCGGCCATCACGGCTTCGAGATTATCCATCGGTACGCGAATTTGTTGCATTGTGTTACGGTCGCGAATCGTAACTTTTTCATCGGCGGCCGACTTGTCATCACCCACCGTCTGCACGTCGACGGTCACGCAAAAAGGCGTGCCGACTTCATCCTGACGCCGATACAGCCGGCCGATGGAGGCCGTGTCATCGTAGACGGCATGCCAGCGTTGGCGAAGATCCAACATGAGCTTTTTCGCTGTTTCGACAATGCGATCGTTCTTCTTGAGCAGCGGCAAAACCGCGATCTTGATCGGCGCAAGCTCCGGGTGAAAATTTAACACGACGCGCTTCTCGCCTTTGACCTCCTCCTCACGATAAGCATCGACCAGAAATGCCAAGGTCGCCCGATCGGCGCCCGCCGACGGTTCGATGACGTAAGGTACAATTTTCTGCTTGCTCTCTTCGTCGAAGTACTCGAGCGCCTTGCCGCTAAACTGCGCATGCTGTTTGAGATCGAAGTCGGTGCGGTTGGCCACCCCTTCCAACTCGCTCCAGCCCATTGGAAAAAGATACTCGATATCGGCGGTGCGCTTGGCGTAATGCGCCAACTCATCCTTCTCATGCTCGCGCAAACGGAGATTCTCTTTACGCATGCCATATTTCGGGTACCAGGCAAAGCGTTCGTCCAACCACTTTTGATGCCACTCCTCGTCGGTGCCGGGCATGACGAAAAACTCGATCTCCATTTGCTCGAATTCACGGCTACGAAAGGTGAAGTTACCCGGCGTGATTTCGTTGCGGAAGGATTTGCCGATCTGCGCAATGCCGAAAGGCAGCTTCATGCGCATGGATTGCAGGATGTTATCGAAATTCACGAAAATACCCTGAGCGGTTTCCGGCCGCAGATACGCCACCGCGGCATCCTCCTCCACCGGTCCCATAAAGGTCTTGAACATCAAGTTGAACTGGCGCGGCTCGGTGAGCTCGCCTTTGCCGCAAGCCGGGCACAGAATGCGCTTGGCGCCACAGTGTTGACAAGGCTCGCCGGCGGGCACAATGAACTTGTTGCCCTTGGTTGCCTCGCAATAGTGAACCCACTCGGTCTCTTCGATTTTATCGGAGCGAAAGCGTTTCTTACAGGCCCGGCAATCCACCATCGGATCGGTAAAATGGTCCAAATGACCGCTCGCCTTCCACACTCTCGGATGCATCAGGATCGACGAATCCAATCCCACCATATCGGATCGGGACTGCACGCTGTCGCGCCACCAGGCGCGCTTGACGTTACTTTTGAGCTCCACGCCCAGCGGCCCATAGTCCCAACACGAACCGGTACCGCCGTAAATCTCGCTCGACTGAAAAATAAAACCGCGCCGCTTCGAAAGCGACACGATCTTGTCCATGTCCACCATTAAACCGTAAACCGCCTTGGCGCTTGAGAATAGCAATCAATGTAATGGATGGGGCAGTCAGAGTCAAAAAGGGTGGACAGGTTCATACTCGGCTTTAGGCGCGCGAATAGCAGTCCCGTCCTGGAGAAATGGCGCGGCAAAATAAGCAAGCCTGAGAACATAACGTCGATGATCCTTGTTGCGCCTGGTCCTCACAGGACCCACCTTTACTGGGATGCAAGTTGCGCGTTAGGATGAAAGAGAAAAGCAAGGAGGTCACAATGGCAGGTCTCTCCGAAAAAGAGCTCAATAAAATGGATGCGTACTGGCGCGCGGCGAACTATCTGTCCGTGGGGCAAATCTATCTTTATGACAATCCGCTGCTCCGAGCGCCTCTGGAACTCAAACATATCAAGCCGAGATTGCTGGGCCACTGGGGAACTACGCCGGGACTTAACTTTATTTACGTGCACCTGAACCGCATCATCAACGAGCATGACTTGAACACGATCTATATCTGCGGTCCCGGCCACGGAGGCCCCGGCATGGTCGCCAACACTTATTTGGAAGGCAGCTACAGCGAAGTCTATCCGAACATTTCTCAAGATGAAGAAGGATTGAAGAAGCTTTTCAAACAATTTTCTTTTCCCGGCGGTATACCGAGCCACGCGGCGCCGGAGACCCCGGGATCCATACACGAAGGCGGCGAACTGGGTTATGCCTTATCGCACGCCTACGGCGCAGTTTTCGATAACCCTGATCTCATCGCCGCCTGTGTCATCGGCGACGGTGAAGCTGAGACCGGCCCCCTGGCGACGGCCTGGCATTCTAATAAATTTATCAACCCAGCGGTCGACGGCGCCGTATTGCCCATTCTTCATTTGAATGGCTACAAGATTGCCAGTCCCACGGTGCTGGCCCGGATCAGCCGAAGTGAGCTCGAAAATCTTTTTGTCGGTTACGGGTATAAGCCGTTTTTCGTCGAAGGTTCGGAGCCGGAGAAAATGCATCGCTTGATGGCGCAGACTTTGGATACGGTAATCGAGGACATTAGCGCGATTCAACAACGCGCGCGAGACGGCGAGACCGCGGAACGGCCGCAATGGCCGATGATCGTTCTACGGACACCCAAGGGATGGACCGGGCCGCCGGAGGTCGACGGCAAGAAAACAGAGGGTTCCTGGCGTTCACACCAAGTCCCCTTCAGCGACTTGGCTACCAATAAGGAGCACGTCAAGCTGCTTGAAGACTGGATGAAGAGCTACAAGCCCGAAGAGCTTTTCGGCGACCTAGGGGAGATCAAGCCCGAGTTAGCGGCCCTCGCGCCCAAAGGAAATCGCCGCATGGGAGCAAACCCGCACGCCAACGGCGGCGTCTTGCTCAAGCCCTTGAGGATTCCCAATTTCCGAAAATATGCGGTGGACGTTGCCCAGCCGGGGGTAGTTTTCTCCGGAGCCACCCAGGTGACGGGCGAGTTTCTCCGCGATGTGATGAAACTCAACGAAAGACAGCGAAACTTCCGGGTCTTCGGGCCGGACGAAACCGCTTCGAACCGGCTCAGCGCGCTTTTCGATGTCACGAACCGTACATGGATGGCGGATACGATCCCAGAAGACGAGCACCTGGCTCCAGACGGTCGAGTGATGGAAATCTTGAGCGAGCACACCTGCCAGGGCTGGCTGGAAGGCTATTTGCTGACCGGCCGCCATGGTCTTTTCTCTACCTATGAGGCCTTCGTCCATATTATCGATTCGATGTTCAACCAGCATGCCAAGTGGTTGAAAGTAACGAGAGATGAAATACCTTGGCGACGACCGATCGCATCGCTCAACTACTTACTTACCTCACACGTCTGGCGCCAGGACCACAATGGCTTCTCCCATCAGGATCCGGGCTTCATCGATCACGTGATCAATAAAAAGGCTGAAGTGGTACGCGTTTATTTGCCTCCGGACGCCAACACTCTGCTGTCGGTGACCGATCACTGCCTGCGCAGCCGCAACTATGTCAATGTGATTGTGGCAGGCAAGCAACCGGCGCTCCAGTATCTCGACATGGATGCGGCCATCAAACACTGCACTGCGGGTGCCGGCATTTGGCAATGGGCAAGCAACGACAAGGGGAGTGACCCCGATGTCGTGATGGCTTGTTGCGGTGACATTCCGACGCTTGAAACTTTGGCCGCCGTCGATCTCCTGCGGACGCATGTTCCCGAGCTCAAAGTCCGCGTCATCAACGTGGTCGACCTGATGAAGCTTCAGCCTACCAGTGAACATCCGCACGGGCTATCCGACAGGGAATTCGACGCTTTGTTCACCACCGACAAGCCGATTATCTTTGCCTTCCACGGCTATCCGTGGCTGATCCACCGGCTTACCTACCGGCGCGCGAACCACGAAAATCTTCACGTGCGCGGTTACAAAGAAGAAGGAACCACGACCACACCGTTCGATATGGTTGTCATGAACGACCTTGATCGATTCGGTCTGATGGGAGACGTGGTCGATCGCGTACCCAAGCTAGCCGCCAGCGCCGGCTATTTGAAACAATACGTGCGCGACAAGCGCCTCGAACATAAGGAGTACATCAGCGACCGCGGCGACGACATGCCGCAAATAAGAGATTGGGTGTGGCCTTATTAGTAGAGACCGTGAGTCATTTTGACTGAGGTAAAGTGTTCGGAGCGTGTTCAGAGAGTCTGTGCCCATTGGCATGAAGAATCAGCGCGGAACTCATGCCGAGAAGCATTGCCCTATCATTGCTCGCCAGATCGACATGGACGGCGCAAGAACCGCGAATATGAAGGCTTAAAGGCATTCATAATCAAAGCATTTTGGCTTAGACCGTGGAGCATCTTCGCCAAGAAATGTTTGCCATGAAGTCACCCGGGAAAAGCTAACGCCCAGGGGCCGGTAGTACCGACAGCAAACCGTAGGGTGTCCTATCTAACGACGAACTTGGACAACCTATGAATAGATGGAACAGAGTCAAAACAAGAAACAATTCTGTGATGTTCGCGATCCAGAACTTTTTCAACGCACTCGCTCATACACTTCGTAGCGGGGATAACTTCTGACCAAACGGAAGACTCCTGTCTTTAGAACGGGATCATATAGTTTCCAAAGCTTACTATGAGGACCGACTACGAGATAGTCAGGATTCGCTGCTAGTGGATCGTAGTTAATTGACACGCTTTGGCCCAGAAAAGTTCGCCGGTTAAGATCCACATGAACCTGGTCTGGAGGATAATGATAGCGGC
>WHTF01000108.1:0-7619 GCA_009379725.1 Deltaproteobacteria bacterium
AAGAAGGTGACACAGGCAGAGGCATCCCCGCTTATGCCGGAAGAACTGGAGAAGCTAAAACCGGTTCAGCCGGCGCCGCAGGCATCTCAGGAACCGATACAACGAACATTGCGACGGCGGACAGACTCGGCAACTGGGCCTCGCTCATCCAAAGTGTGCACCAAAGTTTCGGTTGTGGGATTGTCGTTGACGGGACTGGAATCGTTTTAAATAACCGCATGTCCGGTTTCAACTTGATCCCCAATCATCCCAACGAGTTGGCCCCCGGCAAGCTCCCAGCTCACACCCTGAGTCCCGCACTTATTCTCAAGGACAATAAACCCATGATTGGGATTGGAACGCCCGGCGGATTAGGTCAAACACAGTTTCTCATGCAGGCGATATGTAATTTTTTTGATTTCGAGATGAATCTTCAGGCAGCCATCGAAGCGCCCCGGTGGCAAAGTGAAAGCGCCGGACGCGTCGAATTAGAAAGCCGGTTTTCCAACAACGTGAGTGGCTTGTTGACCAGCGAAGGCTACCAAGTGAAAACATGCGGCTCCTGGGAATTTGCCTTTGGGGGTGTGGAGGCCATTTGTCTCCACGAAAATGGCAAAGTGTTGATGGGCGCCGTGGATCCCAGACGAGAGGGCTACGCCATAGCTTACTAGTTTCGCTGACAAAGACATTATGCGAGCTCTCGGTCTTCACCGTTTGGAAGTTTATCATCGCTTGTTCGCCTAGCCTGGAGGACGCCCAGCCTTTCAACCATCAGCGCCGCTGTTTGATCGACTGATGCTCCGAGCGCGCATCGGATTGGAGCCAGAGCAAAGTCGTACTTGATTTTCAATCTGTCGGCGAACGGCCCGCGGACCACTGATGGCCAACTATTTGTCACCGACGCTGTTCCTTAGAGCTTGTGTTGACACCATCGAATGGTATCGGATAGTCTTTCTGCGTAGCAAGTGAAAGCCGATCGGCTTGTTGTCCACCTGACAGCTGCTTGATACTCTCGAAATTGAGTTATTCCCGGTTTTCTTGGCTTTATGGCGGCCATGCTTCGAAAGGAATTTTTTACAATTTCTCAGTTTCACTATCCGCACAGGCGGAGAAAGCTCTTTGGCGATGAGTTATAAGGCGTGGTTTCAGTGCATTAACGGCTGCTCGGGCCAGTTTAGCCTGCTCGAGATTATCTACCGCTGTCCGTCATGCGGGGACTTGCTCGAAGTGCGACATGACATGGACGCGCTCAGCACCCGGGCTGCGGCTGCATGGATCAAAGTCTTCGACGACCGCTGCCGCCAGAATCTCTACCCGTATGGATCGGGCGTGTGGGCCAAGAAGGAATGGGTCGTCCCGTTTATCAACGACGAGAATATCGTCTCGACTTTCGAGGGTAATACCAATCTGTTCTGGGCCAATCGTTACGGTAAGCAGCTCCATCTCGAGGATCTCTGGGTCAAGCAATGCGGCAATTCGCACACCGGTTCCTTTAAGGATCTCGGCATGACGGTTCTGGTGTCGGTGGTCAAACAGATGATGGCCGAAGGCACATCCATCGACGCGGTCGCTTGCGCCTCCACCGGCGACACTTCGGCGGCGCTGGCGGCTTACGGAGCGGCGGCGGGCATTCCGACGGTGGTTTTCCTGCCGCGCAACAAGGTGTCGCCCGCACAACTCGTTCAACCCCTTGCCAACGGCGCCTTGGTTCTTTCGCTGGACACCGATTTCGATGGCTGCATGGCGGCCGTTCAAGAGATCACGAAACATAAGCGCATTTACCTGGCGAACTCGATGAACAGCTTGCGGATTGAAGGACAAAAGACGATCGCCATCGAGATCGTGCAGCAGTTCGATTGGGAGGTGCCGGATTGGGTGGTTTTGCCGGGCGGTAACCTCGGCAACGTCAGCGCTCTGGGCAAGGGATTTTTGATGATGCACGAGCTCGGTTTGATTTCAAAATTGCCGCGCATCTGCGTCGCGCAGGCGGAGAACGCAAACCCCTTTTACCGAGCCTTCTTGAAAAACTTCGAGCACTTCGAGCCCCTCGCCGCGCGAGAGACCCTCGCGAGCGCGATTCAGATCGGCAATCCGGTCAGCATTCGCAAGGCCATCGCGACCCTGCAACGTTTTAATGGTGTAGTGGAGCAGGCTTCCGAATTCGAACTGAGCGAGGAAACCGCGTGTGCCGATCGCACCGGCATGTTCAATTGCCCTCATACCGGCGTAGCGCTGGCGGCGCTGCGTAAGCTGGTCGAACGCAAAGTGATCCGCGCGCACGAACGAGTCGTGGTCATTTCGACGGCCAACGGCCTGAAATTCGCCGACCAGAAGGCCGCTTACCACTCGGGCACTCTCGCGGGGATCCAGACCAGCCAGCAGAATCGCCCGGTGGAGTTAAGCGCCGATACGAGGGAAATCAACGATACGATTTCACGCTACGTCGAAAGCATGCGGCTCCTAAATCAATAAATGACTTCCCGCTGCCTAAGAGCAGCGACGCAGAACACTGAGCCCGCTAGTGCAACTGTGCTCGGACGCCCAGACGACCTTGGATTGAGCAATACAACGAGGAACCCATACATCGTTAATCCTTTCATGTTGCCAGGCTAATTTTCACGCAGGCGGAATTTTGTCAACCAGTTTACCGTTTGTGTAGAGTTCATATCCCTTGATGCCCAGTTCATATCCACGCGGTGGATGGTCTGAAAGGTCCAATACAGTCAGATCGAGCACAAGCAGGGTTTCACCTTGGACGGGGACCTGGAAAAAAAGTTTGACCGGCCCGAGATTATTTTTGACCTGCACCGTGCGTTGATTTTTCTTGAGCAAACCCTCGATAGTTTTAATTTTGAGATGGAACGCGTCGAATGAGTCGGCATCGATGCTCGCCCGTAAGACCCGTACACTCTCCTTGCCGGTATATTGCGTCAGGTCGATGGTTTCAGGAGAGGGGGTGAAGTCTTTCCAGCCCGTTTGCCAAAATTGCAGCCCAGGTTTAGGGCTAATGGAAATCTCGTCGATGGTAATGACGAGTTTAGAAAAATCGCTGATGGCGTCGCGGTGGTCCTTGACGCGAACTTCGAAGATGCCTTGGTCGCGCTGGGCGGTTTGGGCAGGCATAACCAGAAAAGCAAGCAACAAAAGTGCCGTGAAAAGATAACGGCCCGATCTCATCATCGCCGCCTCGATGAACTGAGCCGTGCGATGTCTTTGAGGATTTCTTTCTCCTGCCATTTGTCGCCGTAATAATCGACGCGCCGAATCCCTCGCGGATCGATGAGTGTGGTCAGATTGGTATGCTGAACTTGACCGTTGTTAAGCTCTTTCACGGTGACGCCGAAGTTTTTCCACACCTCGGCAAGCTCTTTGCGCCCGCCGGTGAGGAAATGCCAGCGCCGAAGATCTACGTTGAACGCCTGAGCATAGGCTTTCATTTGTGCCGGAGTGTCTCGCGCCGGGTCGGTCGTGATGGTCAAAAGCAGGTAATCATCGCGGGTTTCCTGTTCTAGCTCCCGCTGGATCGATGCCAACTTTGCCGTAAAAAGCGGGCAGACGTCGGGGCAGGTGGTGTAGACAAATGTGACCAAGACAAATTTTCCGGCGGCTGGGTTGAAGCGAAACTTGGCGCCGGACTGGTTGATGAGAGTAAAACTCGGCGCAGGCGTGCTCGATTCTCGGCGGCCGATCTCACCTTTTTTAGGCGGAATCGGGATGTGCGAAAAGGCCGGCGCTGCCACAAGACTGACGAACAACAACGGCGCGGCAAACCAGAGACTAATACGTGACTTGAAATTCATAGGTAACATTTAATTCTTTTGTGCCTTCGGGAAGGTCGCCGCGCACCATATAGGTGGTAGAGAACTCCGATTCCTGGCCGGGACTGAGTTGCACTGGGAGCAGTAAGGCGCAATCGACGATATCTAGATACTGCCTGAGTTCCTCCGGCTCGATGCGGTGTATAATCCGCGTCGAAATAGCCTCGCCGGTTCGATTTTTAACGCGATAGGCGATGGTAAAAAGTTCGTTGGGTCGAATGGTGGTTTCCTCGTTGACCGGCACGGCGTGGAGCACTGCTGTCGGCGGCACCACCGCGCTGTAGCTCACCCTGACACCGGCTGCCCAGTCGAAATAAACCTGCCAGCTTCTGCCTTCCTTGATCAATTTAAACTCTTCTTCACCCTCAATTGTCCTGATTTGCCCCGCACGTTGCATTTTATCGAGAGTCGCTAAAATGTTTCGCTGGTCGGACGGCGGTAAGGCGTTTAGCCGTTCTTCGTCCCAGTCCAACACGATCGAAGACAAACTATTGGCGTCGGGATATTGAACATCGACTTTGATGCGAGTCTCGCCGTCTTCCGTGACGGTCTCCAACGGCCGCATCTCGATGAACTCTGACAGCTTACGCGTAACATCGAGTGAAAAACCGTTAAACGGTCCGTTCTCCCGAACGTAAACAGCCTCGGTTTTAAGCTGCCGGTCGCGCAAGGAGATAAACCGGTAGGCCTTTTTAAAGTCGCGCGCATACGCGCTTTTGATATAAGTTTTAACGGTGTCAAACGGCGCTCTTTCGGCGCTACGCGGCGCAAATCTAAACAAAAAAATGGGCGGCAGAACAAGTATGAACACCGCCAAAAGCGCGAGAAACCAACTGGGCATTCGTAAATTCATCGTTTGGATCGGGATATTCCAGAATACTTATCGCCGGAGCGCTGAATGCGTCGTCCCGGTAACTCAATTACCCGCGCCATCGCAAGAACGAATGGGCAGGCAATTGAGTCACATGTACCAAACCCATGTTTTGGCATTAGTGCCCTTTGGCTGGAATCGTCCAAAGATAGATGGTGCGACCGTTGACCCGCTCGACTTTATCAGGTTTCCATTCGCCCATGTCGAAGGCGTGAGAGACTACCCGGGATCCTGGCTTGAGCTGTTTCAAAAGATTTGGTTTGAGCTTCAAGTTTACGTCCGGCAACAGGTACATGGTGACTACGGTGGCCGGCGAGAGATCCACCGTCAAAATGTCCTGTTGTTTAATCTCCGCCAACTTCTCTACTCCGGCTTTGCGGATATTTTCCCGGGACTCTTTCACGAGATCGCCGTCGACATCGAAGCCAACCGCGCGCGCGCCCTTTTTGGCAGCGGTGATGACAATCCTGCCATCGCCGGAGCCAAGATCGTAGACAACGTCGCCCTTCTTTACCCCGCCCAACTCGATCATCTTATCGACGACCTCCTGCGGCGTCGGCACGAAGGGGACGATTTTTTTGGATTCCAAGTCCTGGGCGTGGGCAGTACCCGTGAGTAGTGATAATTGACTATGCTGAAAGAATGACGCCGTAAACATAACGGCAACTGCAGCTAAGCTATAAATAAAATGACGGTTCAAAGCTCTCATCTTTTATTGCCTCCCTTTAATGTTATAGACGACCCAATAATCGATATCCAAACAATTAACCACAAAATATCTCATGTCACCAGCATCGGATATCGATGCATCAGCGACCGATTTCGTTCAATGCTCGCATGTCTTTTAGCAGATGATCGGCCTGCCATTTCGATCCAAAAAAATTGATCCTGCGCGTGCCCTGGGTGTCGATCAGTGTCGTCAAACTGGAGTGTTGTACCAGTCCACGGTCTTTCCTGATGACTTTGACACCGAACGCTTGCCATACTTCTTTCATTTGCGACTCATTGCCGGTCAGAAAAGCCCAGTTTTGTAAGTCTGCGTCAAAGCGCTGCGCATACGCTTTCAAGACCTTCGGCGAATCGATCTCTGGATCGGTGGTAATGCTCACGAGCAAAAAATCCTGCCGCGACTGGCTTTTGAGAGCTCGCTGAAGGCGGGCAAATTCCACCGTGAATAGCGGGCATACGTCAGAGCAGGTCGTATAAATAAAGTTTATGGCGACGACTTTCCCGCGCAGCCGACTCTCGGAAATAAACGGTTTGCCGTCTTGATCGATGAGCGTGAATCGAGGCGCCTTGAAGTTGACGGCAACCCGACGGGCGGGATCTGCTTTTGCCGGACTCGGCACATGCGCTGCCAGGGTCACTGGCAGCAATGCAATGAGAACGACGACAAGCGCTCCAAAGCGGCTATTTCCGAATTTCGAATGCATAGGTGAGTGTGAACTCTCTGACGCTTTTCCGAGTTGCTTCGCCCAATAGGTAAGCCATGGAGAACTCTTGCTCTATTCCGGGTTCAAGCGCCACGGGCCGTGAAAGACCGCACTCGATCATCTCCATGTCGTCGGCGGCTTCTCGCGGCTCGATCATATGGTTAAGAGTCATAACAATGGGTTGTTTGCCGCGATTTTTTATCTTCAAATTGATCTGAAAAGGTTCTTCGCCTCTGGTAATGATTTCCTTCTGAGAAAGTTTGACGTCGATTTCAGATTGCTCCGGCAGGAAAGTCTGGATTTTCACCCTCGTTCCAGCGGCCCAATCCTGAAAGATTTTCCAGGCGTTTCCTTCTCTTACGAGCTCAAATTTTTCCTGACCAGCAAGCATAACGAGCGTTCCGTCTCGTTTGCGCGCATCCAGCCTATCGAGCAATTGCTTTTGCTCCGCCGGCGATAGCGAATTGAGCTTTTCTGAATCCCATTCAGATACCAGACCTGAAAGATCTTCGGGGGCGGGAACGGAGTAGGCAACTTTGACTTTGGCGCGATCGGCATCCGCAGTTTGCTCGATGACTTGTAGCTCCATGAAATGGGCGAGCTTTCTGGCCACTTCAAGTGTAAAGCCAGTGAACTCGCCTTGAGCCTGAACATAGTTATTTTCATCGCGCACGCTGCGGTCGTCCGATGAAATGAAACGATAGGCCTCGCGAAATTCGCGCGCGTATGTCGCCCTGAGAAAGGACTGTACCACCGGCAAGGGAGCGTTAACCCGAGTTTCTCCAGGGTCACGGGTCTGCAAGTGAACGGTGGCCAGTGCTAATGGAGCAACGAGAGTCGTCGCCAAGAAAATGCTTTTGCGCGAAAACATCAAATTCATATTAGCGATCAAATCGTCAAGTTCATAGATCGCCTTTCGTTAGGCTCATAGCTCTAGTGGTAAACATGCTATTTGACAGTGAAATGGACTTTATCCGTGGCATCCAGCTCGCTTTTGTGATCTTCTGCGACTACGCGTAGTTCCAGCACGTGTTTGCCGGGTTTAAGCCCCGTGATCGTGCCTTTTTCGCTGTTAAACATGCCCATCAATTCGCCGTTTACATAGGCGTGCACATGATGGCCCCGTTCCCCTTTAGTCAGCCTAAACTGCAGCGGAATTTGATCGCTGTGAAAAATCTGCTTCTCCTTCGGAGATGTTATTTTTACGCTGGCCCCGTCCGCGGGTAATAATTTTCTTACGCGCACTTTATCGGAGTGGTTTGAATGTTCGTGCGTGCTGGAGTGACCTGATTGAGCGGCCGACAGCCCGCCGGTCAAAAAAGGTTTGGTAGCGATGGCGGCGCTCATAACGAGTAGTGTGAGCAGGATAAACTTTGATCGTGTCATTCGAATCTCCTCTGGGATCGATTGCCGTACGACTATAACGACGGTTGGCTCGTCCAAGCCAACGGAGGATGAGCCTCCAATCAACTAAACTGGTTTGGAAACATCGTTAAGCCGGGCGTTTATCCCGAAACG
>WHTF01000108.1:7711-13129 GCA_009379725.1 Deltaproteobacteria bacterium
AAACGACCAGCTTTCTTCAGAGCGTCTCGAGCACGTTCCGGCGTGACCGGTCCGATGACAACATCGTGGATCGTCCCATTGCTGTCGATAAAAAAGGTCGCGGGCGGGCCGAAGATGCGATAGGGCCGCTTCACCGCGCTGTTCAGATCAAGGGCAATAGAAAAAATGAAATTGGACTCCTTGGCGTATTGCATTACAGCGGCGCGGCTGTCTTCAACGGCTATGGCCAGCACGTTGAAACCGTTTTTGCCGGCCTTAGCCGCGAGCTCGTTGATGAGCGGCATCTCCTCCCGACATGGATCACACCAACTGGCAAAAAAATTCATCATCAATGGCTTGCCGCGAAAGCTTGATAGGCTGATCGATTCTCCGTCAAGTGTCGTTAGATTAAATGGGACCGCCGGCGCGCCAACGTAAGGTCCGGGGTTTTGGCTCGCGGGATGAGCATGTTGTGCCTGGCCGACACTCGGCATCCATCCCAGTCCGAGTACGCAACCTAATGACAGCACGCGTACGGCGAGTAAACTCAGGCGGAAAAGCTTTATTGTCTTCATTTCGCCACCGTCGCGCTTCTAAGGACCGCGCGCGAATCCTCAACGGCGGTTTCGGTCCAGGCAACGTGCAACTGCTTTCTCAAAAGCGCCAAACGGGCCGGCTGGCGTTGCCCTTGGCATGGCTCACTTGCTGAACCGGGGCTCCAGCTTTGTCCGCCGTCTTTCGACGGGAATCTCCTGGTCGCCTGGATCGCGGGCGAGAATTCGATAATAGGAAATCGTCCGGCATCCTTGACCTCATTGAGCGTCTTGGCGGGCGTGAAACCGCCTTTGCCGTCTGCCATGGCAAAGCGGATGTTCGCCCGCGTTTTGTCGCCTTTATCTCCCGGTATGGACCAGACCGCATAGGCTTTGTCGCCGGCACCGAAGGCGACCTTCGGACCGTTCTCTTCGCCCTGGATTGCTTCCACGGAGCGATTCACTTGTTTCGGGGACGTCCAGGTCTTACCTCCATCCGCCGAAGACGCTAGGAGCGCGTCACGCATCGGCGATGGGGCCATCTTGCCGGAGTGGTGTTGATGCGTCCCGGCTTGAGTTTGTTGCGATGTCGCACTGTCATCATCCTCGGTCCAGATAGCGAACAGGCGGCCATTGGGACTGTAACGCAGAAACGGTGTCGCAGGATTTTTCTTGGTTTGGCCCAAGCGCTGCTCCGGCCCGAACGTTAAAATTACGGTGTCTTGAACGGAGAAAGAGTAAAGACGTTATAGGACGCGATTGGCAGGTCGGGTCGCGCTTCTATTCCAAACCCAAGGTAGGCGACATCTACGGATTCGATGGGTGAGAGATGGGAACTTTGCGCGACGGCCTGGGCCACGCAATCGCTTTGCGCGGAACCGTCCGAGCCATGAGGGTCCTCGCCATCCTCGTGCTTGTCACCATGGTCATCATCATGACGGCTGTGTTCGTGAGCCTGAGCCGTGGCGACCACCGGCGTTCCATCGTTATCATGGTAGTGTTGTGTTGCGGAGAGATTTTCGAAGAGATGGTGCACCCGATGCGGCGCGGAGGAGGCCAGAAAAAGGTTAAAAGACAGACTACGCCTAGGGCAACGGTCTGGTGTGGTATGAGGATTCTCGTCCTCACGGGATTAGGCAAATTTATCAACGATGGTCCGGTAAGGCAATACTCAAAGAAGCGGCGCGGGCTTCGAACGCCGGCCGCGCAGAATCATTGTGGACTCGAGGAGAATGAACAGGGCGGCCGCAGTCAGCACGATAGTCGCCGCCGAAGAAATATCTAGATAAAAACTGAGATACATTCCAACAGCGCTGCACAACATGCCGATCAAAGGCGAAATAATCAATAGAGTCTGAAATCGCTTGGTGAGATAGCGGCCGATGACCGGCGGAATCACCATCGCGGCAGCGACCAGCGTGACGCCCAGGATCTGTGTCGAGGCAAGCACCGTGATCGCCAGCAGAAGGACGAAAAGTAGATTAGTTCGCCCGGTGGCGATCCCGTAGGCGGAGGCCACTTCGGGATCGAAGGTTAAAAAGAGCAGCTGCCGGCGCATGATCAACAGCGCCACGAATACCACGAGGGAGATTGCAGTGACGATCCACAGGTCTACCGCTGTGATTCCCAGGATATTGCCGAAAAGGGCGGCTTCGATGTTACGGGTAAAAGTCCGATACGTAGAGACGATCGCCACGCCGAGGGCGAAACTGGAAGTCGTCACCACGCCGATGGCGGCATCGGCGCCGACCCAGCGCCGGTGGCTGATCCGGTGAATCAAATATGCGGCGATGAGCGACCATAGACCTGCGCCGATAAAAAAATTGATATTGACAACGTAGCTTAGCACCGCGCCGCCGAAGAGCGCATGGGACAGGCCATGGCCGATGTAGCTCATGCGCCGCAGCACGACATAGACGCCGATGAAGCCGCAAAGAGCGCCGACAAGAACAGCCGCAATGAAGCCGTTGCGAAAAAACTCATACTCAAAGGGAACTAACAAAGCCATTACGTTTCAGAAAAGTTCCAGTCGTTCGAGAGCTTCCAGTTGTTCCAGACGTCGGGATCGATTGGAACGATTTGAAACGATTGAAACGTTTGGAACCATGAATCGAGTCTAAGTGTGCGGCGCGTGCGGTCGCTCGCCGATCATGACCATGCCATCGTGGTGGAAAACGACCATCTCGCCGCTATACGTATCCCTGAGCACGGCGGCATTGAAAACCTGGTGCGGACGGCCTTGGGCGATCATGCGCCGATTCAAGCAGACAGCCCAGGGAAGATGGGCGGCCACCCAATTCAAGTCGTGAGCGGTAATGACGATGGCGACGCCGCTGTGATTGATCTCATGAAGGAAATGAATCACGTCGTCCCGCGATCGGATATCAAGGCCGGAAGTCGGCTCGTCGAGCAGGATCAACTGCGGATCGCCTAAAAGCGCGCGCCCAAGGAATACCGCTTGCTGCTGGCCGCCGGAAAGTTCCCGGATATGGCGACTACCGAGCCCCGTCAAATTCAAGCGCGTCATGACATCCTGAAGCTTCACCTTTTCCTCAGGGCCGGCGCCGCGAAACCAGCGATTGTTGTTAAAAAATCCCATTGAAATGACTTCTTCGACGGTGATCGGGAAGTTCCAATCGATGGTTTCCAACTGCGGCACATAGCCGATCCGTTCCAACGAAGACTTCCGCAGCTTCTCGCCGCGCATAAGAATTTCACCCCGGGTCACAGGGATCATTTTCAAAATCGTCCGCAGCAGCGTGGTTTTTCCGCCACCGTTAGGCCCGACGATTGCCATGAATTGGCCGGGCCAGACTTTCAATGAGACGTCCTGCAAAGCAGGCGTATCGCCGTAGTTGGCGCCTACTTCACACAGCTCGATGAGCGGCACTCCAGTGAATTCAGCGGAAGGATGTTCTTCAACTCCAGGCGGATGAAGACTGCCGGCCTGATCGCCGGGTCGATGATCGTGCGCGTCAACCATTTGTAATTTTGCCCTCCTGCAGAGATCAGTTTCTTCGGTAATCCCCCGGCGAGCCTGCGACGGGCGACGGGTCGACCTTCTTCAACGCCGCGCCGGATCCGCCCAGGGCTTCGAACATCACAGTCAAGTTCTCGATCATCATGCCAACATAGGAATGCTGCGGATCACCAGGTTTACCCGGCAGCTCGTCATCCCTGAGTTTGTCTATATAGCGGGTTTTCCCTTCACGCGCGATCTGTTCCAAAACCGGGCTGGGAAAAACCTCGGAGCCAAATACCGCCGGCACTTTTTCTTTCCGGATCTGATCGATGAGTCTCTTGACTTCTCGCGGGCTGGGCTCCGAAAAATTCGATGGCTGGACAGCCCCGATAACTTGAAAATCGTAGCGCCGGGCGAAGTAGGGCCATGAATCGTGGTAGGTCAGCAAACGTCGGTTGCGTTCGGGAATTGTTTGAACCGATTCTTGTATCGCTTGATCGAGCATCTCGAGCTTCTTCAACAAGGCGGCGGCGTTGTCTTCGTAGGCGCTTTTGTTGTCGGGATTAAGCCGAACGAGCTCGTCGCGAATCAGCTCAGCATATCGCATGGCGTGTTGGGGATTGAGCCAAAGGTGCGGATTGGGATGGCCATGATCTTTGGGAAAGCTGAAGTCGTAAATGTGTTCTTTCTCAGTGATCGTCTTATCGCCGAGGCGCAGCACCACCGCGTCTTGTTTCATATTGGCGCGCGCCAGCTTCAACGTCGGGATTTCGAGGTCGAGGCCGTTGACGATGAGCAGGTCCGCCGATGCAAGAATCTTGATGTCTGAAGGAACAGGCTCAAAAGTATGAGAATTGATTCCTTCGGGAATGATCCCGGTCAGGCGAATCTTATTGCCGCCGACGTTTTCTACGATGCTGGTGATTGGCGCCACGGTGGTAACGACATTGAGCTTCTTCTCGGTTTTAACGGCTTGTTTCTCTTCCTGCCGCCCGCAGCCAGTGATAAAGAACGCGACGGCTAAGACGATCGACCACGCCAAGATGCCTTTAAATTTCATTTCTTGTCCCTCCTCTATTTCTTGAGCCGAAAGCGGTAAATGTAAGTGAACTCAGCAGGGACCTTCTTGCCATCCTTGTGCGCAGGCTCGAAGCGGGCTTGCTTTACCGCCTTCAGGGCTTCTTCATCGAAACCCACGCCGCCGCTCTTGACGATCTCGGTTCGGGTCACTTTTCCCTCGGTATCGACTTCGATTCGCAGCGTAACGTCGCCTTCCAGTCCCATGCGCAACGCCATAGGAGGATACGAGGCCCGGACGGTTTGTAACGGTGTCGCTTCTCGATTAGTTCGGAGTGGGGTTGCTGGGGCCGGGAGCCCTGGTGTTTCCGAACCTCGGCCCAAACCGGAAGCCGCCGTACCGTCGCCCCCTCCTAACGTACCTGCTCCGGGCACCACACCGACATTCCCTTTACCGAAGAGGTTGCCCGCCCCGGCCTCGCTCCCGCCGCCTTCGACCGGAGCGGTCGGAGAGACCGGCGCCGGACCGGCTGGTAAGGTGGTGGTGTCAGGCTCGGGCGGTTTCGCGGGTTCGTCTTTTAGAGGTGACGCAGGCGGCGGTGCCAGTTCCTCGACGGGAGGTTTCTTAACCACGGGCTTCGGCTTTTCGATGGGCTGCGGTATTTCGCGCTTTTCTATCTTAGGTTTAGGTGGAGGCGGTGGTTTCTTAGGCGCGATGGGCGTTTCTTTTTCGGGAGCAGGTGTTTCTTGTTTTACATGCCGCAGTTCAACGAGCCCGATTGGAACTAAATCCTGTGGCGCGCGAGTGCGGTTGTTCGTAATCAACACTGGCAGGCGGTGGAATCCTATTCTCGATTTCGACATCTCCTCATGGTTGTTACCAGAGGTGAATCGTAAACCCAGATCTGACCGTAAACGGATCCCCCG
>WHTF01000109.1 GCA_009379725.1 Deltaproteobacteria bacterium
TGACCCGGAAGGAAACGGCATCGATATTTCAGTCAAGGGATGGAACGTTTGATCAACGGCAAAATACATCCGCGTTGATCACATCGAGACAAGTTCTCGGTCGCGCAGGATTCTAATCCTGTGTTGTTATCCGAGTTCGCCGGGGGCATTTATAAGTACAACGCTTAGCTTGTATTCTTCCTTCCCTCAGGTGCCAATGTCTCCCCAATATCTCCACTACTCGGCTAACTTGGTGGGAGCAACGGCCAGAGGTCAGATTTCCCTGACAGTACTTTTTTCTCTGTTGCTGTATACAACTCCGGCGTTCGCTACATCTATTGTGGCTCTTGTGGGAGAAAAGACGATAACTATTGCGGCCGACGGCGTTCTAGTAGGAAACTCTGTCGAGACGGGCGAGCTAGTCAGAGTTTCGACTTGCAAAATTCGTTGCGTTAATTTTCTCTGTTTCGCGGCTTCCGGGCTCTACGACAACAAAAAAATCGGATACAACCTGTGGCTGCTGGCGGAAAAGGAGCTTCATCATGGCCGTTCCCCACAAGAAGCGGCCAAGCAGTTTCATACTGTTATTAGTCCCA
This sequence comes from Deltaproteobacteria bacterium, assembly GCA_009379725.1. GTDB lineage: Bacteria > Desulfobacterota > Binatia > UBA9968 > UBA9968 > WHTF01. The sequence goes on from WHTF01000109.1 coordinate 576, forward strand.
TCATTCCAAGGCTGCTGCACACATCCAGAAAAGAAACACCGGACCGATATGCTGAATGGCTGGAAGGCCTCTGCGATTCTGCAACCATCTCAGACAGCTGAAAGAATGGTTCGCATGGAGATTCAGGCAAGTGAGACTGCTGGCAAACGAGATGTTGGCGAACCAATCGCGATCGTCAGGCTTGAGGCCGTGAACGGGTTGACTCTCGAAAAAATAGGAGCCTGTCGAGAAATTTGACTGTCGAATCAGATGGGTCGCCGCTATCTATCTAGCCGGCTTTGGCCACTCGCCCGGTCACAGATTACTAATCCTGGGGCATTATTGTGAAATTGCGGCGATTCGAACGCGCCTTATGGGACCCTACGCATACAAACTATGATGCCTTTACGGCAAGAGCCTTTCGGTGGGTGTGTCTGAATTAGCGGCCTGGACAATTCCCGCGATATCTTCAAAATAACGCCGATGCGTTCGGAGCAGCGCCTCCTTGCTCTCTGCCTCAAGCAAAACCACCTCGCGGTCGACACCTTTGCGGTTTAATTCTAGCTCGATTTCAAGCCGTTTCTGCCGAGCTTGCAATCGTTGAGAATTGTCAAACTCTTTGAAAGTTGCGAGTCGGCCTGACCGTTTTTCATATTCAATTAAGTAAATCATCTCTTTTTAACCTCGCGGGCCGCGTCATCCACTGCCCTAATAGCGTCATTTAGGAGTTTAAATACCTGCTCCCTGAGAGTAGCAGCACTTTGAATGAAGGACTGAACTTTCGAACGAAGGGTTTGATCGTCCGGTATTTCATGACGAGAAAAATCGCGCGCCATAGCTTCAATACCTTCAAAATCCGCCACAGTAGTAGAAATGTTTGTGAGCGCACGTCGAAACAGCTCATCCCCTCCTCCGTATTTCAGTTCAGAGCCCAATTCGTCAGCAAGTCTCTCCGAAAATTCGGCCCAGAGATGTTGCAAGGTGCTGCGAACTTGAATCTCTATTCGCCTGCCCGAAACTGGCACTATGACGTGCACCGCCCGATATCCGTGACTGGGGTTTGGCCTGCGGTCTACTATGGATGCTTCAGGAAAGCAGGAGCCCAAGGATCGCACGACGCGGTCTTGCTCGGCAACGTCAGTCCCAACCACTCGACAGCCAGCAATGTCTTGGATTTGAGTGAGACGAATACTCTCTCGATGCAGCTTTTCTATTATTGACCCGGTAGACTTAGTCGGCCTTCCGGTAGGGTGTAATTGAAGTTTTTCGCGCATCGTAGTGAACACATGTTCGTACGCTTCAGAAAAAGAGGACCTGTAATCTTCGAGCATTCGGAGGTCGGTCTCTATGATCGGACCTGCTCTTAACCGCTCCCCCAACTTATCGATTTGGCTGTTGCTAAGATTTGCCACTAGGTATCTTATAACAAGTCGCCCAAGACTGTCCAAACGGATTCCCACGATCACTGGCTCTACGAATTCCTCGGAATTCAGCGGTGCTATCGGAATTTTGTGGCGAGGATTGCCAATGCTCGGCTTATCATGCGGCAATGAATCGTTTGTGTCTTCAAGTATGCTTCAAGTGTCATCTTCACGCAAACAGCATGCATTGAGACGGAACAGCGAGGTCATTTCCTTAAATAATACGTGTATGGTAGACAGACATTTAGTCCGACGATGACTCCTAATCCTGCGCCGTGAGCGCGAACCTCGCCTAAGCCGGAAAGAAAACATTTTTCATGCCCATCCAAGCCTTGCAACACGTTACCGTTATCGAGTGCGCCACCTTCGTTACCGGTCCGTATGCGTCGACCTTGCTAGCCAATTTAGGCGCGCGTGTTATCAAAATCGAATCGCCGCCACAAGGCGACCCCTACCGTTACTTTGCTCCGGATCCGCATTACAGTTTTAACTTCGCGCATTTGAATCGTAACAAAGAAAGCCTGGTGCTCGACCTAAAAATGGGACAGGGGAAAGGAATCTGTCTCGAGCTTCTTAGGACTTCGGACGTGTTCATAGAAAATTTTCGTCCGGGAACGGCGGAACGCTTGGGTCTTGGCTACGAGACTCTGCGCGCGCTCAACCCGCGGTTGGTTTATTGTTCGATTTCCGCATTCGGTCAAAGCGGGCCGTATGTCGACAAGCCTGGCTTCGATACCTTGGGGCAGGCAGTGAGCGGCTTGTTGAGCTTACTCAACGATCCGGACGATCCGAAAGTGATGGGCATGGCCATCTCGGATTATGTGACCGGCTTATCCGCCGGATATGGCATTCTTGGCGCCTTGCTGGCGCGCGAGAAATCCGGCGCAGGATGCCGGGTGGAAACCTCGCTGTTGCAAGCAACCCTTTCGTTCATCGGCGAAAGCGCCGCCGGCTACTTGCGCAGCGGCGCGGTGCCGAACCGCATGGCGCGGGTGAGAAACGCGCATGCGTTTGCCTTCGTGTGCCGCGACGGTTTGCCGCTGGCGATCCATTGTTCGGTGCCGGAAAAGTTTTGGCTCGCCTTGCTGGCAGCCGCCGGGCGCATGGATATCGCCGCCGATGAAAGATTCAAGACCAGAGCTGCGCGCCGGCAGAATTACACGGCGCTGGACGATGCTCTGGCGCCGACGTTTAGAACCAAGATCCGGAGCGATTGGTTACAGCTTTTGGAAGCGCACGATGTTCCGGTCGCGCCGGTTCACGACATCGCCCAGGCTTTGGCTGACCCGCAGGTGTCTCATCTTCAGCTCACGGAAGAGGTGGAGCATCCGGTTGCCGGGAAGATGAAGCTCATCGGGCCGCCGGTCCGCTACAGTAATTTCGCCGAAGAACCTTCACTGGCGCCGCCGCTGCTGGGCGAGCACACCGTCGCTGTCTTACGTGAACTAGGCTACCGCGACGAAGCCATCGAAGAGCTGCGCTCGCAGCGGGTGATATGAATTTCCGCATGGCGAGCATTCATCGTGATCGCGGCGGTGAAACGTTGATTGGCGGTTACCCTGCCGGTGAAAAGCCGCTGCGATCAAAGCCAACCGTTTGGTGATCTTTCACCACAGCCAATGATGGCAACGCGGATTTGACTTGAGCGATTGCCTCCGGCTAGTGTGTCTCGTGTGAAGAATCAAGGTTCAGAGATCCGGGGTGCAAAAATGATCTATGACGTTGAAATCAATTCCGCGGCACACTACCCGGCGGCCGAGGTGCCGGAATTAATCGTCTTGGCGGAGCAAGTCGGCTTCGGCGCTTTTTGGAAAGGCGAATCGAACAGCACCGATCCGCTGGTGATGCTTTCCGCCGTGGCGAGCCGGACCAAGACGATCAAACTGGGCACGGCAATCTATCATATCTACGGCCGCAGCCCGGTGACCTTAGGAATTCAATCGGCGACCCTGCAGGACCTTTCCGGCGGCCGCTTGTTGCTAGGACTTGGCGTGGCGAACAAGGCTATCGCCGGCTGGCATGGCGGCGTATTTGACCGGCCGCTCAAGCGCGCGCGGGAGTATATCGATATCGTCCGTAAAGTCGCGGCCGGCGAACGTGTCGAGTATGAAGGCGAGGTTTACCAGACCGGGAAACGCTTTCAGCTTTCCTGGAAGCCGAGCTATCCTGCGCTGCCGATCTACTTGGCTGGGTTGGGTCCGCAGATGACCAAACTCGTCGGCAAAATCTCCGACGGTGTTTTCATTAATATGGCGACCCCGGCGAAAGTAAAAGAGATCGCCGCGCGGGTGCGCGAGGGGGCGATAGAGGCGGGGCGCGATCCAGGCAAGATCGAGATCATCGCCAAATCGCGCGTTTCGTTAAATCCCGACAAAGCCGCCGCGCGCAACAAGCTGCGCCAGGTGCTGACCTTTTACAACATCGCCGATCACTACAGCGACATGCTGCGCGGCATGGGTTTCGAGAGAGAAGTCAACGCGATTCACGAAGCTTTTCAGAAAGGCGGCTTCAAAGCGGCCATGGGCGCTTTGACCGATGAGTATATGGATAAGCTGCCGGTCGTGCCGGCCAGCGATGTTAAAGAGATCAAAGAAAAGATGAAGGAGTTTGAGGAAGCCGGCGCGACTCGCATGGTGATTCCGTACGTGCCGGTAACCGAGCCGGTGGAAGACGCGCGGAGATTTTTAGAAGCCTGGGGGAACTCTTAACGTTTGTTCAAAAGTTCAACGTTCAACGTTTGGGTTTCGGGTTTTCGGTTTTGGGTCTTGGGCTTTGTATCGGCCATTCCAGTTTTTCACAAATGTTGAACGTTGAACCTGGAACATTGAACTTTCAAACTGATAACTACTGAAGGGAGATTTCTCATGTGTGATTTTGCTGCAGATGCCGCGGCCGCCGAACAATTAATGGTCGGCCGCACTTTGAGCGTGGAGCGGGTGCGCCAGCTCAATGCCAAGGATTATTTTTATCAGATGTTAAAAGACAACCCGGAGATGTTGAAGATCTATCCGGGTATCGAGAACGAGCTGCTTCAGGGAGCCATCGATTGTCATATCCATGCTTTTCCGGACTTCGTTCACCGTTCGCAGGACATGATTCAAATCGCCATCGAAGCATCGAAGTGCGGCATGCGCGCCATCGCCTTTAAAGACCACTGGAACATCAGTGCCACGTCGGCCTATCTGACCCAGCGCCACATCGACGACATGATCGCCAGGGGTGAACTCACCAATCGCGTCGAGGTGTACGGCGGCGTCGGCATGTGTTTTGGCATGAGGCCGGAGTACGTGCGCGTCGGATTGCAGTATCCTAACTTCAAGATGATCTGGTTTCCGACTTTTACCTCCTATGGTTTCTGGCGCAGCGCCGGCCATCCGGAAAAAGAAGGCGTGCGCCTGTGCAGTGCGGATGGCAAGGTATTGCCGGAGGTCAAAGAAATCATGGAAATGGCGGCGGACAAAAAAGTCGGCATCGGTTTCGGCCACACCGATTTCGAGGAGCTGCTGCCTTTGGCAAAGCTCGCCAAGGAGATCGGCGTCAGAGCGACGTTGGATCATCCGTTACTGGAATTGAACAAGTTATTGCTGGACGAAATGAAACAACTGCGCGACCTCGGTGTCTACGTCGGCACCTACTGCCAGCCGATGATTCCGAGTTTGTACCAGCCGGTGGCCGATCCAATGGAAACCATCCATACCATCAAAGAAATCGGTCCCGACCGCTGCATCATCGGCAGCGACTTCGGCCAGGTGCTGCATATGGACGCCGTCGACGGCATGCGCGTCTTTATCCGCGCGCTGCTCGGCTTCGGCATCAAGCCGGACGAGGTGAAGGTGATGTTGAAAGACAATCCGGCCAAGCTGATGTGGTTAGACGAGGGCCGATGAAAAAGCCTACCTGTGTCGTTGCGCTCGGCCGACTCGCTTCAACGTACTCCAACGTACGCCTCCGTCTAGCCTGTCCTGAGCGAAGCCGAAGGATCGATCTTCGCGCGCCTCGCATCCGGGACCTTTTTGACCGGCCTCAGACTTCCACGGTTCACGAACCTAGAAACTAATCTTCTCAGTGGTGGCTGCGTCGCGAAACGCAGTCACCAAGGTTTTTCTTGCTCTAAATCACGACAGTCAAATCATTCTCATAACTCGGTTATTTTAGGTGCGCGCGGTTCGCAATGGTTACCATCAGACCACCGCCGGCGATGCAGGCAAACAAGAGATACATCCAAAAAAATCCAAACCACTGAACCAAGCTGCCGCAGATCAGCGCGCCGATTCCATTGCTGAGGGGCAGGGCGATGGAAAACGTCGCCATGGCTCGACCTCTTCGTTCAGGTTGAGCCTGTTCCATGGCGATGGCGAGAGTCGTTGCGCTGGCCATCGCCAACCCCACCATGTAGAACGTGCCGGGAATGATCAAAGCGACAAGATTGGTAGCGAAGGCCAACGCCAGCAGAGCGACCGCTTGAAAAATAAAGCAGGCGAGCAAAGCCCGTCGCCGGCCGATCCGGTCGGAAACCTTCCCGAGTATGGGACGAGCGAGAAGGCTGGTCGTGCCGCTAACGACGTAAAACCAGCCGATGTTTTCGACACCGATTTCTCGCGCGTAAAGAACTAAAAAACTCGCCACCGCCGGAAACGTGACATGAGAACCGAATGAAAGCACCGACGCGAGGATGATTTCGCGGTCCAAGACATTCAGAATTTCGCGCCACCAGGGACCGGAGATAGCCGCATGCCGGTTATGAGTTGGTTTCGGTGCGTGGCGCGCAAGGATGGCGCCGGTGCCGGCGCCGAGTCCGGCCAATACGATGGCAAGGACGAAAACCATGGCGAAACCACCAAAAGGCGCATCGATGAGCCAGAGCGCGAGCGCCGGCAATAATATCGTCCCGCTGGCCTGGACTCCACTATAATAACCCGAAGCTTCGCCGCGTCGTGCCGCCGGGGCGCTCAAGGCCAACAGCGAATAGCCGGCGGCATTCAAACCCGCCCAACCGATTCCACGTAGTGCGTTCGCGAACATCGTTGCTTCGGGCAATGGAATAAAGCAGAAAGTTACCGCGGCAGACAACAAAAGCAGCCCGCAGATGAGCACGCCGGTTTCGGACCATTTGTCAGCCCAGCCGCCGATGAGCGGCCGGAAGACCACGCTCGTCACGGCGAAGCAAGCGAGCACGAGACCGACTTTGAACGGCGTGCCGCCCAACGAGGTGATGTAAAGGGGAAATGTCGGTTGCAGAAGCGCATGTTGCGCCGACCCGAAAAACTGCGCGCAACAGAGCAGAGCAAACGCCGGCGTCCACAGTGATTGGGATTTTGCCGCTGGCATAGGATCGCTGATTCAATGAAAGTTTCTTTGCCTGGCCCTGTCGGTTGGAGACGAGGCGAGAACTGCAAAGAGGGCTCAAGCTAGCACGAACCAATGGATAGATCGAGTTGGCGTGTCAATTCGGTATGGTTGGATTCGTACAAGGGGCGCAGCATGCTGGGCCCACCGAACGAAAATCCTCTATCTATGCCGATCATACTAGTGTAGTTATGTGAGGTCTGGACCTATATTAGTCGCGGTGGTACAGGTAGGCCTCACTGACAGTGAAAGGAACAGAAGAAACACGAAAGTATAGGAGTATAGAATATGACACTTACTGTATTATTCGTTCTTGTAGTACTGCTCGCTGGCGCGCAGGCACCTGCGGCCACCGTGGCATCTTATGAAGGAAAGACCATCCGCTTCGTTGCCGGAACCGCACCGGGCGGCGGGCATGACATCCATATCAGAGCTATCGCGAGACATCTCGGCAGGTTTGTGCCCGGTCAGCCGAACGTCATCGTCCAGAATATGGCCGGGGCAGGCGGCGCAGTCGCAGGCAACTACATTTATAAAGTGGCCAAGCCGGACGGCCTCGCCATCGGATTTTTTCCCGGCGGCAATATCCTTCTCGACCTGATACGGCAGAGTGGGGTGGATTTCGATTCAAGGAAGTTCCAGTGGATCGGAAGCGCCAGTTCAGCTGTAGCCACTTGTTTCGCACGGCATGACTCGGGGGTCAAAACGATCGACGACGTAATCGGGTCCGCAAAGCCTTTTGTCGTGGGTAGTAGCGGGCGCGGCACCACCATGAGCATTTATCCGAGAGCGTTAAACACCGTGCTCGGAACGAATTTCGAGGTGATCGAGGGTTACCAAGGGGGATCTCAAGTTTATCTGGCGCTGGAGCGTGGGGAGGTAAGCGGCGTGTGCGGGCTTTTTTGGTCTTCGATCAAATCGTCTCGTCCCGACTGGATATCGAAGGACTTCATTCGCGTGTTCCTTCAGTTGGGTCTCGATAAAGAACCGGAGTTGGGGCCGGTGGCGTCGGTCATGGATCTGGTAAAAAAACCGGAAGACCGCACTTTTCTTGAAGCTGTCTTTGCGCCGTTGCGCATGGCGCGCCCCTTCTTTGTCGGCCCGGATGTTCCTGGCGAGAACGTGAAGGTTCTGCGGCAGGCCTTTCTTAACACCCTCAAAGATCCTACTTTCCTCAAGGAGGCTCAAAAACTGCGGCTGGAGATCAACCCCTCTTCCGGTGAGGAGGTTGAGAGCCTGATAAAAAAGGTATTTGGGAGTCCTCCGAACGTCGTCAAAAGGATCTCCGAACTGTTAGGATCCTAGCTTCGCTAGCGCAGGAGAACACCTGCGGTTTCATTCGAGAGAATCCCGAAACGATTACGTTAAGTCTCATGTGGAGGGATTCGCTTGATGAAAACTGACCGAGAAACCTGAATAAGAGTGCTCGGCAAATACCTGGCCAAATCAAGGACAGAGACATGCTTACGAAAACTTATGACGCGGCTGTTATGACAACAAGTTTCCCCGCAAACAGTATCCGTCGACGGTCGGGTTGCAAACGGCTCTAGATTGCTGGCGGAAGATAACCCCAAAGCAAAGAGCGCTAAACCCGAAAACTTCATCGACTCTGGTTTACGTCCCCCAAAGGGAGTGGGACATTGATAGGCCATGCGTCATTGTTTTTGCTGGCCGCCTCCTTTCAAACGCTCTCTTATAGACATTCTTGCTGGGTCGCGATAAAACTCGTTCTCAAAGTATGAATTTTAGCGTTAATGTCTGCCCCTTCTAGTATAATGACTTACGATTTCACTGATTTAATCGACAATGGACAGCCCTTGAGAATTCAAGGACATGTATCGGACGAGCAACGGCGGCGAGCCGATCTTGGTCAGTTTTTAACACCAACTCCAGTTGCAGATCTGATGGCTTCGTTCTTAAAGGTTCAATTTACGGATGTGAGATTGCTTGACGCAGGCGCGGGTACAGGGTCTTTGATCGCCGCATTTGTTCGTCGGCTTTGTAACAGGCAACGAAGGCCAAAAAGCATTATCGTCGTTGCATATGAAGTGGATAGCAATCTAGTGCCAGAACTGCGACAAACCCTAGATCAGTGTCAAACCCAGTGTGAATTGGTCGGCATTTCTTTCTCAGCCACTGTTTCTAATGAGGATTTTATTGGCTCAGTGATACCAGTTGTACGTAACGAACTTTTTGCACCTCGCCTGCCGCCATTCAACATAGCGATTGCAAATCCGCCGTATCGCAAGATTCGGAGTGATTCTCCTACTAGACTACTCCTACGTTTGGCGGGTATTGAGACGAGCAACCTTTATACCGGATTCCTCGCGCTAATTATCAAGCTTCTCGATAATGGCGGGGAGTTAGTAGCGATCACACCTCGTAGCTTCTGTAATGGTCCATACTTCAAGCCCTTCAGGAGAGAGTTTTTAGAAACGATGTCGGTACGTCGTCTGCACGTCTATGAATCACGGTCAAAAGCTTTTAGAAAAGATAGCGTTCTGCAAGAGAATGTGATTATGCACGCTATAAAGGATCAACTGAAACCGGATCATGCGGTAATTTCGAGCAGTAGTGGCGAGCCTAACGGCCGTGTTAAAAGAAGTAAAGTGCCTTACTGCGATGTCGTTCTGCCCAACGATCCTGACGAATTTATTCATTTCGTCGTAGATAATGGGCAACGAAAAGTTAAATCGATAATTACCAAACTTTCTGCTTCGCTTCTCGACTTGAACCTTACAGTTTCAACAGGTCGAGTCGTAGACTTTCGAGCGAAAGGTTACCTGCGTAGGCAACCTGCGGCTGATACAGTGCCTCTAATTTATCCGACACATTTTAATGGCGGTTTCGTTTCTTGGCCGAAGGAAAATTCTCGAAAACCCAACGCAATTCTTAGCACAGAAGAAACAAAAGAGCTGTTAATCCCCGCCGGGACTTATGTGCTTGTTAAGAGATTTACATCTAAGGAAGAAAGGCGGCGGGTGGTCGCTTCTATTTATGATCCAGAGCGGATTCAAGCGCTACTTGTGGGTTTCGAAAACCATTTAAACTATTTTCATTATCAAGGTCATGGTTTGCCCATGTATTTAGCCAAAGGTTTGGCTGCATTCCTAAATTCCACCATCCTCGATGAGTATTTTCGTCAGTTTAGCGGGCATACACAGGTTAATGCTACAGATTTACGTGCTTTGAAATATCCTAGCAAGGAGTCATTAGAGATTTTGGGAGAGAAAATTGGGAAAGGTGAGATGAGTCAGAAAATACTGGATTGTATAGTGAGTGAGACAATCTTCGTATGACCGCCAAGGGTCGGACGTCAGTCAGGAAGGCACGGCAGAGGAAAGTAGAAGAAGCTACTCAGATTCTAAAAGCACTTGGATTCGCTCCCAGGCAAAGCAACGAAGTAGCGGCTTACAGCCTACTTGCTTTGCTAAATTTGAAACCAGAGCAACCCTGGAACGATGTCGGCGCGCCACTGGTTGGAATAACACCTTTAATCCAGTTTGTAAGTAAGACATACGGAGTCCGCTATGCTCCAAACACTCGTGAAACCATCCGAGATGAGGCTGTAAAGTATTTTGTGGAAGCAGGGATGGTCCTGAGAAATCCCGACGATCCAACACGACCTCCAAACAGTGGAAATACTGTATATCAGATAGAGCCTCATGCGTTAAAACTTCTTAGAATATTCGATAGCCCGAAGTGGGAAGCTACGCTCCGAAGTTATCTGCTAACTCGTGACCATATTCGTCGGGAACTCGAGCGCGGTCGGATCTCGGCACGGATTCCAGTAAAACTCCCATCAGGCGAAACGATAACTATCTCGCCCGGTGGTCAAAATCCGCTAATAAAAGCCGTCGTTGAAGAATTCTGTCCCATATTTGTTCCTGACGGTACAATCCTTTACATCGGTGATGCAGAGGACAAGTTTCTCCATTTAGATCGGGAGTATCTGCAACGACTTGGCGTTGTAGCGCCAGCTCCAGCAAAAATGCCAGATGTTATAGCTCATGATATCCGCCGGAATTGGCTTGTACTTATTGAGGCCGTGACCAGTGCGGGCCCTGTGGATGGGAAAAGGAGAAAAGAACTCAAGGATCTCTTTGCCGGCTGTCGAGCTGGCCTTGTATTTGTTACCGCCTTCACCAGCCGTACAGCAATGCGAACGTTTCTTCATCAAATTTCTTGGGAAAGTGAAGTTTGGCTGGCAGAAAATCCAGAACACTTAATTCATTTTGATGGCGAACGGTTTCTTGGTCCATATCCTGACGTGCTTCCTAATCATGGACTTGATTGATTGGCGAAACTATTACGGCTTTTTTGGAACAACTAAATGCTCGGCTAGAATTGCTGAATAAACCGCTCAAACGATATTAGTGTCGCGCTTACCCTTGTCAGAGGGTTTTCCCGCGAGCTTGTCTTATCACCCCATCTAAGAAGGATAATAATAGCAAATGAATCACTGGATAGTGGTCATTACAAACGATAACCTAAAGATATCTTTGAGGGAAAAAGTTGTTGGGTTTGCTGACAGCAAAAGAGCGGTTCTAAAGTCGTTTCAGCCTGGCGACCTCTTAGTCTTTTATGTGTCTCGGGAATCGTTATCATCAACGAAAAGAGTTGGGAAGTTTATCGGATTCGCGGAGGTGGTCGATCAAAGCTATCAATCATCAGCGCCCATATGGAATCATGGTGTATTTCCTCAGAGAATAAAGATCAGACCCGTTTCCAGCAAATCTTGTGATATCAAGGCTTTGCTGGACCGGTTGCGATTTATAAAAAACAAAGCGAACTGGGGTGCCAGCTTTCTTTCCGAATCTTGAAAATTCCTTCTGATGATTTCGAGACGATTCAGCAAAATATGAAGTAACAGAAAGTAACAATAACTTTTAACCGCGTCTGGTGCTTTTCCAACGCCGTTACGCATGAATCGGGAACTACAACGCTTTGAGGCTCTCAGCGAACTCATCGGCGTGCTCTGAGGCCTGGATATGCCAAGGGTCATGCAAATCTTATTCTATTTTCTTAGGTGACCCCCCCGCTTTCAGATTACGTAAGGAAAGACTGGTAGTTAAAAATATTGACGAGGGTTGCCGATGCTAATCGCATCCCTCTTGGGCATCGCCAACTTGGTTGTGGTTCGGGTTAAATTTCATCCTCACAAATCCTCACACTAAATCCTGTTCGTTTGGTTTCCTTTTCAAGAACAGATGTTCAACATCGGCCGGCAAGCGTTCGCTCTCGCGACCGGTGATTTCACGCCACGGCAAGCGCTTTGTAATGGCCGCCCTTGGAGATCGGCGGGAGGCCGGTGATGATCCGGCTCCATTGTTCTCCGGCATCGTCGCTGCAATAAACATCCCCAGCGGTCGTGGCCGCGAACAGCGAAACTGATTCTCCCCAATC
>WHTF01000010.1 GCA_009379725.1 Deltaproteobacteria bacterium
GCTGGTCCAGAAATACGGCGGCCGGCTCCTTGCGGCCAGCGCGAACGTCACAGCGCTCGACGGTCAGCGCCCCTCGCGCGTCGCGCTACAACAGTGGGAGAGCATGGACAAGGTAAAAGCTTGGTTTGGCTCGGCTGAATACAAGGAGATTCGCAAGATCGGAGACAAATACGCGAAGTTCCGCGTTTATGCGGTTGAGGGCCGCTAATCGCAGTAGTAGGTCTTTCAGTCTCATCCAGGCAGCCTAACAGCACGCCCCACTCGGACGCGCGCACGAACGCTTCGCCTTGCAGTGGTGAGCGGGCGCGCGCCGGTGGGGCGTGAACGTTAGTCTTGAGATTGAACTGAATTCTCCTACGACTCAATCCTGCCAATTCAAATCGCTGCGTCGATCAGTTTAGCCGCTCGGGCGGAGGTGAGAAATGAACTTCCATTCAATGCGGGTTCCGACGCTTGCGGAAGTCACATGAGGCCACTGGGCCAGTTTACTATTTGATTTCTTCTCCTTGTCTTCTTCTCCGATTCGCTGTGATGTCATGGCACGTAGTAATTTTCTAGATCAGTGCGGCTGAGGCGCCAGATGATGCCGAATCTTGTGCTTAGTACGATCCCTTCCTGGCCGGCCTGTAGAGGGTGCGACTTGCGATCCTCAAAAGAGCTGCGGCCTCTTTGCAAGACGGATGGAAACGGGGCGAGAAAACTGTTTCCAGTCGTTCTTGTCAAGCGACTCAGAAGAATCAAGTGGTGCCGGAGGCGGGACTTGAACCCGCACAGGGTTTCCCCTACCGAATTTTGAGGCTGATGAGACACTTGGCACTTTGGAGCCGGACGCCGAAGGCGACGCCAGGTTCGACCAGCAAAACAAGAAAGGCAAATTAAAAAACCAGCGCTTTCACGCGAAGGTGAAAATTCCAGTAGATCCGGCATTGCTGTTGACCCTTATCGATGCAGCGGCCGCTCAGTCCGCCGATGTGCAATTGAATCTGAGCAATGGAACGACCGGCGCGACGCCTACACCACCTGCTTCCTGGACTTCAAGGAGGTTGAGGAGGAATTCGACGACGGCGTAGCCAAGCTCGTGGCGGTTTTTAAAGTCGATGTGCGTCTAGAGTATCGTGGTAAGAAGCCTGCGCGCGAGCGCCGAATCCACGGCTTCTGCGACACGGACTTGGTAACGGCCGACGTTCAGAACGGCACGCCGACTGTTGCTGATGGTGACTTCGCCGAAGCCTTGTTGGTTGTTCCGCCGGCGATACCCGGTGGCGCGAGCACAAATCAATCGATCGTGTCCGGTCTGTTTTCGACAAAGTTCTAATCCGAAGCAGAGGCGCTTTAACCTGCCGGCCTGGGCGGAAGCATCCCGTAAGGCCGGCAGTATTTCTGTCAATGGAAGGGAGATCGTATGAAGATTCTAGCATCAATTCCGGCACTGATAGTCGCTTGCGCATTTGGAATCACAACCTCGCTGGCTTTGGCCAAACCGGAAGGCAAGAGCAAAGGCAAGGGCGCTGAAAAGCGTTCATCGAAAGAAAATTCCGATCGTTATGGGGGGCGAGATGCCTTCCGGTTTACAGAAACACAGCCAGAAAAAGGGCCAGCTTCCATCCGGACTGCAAAAGATGAAGGACAAAGACGGTCATTTAACTCGAGGACTTCAGAACGGCGGCAAGAAATCGAAGTGAAGTTCGAAACCAATAAATCTTAGAGTGATTTCAGGGGCGGTGAGTGGGTCAACCCAGATTGGTTGGGGCGCAAAATCTGCCCTGCCTTTTATTGGTTTCGCAAGGCTGGTAACGGTTCTGCTAAAAACTAATTTGATTGGTTCGAGTTCCCGCAGTTTGAGGCAGCCATCCCGCCCGCATCTTTAGTTTCGGTTTAATTGACAATCATCAAATGACAGTCATGCGGCAGTTTTTTCATCAGTCCTTTGACGACATGACCGCGCAGCATATGGTAAAAAGCCGATCGCCGGGAGGCCCCGATGATCACGGCGTCGACGTCAAGGGCGTTTGCTGCCTTCGCGATTGCTTCGGCGGCATTGTGAGAAACAGTCCAGATAGGAATGGCTTCAACGCCGTTGCCGTTAGCCTCCTTGAGGGCGGAACGTAAGGTCATCACTCCTTCCTCGCCAGGCCGGTGCGGGGTATGTCCGTCGAAGAGACCCGGCCATTCCTCAACGTAAACACAGTACAGTGCAGTTTCCTCCATGCCCTTAGCGCGCCTGACGCCCTCCTGGATTAAGCGCGGGTTTTCTCCGCGAACAGCCAGGAGGGTTGAAGATGGATAAAGATTCTTTAGCTCGATCGCGTCGCCGAGAGTCACCAGCCCCCTTAGTTCTTCTTCCACCAGGGCTTCTGATGCCGCATAGGCACGTGCCTGGAGGCGCTGAATCCACGGAATATTATGAAGCAGATCCAGAAACCAAGCGCGCCGCACGCCGACGGCTACGATCATACCGATTGCTGTAAGGACGCCGCCAAACAGGGTGGCGAGTTCTTTTTCAACTAGGTTGACACACCAGGCAAACAGGATGACGGCCGTGGTCAAAAGTCCGAGCCAGAAACCCAAGTCGCGCCGCCCGAGACGCCAACGAATAATATCGAGACTAAGAGATGAAAATACGAATGCGCCCAGAAGTCCGAATGCATACATCTCACCCAACAGAGCGAGTTGTCCCTGAGTGCCAAGAATGACAGAGATAGGAACAATGGTGGCAATGGCAATAGCGACATGGGGGCTACGAAATGTTGCGCTGCGTAAGGCGATTGCTCGCGGCAGGAAGCCAAGATTCGTTAGCGCCAAAAAGATGTGGTAGGCGCCAATAATCGCCGTATTGGCAGCGAATAACAGCAAGGTTGACGCGCTCAAGACCACTGCGGCTTTGAGGCCAAAGCCGCCCGAGACCAAGGCAACTTCAGAAATGAACCGTTCGCTCTGAGTGGCCTTGATCTCAGCAGGAAGCAAATTGATCGATAACAGCGTGAGCAGCGGCGACGTAATGACAGTGGTGATGATAACTCCCACCATCGCCCAGCGCGCAGTACGCCTAAGCGGAAAGCGCATGTTCGGACTCAGTTGGCTGATGCTTTCCAACCCCGAGAACGCCAGCCATGCAGCCCCGAAGCCAATTGAAAGTTCTCGAAACGAAAGGCTCTGCGCAGGCGCGAGACTCTGAAAGGCTTGCCACCACTGAGCCGGCGAGAACTGCCAGAACGATATTGCGACAACTATAATATCGACGCTAAGCGCGGCCAACGCCATGACAAGCGCCACTGTGGCGCTTTCGCGGATTCCCACTATATTCAAAGCCGCCAACGCCAACAGCCCGACGCATGCAAAGAGAACGATATGGGCATTGATCGGATCAACTACGCTGGCGATATAGTGGAATCCTGAAACGGCCGAGATAGCAGCTGTTAGAAAATAACTAGTGGTAATCAACATGCCGCCCAAACAGCCCCACATCGGTCCCAAGGCTTTGGTCGTGATGGTTACGACGCCGCCCCCTTCGGGATTGCGCCAGCTTATCTCGATATATTTTAGCGCCAGCGGGATGAACCCGATCGTCGTAAGTAAGACAAAGAACGGAGTGTTATCACCGACATTGCCGTACAGAATTCCCGGCACATAGTAGACTGACGTGCCGATATCGCAGAACACGACGGCCCAGGCCAGAAGCCAGGTGAGTTGCCTGGTATCTTTGATCTGCTTCATAAGACAGATGCTCCATTCCGAGCAGAGTCTGGTTTATAGAGGTTTTCTCCTGCATTTCTGACTCGCATCATGTTTGGAACCATCTGTTCTCTCTGCCTCATCTGTTCTTCTCCAGATAATGTTTCATCATGGGCGTTACCGAAAGCCCGTGAACGATGATCGATGTGGCAATAGTCGCCAACGTCAGATCAATGAATATTCGTGCGGTCTCAGGCTCGAGGCCGTTCGTGATGCCGTACATCAGATAATACACAGATCCCACACCGCGGATGCCGAACCAGCAGATCATCATACTCTGTAGGCGAGTCACGCCAGAGCGCCACAAGCTCGGTAACGCGGCCACGGGGCGGATCACCAGGAGTAGCAGAGGTATAAACCAGACGGCGCTGCCCGAAATGCTGCTCGGCAGCAGCATCGCTCCAATAACGATCACCATTGCTACTTCGCAGATGCGTTCGAATTGCTCGTTAAAGCCGAGCACCGCGTGGGCCATATAAGCCGGAGCTTTCTCGTGGTGAGTCGCAATCTCCTCTGTGGGTCCGTTAGGCGCCAGTTCATGCTCCGGTGCGTTCTCGCCTGTAGCGCTGCGCTCGATCCGTCGCAGGGCAAGCCCTGCCGCCAATACGGCGAGAAACCCATATACATGCGCGACCAGTGCAATTCCGTAGGACAATCCGATCAGGCCTAGCGAGAGAAATTCATCCAAGCCGAGCGCTTCCTGGTGTTTGCGGCGAAAATAAACTACTAGGCGGCCGACGACTGTGCCAATGAGCGCTCCAACTGCCAATCCGCCCGCGACCGCCCAGACGAGATCCACGGCAATCCAGTGCCAAATGTTGGCCTCAGGTGCGTGCAGGTTCATGAGCCACAACCCCAACATGACGAATGGAAACGCGGTGCCGTCGTTCATGCCAGCTTCTCCGGTCAAGCTGAATCGCAGTCGCTCCCGGTCGCCCGCATGCTCCACTTGAACGTCTGATGCCAGCACCGGATCGGTTGGCGCCAGCACTGCCCCGAGAAGAACAGCCGCCCCCCAACTCAGCCCAAGGCCATAAACACCAGCCAGCGCGATCAGGCCAACCGTCAACATCATCGAAAGAGTCGCGAGCATTACTGGCACCCGCCACAGTGCATCGGAAAGTGGTGTGCGCAACTTGAGTCCTGTGGTGAAGAGGGAGACGATAACCGCCAATTCGGTTAGGTGCTCGAGTCCTTTTGCAGATCCCAACGCGTCGATGCGCACCACACCCGTGACGAGTGGCCCATACAGTAAACCGATCAGCAGGTAGATCATTGAGCTGGTGAGCGGCAGGCGCTTGACGAATGATCCCAGCAGTGCCATGAGGATCAATGTCGCACCCGCTACCAAGTACCAGATTTCAACCATTAACTACTGTCTTCTTCCGAGTGCTATACACATCGCTCTAAACACGTTTTCCGCTGACGGATCTTTCTCCGTCACCGCCCGCCGGATTTGCATTTACGGAAGCGTTCATCGCCTGCCAACGGGCTTCTTCGTCCAACGGGTTTTGGCTGTATGCTTCAAGAGCTTCCCGGAATTGTTGACAAGGCCCGTCAATTCTGGCGCTTAGCCGTAGGTAAAATAGCGCCCTGTAAACTTCCGCGTTTCGGCATATCCTCATTACGGCAACGGTTGAGAGCGTCTTTTAGGATGGATAAAGCGACTTTGATGTCCATCGAAACATTTACCACCAGTGAAGAACTCAAGACAAGAAGGCAGGAACCCCACCTGCCCACCCGTGACACGCCAGTGCTAGACAATGAGGGAACTAGCCCTCAAGTAAGCGCTTAGCGGACAGTTTAAATGTTGAAATGGATTTAGAACGGGAAAAGCCCTCTGAAATGAGGTATACGAAGAGTTGCAAGACAGCAACGTAACCCCAAAAGCAGAGGCCCCAAGTGAAAATATCTATCGCATTTGAGCGCGCAAGTCACGTCAATTCGGGTACGAGCATAGATTCTGCGGAACTTCCGTGGCCTGAGAGCGAAGGGCGGGTGATGCGTCATCCACTGCCCGGCTGATTGACCACCTTGAGGCACTCCCCGCTGCCGCCCAGCGAAACCACCAGCGGCTGATACGACCAACGTCGATCGTAGCTAAAGTCGGCTCCTTCTTTTTGTACTCCATAAAGAGGCTTGATGTGCCCGTCGAGATCGATCAGCGCAAACTCGTGCTTTTTTCTGCGACGGCATACCGTGCGCCCCAGCTTCGACCATACCGCCTCCTGAACTTCATCGATCACCCCCCGAGAGATGCTCCACGTCTTGCGCGCTCTTAAACCGACGCAGGAAATCCCCGGCTGTCGTCGGGTCCGGAATCCGGCACGCTCCGACCAACCGCCTAACCGCCTCGCTCCCTTGCAGTGCCGCTTGATCCTCCAGACACGTCCCGTCCGCATAAAGCGTATACGCCAACGCCAGCACATGATCCGATTCGTAATAGGGTGCGTGACGCTTAAACAGCGTCAGTGCGCTATCGAGCTGCTGGGCCACCCCAAACCGACGCACAAACTGCTGCGCCAATACCAGTCCCCCGTAATGCGTGATCTCCCCGCGGGGATCGCCCTCGAGATGAAGCAGCGGATGGCGCATCACCCGACCTTGAGTCTTGGGCCACGGAAGCTCTTCGGGATCGACACTCGTACCCGAATTGACGTGACTTGCGCGTTCAAATGCGATAGATACTTTCACTTGGGAGCCCTCTGCTTTTTGGGGTTACGTTGCTGCCTTGTAACTCTTCGTATACCTCATTTCAGAGGGCTTTTCCCGCTCGAAATCTATTCCCGCATTTCTATTGTCCGCTAAGCACTTATTTGAGGGCTAGATGATTATCAAATCTTTACTCTGTAGAGGGTCATAGAAGGGGTCATAGGGTCAAATCTTTACTCTTGACATTTGACACCTACCGGGAGTACAAGGATGCGTTATGGCGCGGCCGTTAAGGATTTTGTTTCCCAATGCTTATTATCACGTCACCTGTCGGGGTAATGAACGAAAGGCAATTTTTCGCGACGACACCGACCGGTCTTTATTTTTAGACAAGCTCAACAGTTCCCGACAGATTTACGGGGTCGAGATTCATTGCTACGTGCTGATGAACAACCACTTTCATATGGTGGTAGAGACCCCCAAGGGGAATCTCTCTGAGTTCATGAGGCATTTTAATATTAGCTACACGGCTGCGTTCAACCGGCGCCATCGCCGGGTGGGCCATCTCTATCAAGGTCGATATAAAGCGATACTGATCGACAAGGACAGTTATCTATTGGAGCTCAGCCGGTATGTGCATGTAAACCCGGTCAGAGTTCGCTCCTACCAGGCAGCATCGGTTCGGGAACAGATCAAATATCTTGAGGGTTATCGCTGGAGTAGCCTTAGCGGCTATCTTCAATCGCAGCAGAGACAATTTTGGGTGAACTACGAAGCGGTTCTGAGCTACGTCGGAGGAAGTCGCAAGAGGTACGGAGAATTTTTAGCAGAAGGAATACGTGACGGCTATAATACGCCGTGGGAGAAGCTCAAGGGGCAAGTCGTCCTGGGAGAAGAGGATTTCGTCGAGCGAGTGAAAAGTAGGATCAAAGCCGCCGGATCGAGACGAGAACAGCCTGCGGTAAGACGCTTTGAATCCCGGGACTTGAAGTCGGTGCTCAAAGTCGTTGCCGGTTACTTTAACTTGACCGAGGAGAAGCTTACGGGCAGAAGGACAGGACACCGAGATGAACGGGCGATAGCTATGGAGTTGATGTATAGGTATGGCGGCGTGAGTCAATCTGCGATTGGCAAGATGATGGGAGATCTTGATTACACGGCGGTGAGCCGCGAGCGCAAGCGGTTACGGGAGAAAGCCCAGAAGGAAAAAGGGTTGAAGGCCGCGTGGGACGCGATTGAAACGTCCTTAATGTCATAGGTAAAGATTTGACCCTATGACCCTACTCTATGACCCTACCTATGACCCTACTCGGCCGAAAACGGCCATGATTTTATTTTTAGGATCGCCTCAATTGGCTAAATTTCATACTGACTTACAGAGCCCGTAAGCCCCTATAGTTTCTTGCCAGACGGTCCATCTTGCTGTGAAGCAGAAAGGGAATTGACAACTCTCCCGGTCGCGCGATATTGCTGGGGTCAGAAAAAAAGGTGGTTTGAATTTCCCATACAGCACGATTCCCAGCAGTGTTTGCAAACGCATGCTCAGCTCGCGCACTGCAGTGTACGTTCCGAAGCTTCCTTCGGGGTAGCCTGAGAGGTAGCAACCAGCGGCGTTTGTGTACGCGCAGTCGATATCGCCTGACGTGTGATCAAGAGTATTCATACCGCACAGTGATGGCCGCCGGCGGGATCATGCGACGACTCCTTCTTTCGATCCTGGTGGTGGCCTTCGGGTGCGGCGGTGAAATCGCCGATAGGGGAAAAGCCCTGGAGGGCTTGAGCACGGATCCATGGGAGGGCATCTATGCCGTCCAGCAAATAGACTCGAATCACTTCTACGTCAACCCCGTCGTCGCCACGCAAATCCAATGCCCCGACGGGTACTGGCTCGACCGGTGCCTCGTGGCCAAGGTTAATCTGGCGTACACGGGGCTTTCGTTGACCGTCCAGAACAACGTCCGCGCGCGCCTGCCGGCTGAGCCACCCTACGAGTCGAGCGTGTCGGTGTTGATGAAGGGCCGTTTCATCAACATTCGCGACCATCGCACCGAGCCGCCCACGTACTATCCCGAATTTCGTGCCATCGCCGTCTACATGGCGCCGACGATGGGTGATCATGGTGTCGACTTCCGATATGTCGAGGCGGGGCCGGACAGTGGCTACTACTATACGCGCGCAGTCAACCTCGACATGATTTATCCGCGCAACTTCAACAGGGCCACGCGGAGTCGCCTCTTGTGGGTCGGGCCCGACAGCGAGCCGACCTATCCGCCGGACAGCATCATCGCCGACCGCGCCCTGCGCCAGCTCGATCCCGGTGTGCTCGGTGGGCGCATCGAGCTCGACGTCGACCAGCTCTTCACGCTCGTCCAATAGATCGGCGATCGGCTAGGAGGGGCACACTATTCAGACTGCCCCGTGGTCCTCAATCGGCAAGCGCATCACGCTTCGCACATGGTGAACGAGGAGATCGAAGGCGTAGATCTCAACGTCGGCGCTTGTGTTGCAGGCCAGCGAAACTACAGCCGTCGTGTCGATCACAATCACTTCTTCGTCCCAATGCAAACAAGTCCGGTACGGAAGCTGCTGACCGATTTCACGGAACGTACCCAGCCTATATCAACGACGGGACCCACCCAATATCAGGTGGTCCCGTTGGTTTTCTGAGCGAAGCAGCGATCGATGGTAACTTGATGATAGACATAGGGGTCACCCATTAGCCGGCAGGTCAAGTAGGCACAGAGATACCTGCGGAGAAGAAATTCTTTTTCTTCCCCTGTTCAATCAACTCGTGGCTGTCTGGCGATCTTTCAAGCCATGAAAAATGCCTCCTAACCTCCCTTTGCAAAAGGGAGGAACCGCCCATGGAAGAGGAGTGCGCCAGAGAGTCGCACTCACTCGATTACGCGAAGAGCTAGATTAGAATTCCGGGGGTCGAGCCGCTCAATAATCGGCGAAGACAGCATGGATCATTTCAGACTGGCTGAGGGGATAATTCATACCGGCGGGGTATTAGCGGCGACACGGTAACAAGGACACGATGGAAACTGGAGAAGTCCCGCTTGCCCCAGGAGAAATTCCTGGAGAAGGATCGTCCCTATAACTGGACACAGGAAAAGGACCGAAGGCAACAGGATGGCGGAGTGGCCCGTAGGAGCGAAGAAGTCTGGTAACGCGGATGGAGCGAAGGGGCCATGCTGAGTTTTGATTCTTTCGACCACGAGGTGAGGCAGGGAAGGATGATAAGACCTTCCGTTAATCTGCAAGAACTGAGGCGAAGGATTTACCGTAAGGCGATCTGATCCGCCATATGGAAAGGCACGGCGCTCAACTATTACGCGAAGGTGGTAATCATAGCGTGTATGTGAACCGCAAAAGCGGCAAAGTTTCTGCAGTTTCCACGTCATCGCGAATTAATGAATTTCTTGCTCAGAAGATTTGTCGTGATCTAGAAATACCAAAGCCATAGGCGCGTTCGCTTGATGGTCCCCGCACATTCGCTCCATACCGTCTGCATAAGCAAAATCTCCTTTCTCTTTATAAGAGCCTGCCCGGATAAATCGGTCACGTTGTTCTAAGTTGTGGTTGACATTACAATCGATGCCTAGGGGAGGAGTTCGCGATGGCGCAGACTGTCGTACAGATCTCCGGTCATATCATCGACTCCCTCATACTGCCCAAAGTTCTCGACCTGATTATTAGCCTTCGTGCCGAATTCGAGATCCTGGATATCCAGATCGGCCACCGCTTCGAGTTGCAGCGACTCCTCTTCCACCTGCTCGGGCAGCGCGCCATGCTCTCTGATTTTCGCAAGGACATCGTCCAGCAGATCCGGACTTGAAGCTTCGACTTTGATCCGCGCATGACTACGATCGCTGCGGCTTTTGCGCCGATCCTTGACAGCGGCTGTATTTTGAAGCACACTCCCGGCTCTCGTGCGCGATTTACAACACGCAAAAGGAGTCTTAATGTACACCGGCTTGCAGCGAAAGTTAGCAACAACACTTTTATTTTTAGTAGCCCTTGCCGTACTTCCAACGATAGCCTTCGCCAGCCATTCGTGGGGCGGTTATCACTGGGGACGCGCTAGCGGGTCTTTTACGCTCGTCCTGGGCGATAACGTGTCGACCGAGTGGAAGTACTACCTCCAGAACGCCTCGACGGAATGGAGTTTGTCGTCCGTTCTCACGACCGAAATCGGTACGGGCAATGTAACGAATCCGAAAAACTGCAAGCCCACAAGCGGCCGCGTCGAAGTCTGCGCCACTACCTATGGGTTTAACGGTTGGCTCGGTGTGGCGCAAATTTGGATCAGTGGCGGCCACATCACCCAGGGTACCGTCAAACTCAACAACACCTACTTCAATACCGCAAAGTATAATACGGCGGGTTGGAAGAATATGGTGATTTGTCAGGAGATTGGCCACACGTTCGGACTGGACCATCAGGACGAAGATTTCTCTAATGGCAATCTTGGTTCGTGCATGGATTATACAAACGATCCACTAGGCCCACCAAACAATGAGTATCCCAACCAACATGACTATGACCAACTCAATGCGATCTATTTACACTTGGACCAGACGACCACGGTTGGGCAAACAGGCTCCACGGACAAAGGGAGAGTGCCGCCTCCATTTGAGGATGCCGACGTGGAGGACGCGGTCGAGGTGGGCACCGGCCAATGGGGTAAGCTCATCCGTTCGACGAACGGCGGCCGCACGGAGTTATTCGAGCTCGATCTCGGCGCCGGACGTAAGCTTTTTACGCGCGTGATCTGGGCCGACCCCGAAGACGAAGCAGAGCCGGGCCAGGACAACGGGCGAGGTCGAAGATAGCGAAGTCTCCCTCACATTATTGCGCCTGACGGTGAGGCGTGAGCGAGGGGCGAGCCTTGTGGCTCGCCCCTCGCTGCTTATGCTGCGATAGGCTAAGCATGAAGAATTCGTTGCTGCTTTCCTGCTGTTTTCTTTTCATCCTTGCTGCGGGGCCAACGTGCACTGCACGATCCTCGGCCCAGCAGCCCGAGATTCAAGGCACCCCCGTGACCGACTACACCAGCCTCCTCGCAAAACTGCGAGCTGCGGGCGTAAACATCGAGCCTTTAGAAGAGGTCGATCAACCCTTTTTCTCTGTCAAGGGCAAAGCGATCGAGCTGTACGGAGATCATGTGCAAATCTTTGAGTATCCTAATGCCTCGGCGGCAGACGCGGAGGCGAGATTGGTTTCGCCGAGCGGCATGGCAGTTGGAAATACACGCATGCATTGGCTCGGCCCACCGCGTTTTTACAAGAAGGAAAAGCTGATCGTTCTGTACATCGGCGATAATGAGAAAGTGACGAAAGCACTGGAAGGTGTTCTCGGGCGGCACTTCGCGGGCCGATAATTGCTGCCGCCGAACAAGCCATTCACGAAGCAATCATTTGGGATCAAACATTTGATTGTCTATTTCTGACAGGCTCGTTCACAGTTCTCGACGCCCAAAAGAAAGAAGACCAGCAACGACTCCCTTGATCCGTCGCGCGGCGGGATTTAGGGGCACCCATGAAAAACTTGTCAAGGTTTCTTTAGATATTCTCAAGCTCGGAGTGTTACAGAGCTATCCTCTGTGATCGAGATGCTCATAGAGCTTGTGCGGTATTTAATTTGGGTCTTGGAGCGGATGCGGTCTCCGGTAACCGCGGAGAAGTATCGGTGGCTCAGCCCTAGAGCATATCTCCAGCGGGGTTCCAGCCTCCAGTTAAGCCGTTCGATCCGCCGGCTGCATTCGGGCGACTCGGGTTGGGCATCGGGCTATACTCCTATTGCTTCGACTCTCAGACCGCGCCGTCTCGCGGCTTTACACTGACGGTCGTCGACAGAAACGAATGCCGCACTGCATCATGGCCAAGTTGGCTTTGACCGCCAGCGACAAGTCTGGATTGATTAAAAGTTGGTCGACTAGGTTGGCATCGGAAACGCGGAGGGGACGCTGCTGACTAACTGGACAAACTGGAACACGGAGAGCGAATCTGGGGGAGGAACGGCTACCGGCTGGGACTGGATCAGGGACTGGATCAGGGTCAGGCTTGCATGAGTGGTGTGTCCAGATGAATTGCTGTCGTGATCCATAGGGTGACTCTCAGATGATGGGAGAAGTCCCGCGGCGGTAAGAGCCAGAAGCCGCCTAGCTTGGGTAGCAGCATGAAGAGTAATCGACATGCTGAAGCCTACCGACAAAGTCAGCACAAGGCTGATGAGCAAGTGACCGGGTTGCAACGTGAGTGAACGCTGAGCAAGCCTCGTTAAAGCCAAGAACCGGTGGTCGAGCCGCTCAAATATCGGCGAAGACAGCATGAGATATTTCAGACTGGCTAAAGGAATAGCTCACACCGGCGGGGTATTGGCGGCGACACGGTAACAGGGACACGACAGAAACTGGAGAAGTCCTGTATGCCCCGAGGAGAAATTCTCGGAAGAAGGTAGGCCCTATAACTGTGGACATGGGAAAAGGGCTGAAAGGCGACAGGATGGCGGAGTGGCCCGTAGTAGTGATGAAGGAGAGTAATGTCTTTGGAGCGAAGGGGCCATGCTGAGTTTGATTCTTTCGACCACGAGGTGAGGCAGGGAAGGGATGATAAAGCCTTCCGTTAATCTGCAAGAACTGAGGCGAAGGATATACCGTAAGGCGAAAGCCGAGAAGCAGTGGCGGTTTTGGGGTCTCTATGCCCATGTCTGCAAATTGGAGACCCTGAAGGCAGCGTATCAAGCAGCAAAGGCCAACGATGGCTCACCGGGAATTGATGCAGAGAGTTTTAGGTCCATCGAGGCCCGAGGCGTAGAGAAGTTTCTGGGGAAGATTCGAGAGGAGCTTTTCACAGGAGCATATAAACCTACGAAGAACCGGCGGGTGGAGATCCCCAAAGGGAATGGCAAGACCCGCAGGCTCGGAATTCCCACCATTAAGGATCGAGTTATTCAGGGAGCTGTAAAGCTTATTTTGGAGCCGATCCTTGAAGCTGACTTTCACACGAGTTCTTTTGCTTACCGGCCCAAACGCACAGCGCATCAAGCGCTAGATCGCGTGGTACACGGGCTGGTGCAAGGGCTTACCCGAGTCATCGACGTTGATCTTAAGAGTTATTTCGATAACGTTCGCCATCATCTTTTACTCAAAAAGCTGGCCAAGAGGGTGCAAGACCCTAAAGTCCTTCACTTGGTTAGGCAGATATTGAAGTCCAACGGGAAGAAGGGAGTTCCACAAGGAGGAGTGCTCTCGCCGTTACTGGCCAATCTGTATCTGAACGAGTTGGACCAGACAATGGAAGAAGAAATGGGAAAGCGGCGAAGAGCGGGAAGATGGGAACGGGTTGTGTACACTCGATATGCGGATGACATGGTGATCTTGGTCGATGGTTATCCGCAATGGCAGCCGCACATAGCGATGATACAGAGGCGGCTGGGCCAAGAGCTAAGGAAAGTTGAAGTTGAGATCAATGAAGGGAAGACAAAGGTGGTGGACTTTGGTGGTGGCGGGAGTTTCGGTTTCCTGGGATTTGATTTCAGAGCGGGCCGTAATCGGTTTGGCAAGCGATTCGTTCTGCGGACCCCGATGAGACAGAAGCAGAGCGAACTGCTCAAGCGAGTGGGTCGAATATTTAAATACTCACGGCATCGCAAACTCAACGAGGTGATTGAACGGATCCGACCTGTGATTGTGGGCTGGGTCAATTACTTCCGAGTGGGCAACTCGCGCCGGGCGTTCGATTGGATACGCTTTGAGATCATGAGAAAGATACGCCGGTTCGCGATGAAACAGAAAGGCCGCCCCGGTTGTGGCTGGAAGAGATGGAGTAACGAGGCGATCTACAAAGAGTGGGGACTGGTCAACGATTACCGTGTCCAGTACTTCTACCGATCGCCCGTGAAAGTGTCTCCAGCACACTAGCAGGCTGCTGAAAAACTCCGAGTGGTAGAAGTTTTTGTAACATGAAAATCGTGCCGCATGATAAGATGCTGTCGATTGAATCTTGGGAGGCGTTGATGCGCGGGTTGCAAGATAAACAAACGAACTTGTGGGCGGTTATATCGATTGAGGATCGAATTCCCAGCGATCATCCGCTGCGACGAATCAAAGAGCTTGCCGATCAACGGCTGGTGGAATTGTCGCGGGTGTTTAACCGGATGTATTCGCAGGTCGGACGGCCGTCGATTGCGCCCGAGCGGGTTTTGAAGTCTCTGTTGCTCATCGCGCTGTATTCGGTCAGGAGCGAGCGGCAGTTCTGTGAGCAGTTGGGCTACAACCTGTTGTTCCGGTGGTTTTTGGACATGGAGCTCGAAGAAGAGAGTTTCGATGCGACCGTGTTTAGCAAGAACCGCGGCCGCTTGATGGACCATGAAGTCGGGCGATTGTTTTTCGATGCCGTGGTTAAGCAAGCAAGAGAAGCTAAGCTGATGAGCGACGATCATTTCACGGTAGACGGAACTTTGATCGAGGCATGGGCCAGTCTCAAGAGCTTTCGCCCGAAGGGAGAAGATCGATCGGGGGACAAAGATCAAGGAGATCCGGGCAACCGCTGGGTAGATTTTCACGGGGAGAAACGTAGCAACGACACTCATGAATCGAGTACCGACCCCGAGAGTCTGCTGGCCAAAAAGGGGCCGGGCAAAGAGGCCAAGCTGTGTTACGGGGCGCATGCGCTGATGGAGAACCGCAATGGGCTTTTGGTCGATTTGAAAATCACCCAAGCCACCGGCACCGCAGAACGGGAAGCAGCCCAAGAGATGATCAAACGTCAGAGGCGAAAGGGCGTGCGAGTCAAATCGTTGGGAGCGGACAAGAACTACGACACCCGCGGCTTTGTTGATTTCTTGCGTGGTCGCAAGATCGTTCCCCATGTCGCCGCCAACACCAAGCGCAAGGGCGGTTCGGCTATTGACGGCCGCACCACGCGCCACCAAGGCTACACAATCAGTCAACGGATACGAAAGAGAATCGAAGAGATCTTCGGCTGGGCCAAGACAGTGGGTGGATTTAGGAAAACGCGGTATCGAGGAGTCGACAGATCGCAGCTGGCCTGTTGGTGGGTGGGCGCGGCGTATAATCTTTTGCGCATGGCGAAGTTGGCGGTCTAAACCTCTTGCCCGAGGGACAAAAAGGATGCCGCGCGAGCTAAAAATCGTACCTGTAGAATCATCGCCCCCGATATATTCGCTCTTGACGTTCATGTTCTTACCATCGCCAACTGATTTACCCACAAAATTCTCTTCCTTCATCGATTTCTATTTCTCTGAATCGCTTTTTTCAGCAAACTGCTAGGATGTCCGACGACATCCGGTGATTGACCTCGCTGGTCATGTTCCGATCATCCTCGCCTACCAGGATCAGCGTGGGCTGCCGTATATCTTTCAAGCGCCCGCTGGTATCGTGGCCCTGGCGGGCAAGGAGATGACGAGGTAAAATTCCACCGGGCAGAGATTCTGCATCCGCACTTTTAGGTAGTACTCGACACGCTCGGGATGGTTGTGCACGAACTCGTCGCCAGGAGCTGGGCAACCCGGCCACCCATAGAGTGACCCACTAAAATCGCATCGTCCGCCTCCAGGTGATCCATCAACGCGATCACGTCCTGAGCGAACATCCGGGTCGTGTAATCCATCGATGGCTTGCTCGACTGCCCGGTGCCGATAATCGTGAATGATCACTCTATGGTCTTTCGAAAACTCGGACACCTGATAAATCTTCCAAACTTCTCCATCACAGGCAGTTTCGCTCAAAAACAAAATGGGCCGGCCTTGGCCGTGAACTTCGTAATAAATCTCCACGTCTTTTAGCTGCAACCTCGGCATTTTATTTCCTCCGTCGATTGCGAATTCTTCTCGGTTCATAGAACGAGCCCGCAAGCATAACAAGGCCTTTCGATATTCCAAGATTTCTGATCCCTCCGCCAAAGTATCTGTTCGACTAAAATGACCAAGCCAGCCGGTTGACCGATACAATCGGCGGCTATGTCGTCTTCAATCTCCCGCACAGCGGTGCAGTATCGAAGTTTGATAATCGGGGCCCTGATCTAACTAAACAACGATCGTTACCATTTAATAATATCGAGAAAAAATTCTATTGCGCCCCCTAAAAATACGTCTGCTCGGCGCTCCCAAACTTGCTCACTTCCGGCGCTTTTTGTGCATCGCCGGTTCCTGCGCGGCTATCCCTCAGGCTCGAAAGCTATTTAAAATGAACCGGTTTGCTCATATGGCATGAAGCTTGCCGAACTTGAGAAAGCTTTCTCTGACAGGGTGCGTCATAAACCTTGTAGCAACCGAGTCGCTTTATGTCCCTTTTTAGAAGTACGCTTTCAATTGGTCGTACCTTTGTCTACTGTTGGCTCGCGTCGCTCTTGCTGGGATGCTCGCTACCACATCCGTTTACGAACCATACGGTCGAACACAGCCGGCCGCATGAACATTCGTTCACAACCGTTGATATTCCCGCGATTGTCAGTGAAACGCCCTCACTGCCGCAGGCGGAGCCGAAAGCCGGGCAGGAATTGCATCACGACGGCGGCTCCTTTTCAGCCGGCTTGCCGGAGGAGACGATAGAGAAAAAAACAATTCAAAAAAACGACGACACGGTTTCCAAGGAAACCGATACGACTTGGGAAAAGAGATTCACGACCGCAGACGACGACTTGATCGATCTGTGGCGAAACAACATGGACGAAGCGATGAAGCAACCCACCGGTCAACGGATTCTGCGCATTTCCTCAGCCGTTGAGACGCATCATCGAGTTCGCCACTACATTGATGGCTTTTGCGGTCGCCAAAGAGATTTCTTCGAAGGTGCTTTGGCGCGTTCCGGCAAATACCGCGCTATGATGACAGACATTCTGCGGAAAGAGGGTCTTCCTGAAAAGCTCGTCTATTTAGCATTGATCGAAAGCGGCTTTTCTCCTCATGCGTATTCACGAGCCCACGCCATGGGCCCTTGGCAGTTCATCCGCAGCACTGCGCTTCACTATGGACTGACGATTAACTCCTGGATCGACGAGCGGCGCGATCCGGTGCTCTCTACACACGCTGCGGCGGCCTATCTCAAGGATTTACACCGGAAGTTCGGCGAATGGTTTTTGGCCGCAGCGGCCTACAATGCGGGAGAAGGCAGAGTGGGAACAGCCCTGCAACGTTCCAAAACAAATGATTTTTGGCTCTTGAGACAAAACCGCAAGCATTTGAAACTCGAAACACGCGATTATGTCCCAAAGTTCGTCGCGGCCGTGCTCATCGCCGGGGAACCAGAAAAGTATGGGTTCGAACAGATTTCTTATGAAGAGCCCTTGGAGCATGATGAGGTAACCATTCACAGGCCGTTGAGGCTCCAGACGGTCGCGAAGCTCGCCGACACCAACCTCCACGTCATCAAGGAACTAAATCCAGCTTTGCTGCGAAACTTCACACCGCCCAACGACGACGGCTTCACGCTTCGACTACCGGTTGGCAGCGGAGAAAACTTTTTGACCGCGTATAAACAATTGCCCGCTTCGCGGAAGATCAAACTGACGCTTCACCGAGTGAAAAAAGGCGAGGTACTCTCGCGCATCGCTAAGCGACATGGTGTAACCATTAGCCAATTGATGAAAGAGAACGGTCTCAAGAGCGGGCGGCTCCGGCTGGGTCAAGAGCTGGTCATCGTCCGCAGCGAAACAACCGAAAAGAAGATAGCGGCCCGCTTGTCGCAGTAATCGACCGTTTCCGATATTTGACAACTCAAGCTGACGCGACATCACAAAGAGCGTCTCTCTCAAGCCTGAGAATCCTTTCGTCGTAGCGAAATTACGAAAATATTCTTCGAGAATTTTCCTCATCTACTGGGTAACGCTGCAACGCATTCGCTTGTGTGCCGCCAGAATTCTTCGAGAGATGGACAAGAAATAAAGCCAATTCCGGTTTTCTCTTTCCGTTAAAGCCTCCGCCGGCAAGTGAGACTATTTTCTCGGCTATTTTTTTTCCTGCGGAAGAAACTGATCGACGGCGTAGGAAGCAGCCAGCAACCCGAAGAAGTAACCGAAGGCTTCGGTAACTCCGGGCAGAAATTGCAACATGTAATAGAACATTCCAACTGAGACTAAGAACGAAATAATCATCAATGTTATATCAGATGACGGATTGGGTTCGGCTGCATCCCAGATGGCGGAACGGATTTTATTGGAATTGACGGCTAATGCAATAGAGAACGAAACGAGTCGTAGATTATAAATATAAAAGCGGGAATTGGCGAAGATGAATTGTTTCGCCCGGCGGCATGGGCGTGGATCGAATTAGTAAAAAATAGGAATAGGGCCTGAGAGTGCCCAGAGGAGAATAGGACTAAATTGAACGAGAAATGATGAGGAGAAGTGGTGACGAAGGAATGTTCGTTTGCCGGACAGATGAGACGGGGCGTCGTCCTTCGACGTGCAATATTTTTGGATGAGGACAAGGGCGGGTGAGTCCCGCTCTCCTCTAGAGGTCTTTGGAAGCCTTGATGTCGGCTGATTTGGCTTTGCTCGCCACCGGCTTTTCAGGGACGCCGGGATGCTTTCGACGAGCGGCCTCTTCCTCGGCTTTGATGGCGCTCAGACGCTTCTGCAGCCAGGTTGACTGCGGCCAACTCCAGTTCTGACCCTCATAGGTATTTGTATTCGATCGTTTCATGACATCACCACCTTACAGCACCCCACGAGCAAGCAAGATGCCAGCTCCGGAGCTTTGTATTTCAATGCTAAATGCTGTGTGGATTGTCATAATACCGCCATAATAATGACGGGACTCGGTCCTTTGTGCGCAATTTCGAACACCCGGCGCCCGGCAATCCATTCGTGAAAGGACAAAATCGGCGGCTCATCGGGCGGGGCTCTACACAAATGGAAAAATAATCGATAAACTTCCTCCCGATCAACGATCTTTCGTTATGAACGATACTAAAGCCCGTTTTCTCTTATTGGGAGCGGCGGTTGCTGGCTTGGGAATCATCCTCGGCACCGCGCTCTGGCTCAAACTGGCACCCCACGCCCGCTTCAGCGGCGCGCAACGGAGCCCCTTGGAAGAAATGAGCCACTACGGTTCGGTGCCCGAGTTTTCCCTGGTGGAACGAAGCGGCAAGCAGATCGGTCTGGCACACCTGCGCGGCACGGTTTGGATCGCCGACTTCATCTATACCAACTGCGAAGATACCTGCCCACTGCAAACCGCGGAAATGGTCAAGCTGCAAGAAGAACTGGCGCCACTAACAGAGGTCAAGCTGCTGTCTTTTTCCGTCGATCCGGGCAGAGATACGCCGGCGGTTCTCTCGCAATACGCCGATCGTTACAAGGCCGATGCCGATCGCTGGTTGTTTTTGACCGGGACGCAAGATGAGATTAGGAATCTCGTGCAGAATGGTTTTCGCTTGAGCGCCGCGATGGCGTCGACTGACGATAGCATCATCCTGCACAGCCCGAGATTCGTTTTGGTCGACCGGCAAGCACAGATTCGCGGTTACTATGACAGCCGCGATAAAGAGGCGCTGCAGCGTCTCCGCAAAGATGTCGCCATCCTAGTGAATCGATAAAGGAGTCCTGCCAATGGCAAAGACAAGCACCAGCAAAACAGGTTCAACCGCCAAGGCGGCCGCGCAGAGCGCAGCCAAACAGGGCCCAAGCTGGCCGATATTCGTCCTGGCCTTGGCTGGCATGACTCTGTCGGGTTATCTCACCTATTCGGCCTGGCAAGGACAATCGGTGGCGGGCTGCACGGTGGGCAGCGCATGCGACGTCGTGCTCAATAGCCGCTGGTCGAGGCTCCTCGGCATGCCGACTTCCTTCTGGGGTTTTCTGACCTATGCTCTGCTGGCCGCTATTGCCTGGAACAAACCTACTGCCAGCCAATGGAAGCTGGCCTGGATCGTGACCATCGGCGGCTTTCTTTACAGTTTGTACCTGACCGGCGTTTCGCTGATTGTTTTGAATTCCGCTTGCCCCTATTGCCTAACCTCGTTGGGACTGATGACGGCGATCTTCGCCGTTCTTGTCACTCAGCGTCCAGCCAGGATGCCCGGATTTTCCTGGGGTCCATGGCTGGGGAAAACCGGCGGTGCGGCACTGCTGATCATCGTTGGCCTGCATCTGCATTACTCTGGCTACATTGGCAAAACCACCGGTCCGGAGGACCCATGGGTGCGCGGCTTGGTCGAACACCTGGTCAGTACTGAGGCTAAATTTTATGGCGCTTCATGGTGCCCCCATTGCATTGAGCAAAAGGAGCTCTTCGGCGCCACGTCACGCCGAGTGCCATATATTGAATGCAGTCCAGGCGGGCCGCGCGCACCGCAAGCGACGGTTTGCAGTGAAGCGAACATCAAGAGCTATCCCACCTGGATCATCAACGGCGAGCGCTACACCGGCACCCAATCGCTGGACAGCTTGGCGCAGTTCAGCAAGTACAAGCCCGAAGGAGCGAAACAATGAATTTGTTCACTTTGCCAAAAGCACTGTTGCTGGCGGCCGCTGCGATGCTGTCGCTGCTCTCGTCCTACGGCGCGGCAAATGGCGACCCGTCGAAGTACCCCCAGTTTGCCCAGCAATCGGTACCTGCCGAGGTAAAGCTGTCGTTTATTTCCATTGATGAGCTGGTCGCTCAAGTCAAAGCCGGGAAAAAACCGCTGATTATCGACGTGCGCACGGCGGCGGAATACCGCGAGGTCCATATCCTGAGTGCCGTATCCGCGCCGCTGGCGGAATTTAAAGATAATGTGAAAAATATTCCCAAGGACCGATTAGTCGTCCTCTATTGAGCGTGCCCGCATCACCTGGCCAGTTTGGCCTATGGCATTCTTTATGAAAACGGTAATCGCAATATGAAAATTCTCGACGAAGGCCTCGTCGGTTGGCACGACAAGCGCTATCCCCTGGAGGGGACCAGGGTTCGTTGAGCGGAGCTCATGACGCGCCAAAAAGCAGTCATTCTTCTTAGCGGCGGCATCGACTCCGCCACCGCGGCGGCGCGCGCGCAACAGGATCATTTCGAGCTCTACGCCCTAACCTTTCGCTATGGGCAGCGCCACGAACGCGAGATCGAAGCGGCGAGAAAAGTAGCGGCTTGGTTGAAGACTAAAGAGCACTTGATCCTTGAATTCGATCTCAGGGCCATCGGCGGCTCGGCTTTAACCGATCGCATTCAGGTTCCCAAGGGGCGCAGCGCATCGGATATCGCTCATGGCATACCGGTGACTTACGTGCCGGCGCGAAATACGATTTTTCTTTCCTTCGGCCTGGCGCTGGCCGAGAAAATCGAAGCTTCCGATATCTTCTTCGGCGCCAATCAACTCGACTATAGCGGTTATCCCGACTGCCGCGACGAATATATCAGCGCCTTCGAACGGATGGCGAACCTGGCAACCAGAGCGGCGGTAGAAGGCAAAATGCAGTTAAAGATTCATGCGCCGTTGATTCACATGACCAAGGCTGAGATCATACGCCAAGGCGCGAAACTGGGAATCGACTACGCACTCACCTGGAGTTGCTACGATGCATCCCCAGACGGGAAAGCCTGCGGCTTGTGCGACAGCTGTCAGCTTAGGCTCAAAGGCTTTAAAGAGGCGGGACTGGCCGATCCCATCGCTTACAGCGCTTTTTAACATTAATAATCTTTAATGCTCCCCGAACCATTTACGCCGCAATTTCTCACCCGACTGGAAACTCTCCGGTTGCGCACGAGAAAGGGGTTTCTCGGCAGCCACACCGGCAGTTATTCATCGCCACGGCGCGGCACCAGCCTGGAATTCGCCGACTACCGGCGCTACTCGCCGGGCGACGATCTGCGTTATCTCGACTGGGGGATCTACGCTCGCACCGACCGGCTCTATATCAAGGTTTTCCGCGAAGAGGTCGATCTTTTCACCTACTTTTTTATCGATGCTAGCGCTTCGATGGCGTTTCCGTCGGTCGAAGACAAGTTCTTGCCCGCTACTCATGTAGGATTGGCGCTTTCTTATGTCGTTTTGGCAAACCATGATCACGTTAAGTTCCACTTGCTCCACGGCGAATCTGCCAGTCCCGCGTCGCCTTTTTACCGCGGCCGCCGCCGCATGATCGATTGCGTGCGATTTGCCACATCGCTGGCGCCGCGCGGCCCGCTGAATCTGGCGGTGGCGTTGGGAGAACACCTCAAGAAGCTGCGCCGGCCCGGCAAGGCGATCTTGATCTCCGACTTCATGATGGCGGCACAGTCATACCAAGGTGGGCTCAATCTCTTGCGCGCCCTAAACCTCGACGTCGCGGTGATTCAGATTTTGACGCGGCAGGAGATCGATCCGCCCTTCTCCAACGGTCGCTTGAATGTGGTTGACAGTGAGACCAACAGCGAAATCCGGCTGCAATGGAATACGTCCGCCCGGCAGGAATATCAAGCGAGGCTGGCGCACCATAATTCGGAACTGCGCAGCTTCTGCCATCAAAGCGGTATCCATTATTCGCTCTATGTCAGCGATCGGGATCTTGGCGATTTCGTTTTCGCCACGCTGCCGGCCATCGGCTTGTTCAAGTAGTCTGCGCCATGGAGTTTCTCAATCCCGCCGCTCTCTACGGATTTTTCGCGTTGCCGCTATTGTTGGTTCCTTATCTCATCAGGCGCAAACCGCGGCGCATGGTCTTTTCGAGCGTGCTGTTATTCATCGAGCGAGGCACGCAGGCTTCCGTTAAGCCCTGGGGCAGGCTGCGTCTGCCGCCGATATTTTTTCTCCAATTGCTCCTGTTGCTCCTGTTGATCTTGGCGCTGGGAGAACCGGTGTTTTCCGTGCGTATGTCGAATATTGCTATCGTCATGGACAACTCGGCCAGCATGCAAGTCCAGGAAGATGGCACAGAACGCATCGCACTGGCGCGGGATCGGGCCAGGAGAGTGATCGCCGATCTCGGCGCGAGCGGTAAGGTAGATATTTACCGTACCGTGCCGCGCCTCGAGAAAGTCAACAAAAACACGCTTTCGCCGTCTGATGCCGCGGCGCTGCTGGTCCGCCTGGAACCCTACGACCTGGCCGACGTCGCCGCCAATTATAATGATCTCCTCAACCAGCTTGCCGCCGATCAGAAATATGAGCGCGTTTACTTGATCACCGACCGGCCTGCACGCGGACAGTCCGGCGCCACTCGGGTTATTACCGTGGGACGACCGCGGGACAATCTGGCGGTGACGGCGTTTAATATCTCTCCTGCATCGCTCGCCAACGCGCGTTGGGAAGCTCAGGTTGAAGTGACCAATTATTCCGCCAAAGACTGGCGCGTCGAAGTTACCCTCAGAGCCGGTGTGGCCGCGCTGGCGAGCCGGGAAATAACCGCGCCGGCGGGCCGGAGCGGCTTGGCGTCGTTCCAGGGCTTTGCCGAGCACCCGTATTACGAAGCGGAAATCGATGTACAGGATGCTTTAGCTCTCGACAATCGCCAGTTTGCCGTGCCGGCAAGCTCGCGCAATTTGAAGATCCTGGGGGTTTCTCCGCGTCCTCAGGCGCTCAGGAGCTTGCGCGCCATTCCCGGAGTCACCGTCGATATCGTTGCGCCGGAGGATTACGAAAAAACCGACCGTTCAGGTTACGGGCTCGAGATTTTTCATCTTTCGACTCCGGCCATGTTACAGGCCAATCCGTTGTTGTTGATCCTGCCGCCCGACGATAATCCTTTGGTCGATTTGGGAGATCCCGTTATCAGGGCGGAGGCATCGGGTTGGCAGGAGTCTCATCCGCTTAATCGGTATGTCAATTTCGCGCTTTTTCGCCCGACCTATGCTCGACCACTAAAACCCCAAGTCGCCGGTGAGACTCTGGTTGAATCTCAGGAAGGCGTGCTCGCCTTCGCCGTGGAGCGTCAAGGCAAAAGACATCTGGTACTGGGCTTTGACCCTTTTCCCTATCTGGGGCGAGACAACTTGCCGATGTCGATCTTTACCCTGAATTTTCTCGACTGGTTCCTAGCCGGAAGCGTTAAAGGTCAATTGACTGGACAACCCGTTGTCTTTGAAACTATTCAACAGAAAACATCATTGACGAACCCGCGCGGGGACAAACATTTGCTCAACGCAGGCGCGGCCAGCTTTCCTGATACATTTTTCCAGGGCATCTACCAGCTCAGCCGGAATGACAATCGGCTACTCTTCGCGATTAACTATCAGGAGGCTGGCGAGTCTGATCTGCGCGAGCGCAACCCTATCAATTTGCAGGAGACCAATGGCGGCAAAAGCAGCGTCTCTGCGCTTTTCTCCTTTTGGCCCTATCTCCTCACGTTGTCCTTGATCCTTTTCATCATTGAATGGTTTTTCGTCCCTCCGGTGTTGCGGCGTGGTGTTGGCGCGGGAGCCATCCGGCCAAATCTATCTTGATTGACTTCAGCGGTCTCAGGGAGATCTTTCAATTCGCAGACCGAGCGCCTCAAATCCGCCTGCCGAACGGTTATGATGCCGTCCCATCGTCGAGGCCAAGCGACCATTCCGAAAGACCAACTGCCAGCCCTAACCTGTTTTCATCCTGAGTGTGACCGAAAAAACGACGGCGGGGAATTATCGATCTAGTCGTCTTCATCGGACCGAGCGGCGATTCCGCTCACCCCGCTTCTGAGACAACAATCAGTTTCGGCTCCTCACTCGCCTTAAAACTGAATCTATTCGCCCTTTTAACTGCTCATAGCGCCGTCAGAAGGCTCTTTCTCGGTGAATCATATCTAGTTTGAGGAGGGCTTTCCGATGATTCGCGACCACCCACTTGAGGTTGACAGGGCCGGCCAAACGGTTTATTTAGTGTAAACTTTTTATGCAGCTGGGATCATACAGGGTCGCCGGCCGGCATAGCGATACGGCACAGCGCTTAAGGAGTGTTCGAGTCGTTTGTAACTTGCTGGTCTGGTTTTGGGTGTTTGCAGCCTTGGCAAGGCCGGCTAAGGCCGCCGAACAACAGACCGTACATAAAAAAGTCTCCACAGGAACCCAGATTCCCACTCCCCATATCCGCAGGATTACGAATACTCAGCCGTATAAAGTTATTCCGCCTCGGAAGATAGAGCCCAATAACCCGCTTGAGAAGCGGCAGCACGTCATTCATCGGATCCGATCCGGCGATACATTACCCAAAATCCTCAATCGATTTAGCTTAACCGCCAGTGAAAAGCAGATGTGGGGCCGCGCCATCCGGCTACACTTCAGGTTGGGAACGCTAAAGCCGGGTAGAGAAGTTCACTTCTACTTCTCCAAACCGAGTATCAGTGTCAACAAGGGCGGCGAGTCGTTGGCCGCCCTCGAACTCGACTACAACGATACAATAGACCTGACCTGGGAAAGAAGTGGCCAAAGCATTCTTTTTCAACGGCGAGAAAAGCCCTTCGAAATCGAGTTAAAGACCGCCGCGGCAATGGTCGATGACTCTCTCTACACCGCAGGTCAAAAAGCGGGCATCGATTCGAGTCTACTTTCCCAACTGGCTGATATTTTTACTTGGGATGTTGATCTAGAAAAGGACATCAACACCGGCGACAGTTTCAAAATTCTTTATGAGGAGCGGAGCCGAAAGGGCCAATCGACCAAAGCCTCGCTGCGGATTCTGGCCGCTGAACTAACCAATGCCGGGCAGACAATGACCGCCATCTACTTTGAGAACCAGAAAGGTAAAGGCGGGTATTACAATCTCGAAGGCAGAAGCTTAGCGCGTTCCTTTCTGCGTTTTCCATTGGAGTTTATCAACATTACCTCTCAGTTCACCGATTCTCGCTTTCATCCAGTCTTGAAGACTAACATGCCGCACACCGGCGTCGATTTTGCGGCGGCGCCCGGTACCCCGGTTCGAGCTGTCGGCGATGGCCTAATTACCCAAGCCCGCCGGAATGGGGCTTATGGGAAATTAGTCGAAATCCAGCACGATCCCACCTACACGACCCGTTATGCTCATCTTGGAAGATTTGCTCAAGGAATTAAAGCCGGCACGGTTGTAAAGAAGGGGCAGGTGATTGGATTCGTCGGTTCCACGGGAAGAACCACCGGTCCCCATCTCCATTTTGAGCTCTACCAAGATCAACAATACGTCAATCCACTTAATATCCAGTTCCCAGCAGAAGATACCATCGAGCCCGCGTTACAAAGGCTATTCGAAAATCAGAAGGAAACTTTCCTCGTTGAGCTGACCTCTTTGCCGCAATCGTAAATCTTCTATTCTCTCCAGTCACGGCACTGTGCCCCAGCGGTTTTAAATCGTCGCGAAATTGATTAATCTTGCGGCCAGGTATTTCAAACGGCTTTTCCGGTCCGGCTTTGTGTTCGGCGGTTGTCATTGATTGACATCAAGCGCAAAATCATTCTTCTGCTGGTTACGGCGGGACCCGCCGGCTACTTTCCTGTTGCCCCGGGTACCTGCGGCACGCTGATCGCCGTGCCATTTTCTTTAGCTTTAAATCGACTGGCGACGTTTTCCATAGCTTTGGCCTTGGTGGCTCTTGTTGGTTTCATTTCCGGCGCGATCTGGTTGTCCGGAAAAGGCGCCGCTATCTTGGAGCAAAAGGATCCGAGTGTCATCGTCATAGATGAAATCGCCGGATTTCTGCTGGCGAACTTTCTCGCGCCGTTTGGAAAGGTGTCTCTGTCGCTGGCTTTCGTGCTTTTTCGTTTCTTTGACATTGCGAAAATCTACCCGGCATCGAGAATTGAGAAACTGCCGGGAGGAAAAGGAATCGTGCTCGACGATGTCGTCGCCGGGTTATACTGTTTTAGCATTCTGCAGCTGCTAAACTGTTGGGAACTGATATGATCGAGAAAGCCGTCATATTGAGCACCGGCGACGAACTCACAACGGGACAAGTCATCGACACCAACTCAACGACGATCGCGGCGCGCCTTTTTTCAACGGGCGTCGAGGTAACCGCGGTTCTGAAAGTGGGCGACCATAAAGATCAAATGGTTTGGGCCCTGCGCCAGGCTCGGGACCTCGGCGACATCGTGATTGGCACCGGCGGGCTGGGACCCACTGCGGATGATCTCACGACCGAAGTGGCAGCCGACTTTCTCGGTTGTAAACTGAAACAAGACGAGCAAGTCGCCGGGGCACTTCGGCAGCACTTTAGAGACTGCGGCCTAGCCTGGTCGGCAAATACCCTCAAGCAAGCAATGTTCCCAGAAGGATCGACGATCATCTCCAATCCTGTCGGCACTGCGCCCGGCTTTCAGGTGCCGATCGGTCCGGGTAAGAGACTTTTTTGGCTCTCCGGAGTGCCGCAAGAAATGACCGCGATGTTACATCAAACGGTTTTGCCCTGGATCAATGCACAGCGCAGTGATG
Organism: Deltaproteobacteria bacterium; assembly: GCA_009379725.1. Taxonomy (GTDB): domain Bacteria; phylum Desulfobacterota; class Binatia; order UBA9968; family UBA9968; genus WHTF01. The sequence goes on from WHTF01000010.1 coordinate 27,680, forward strand.
CCATCGAAACTTTAGCCTGCACCTTCAAGATCCACGGCGTCACCGAAGGCAGACTTGACGACATGCTGCGCCCCATGAATTTCGCAGACCACGCAAGGCTGTCATTTGGTGCTCACTATCCGGACCTGTCGCTGCGCATAACCTTCAGGGGCGAGCAAGAGGAATTCGAAAAACTTAGAACTGAAATAAAAAAACTTCTGGGTGAGTACCTCTATGCCGAGGGCGACATCACCTTAGAAGAATTCATTGGCCGGCAGCTCTTAGAAAAGCACCAAACCTTAGCTCTCGCCGAGTCGTGTACCGGTGGCTATATCAGCCACCGCGTTACCCGCGTGGCCGGTAGCTCCGCCTACTACTACGGCGGTGCTGTCACTTATTCCAATGAGGCCAAGAAGCGCTTTCTCGGCGTCCGGTCACAGACATTGGTGGAACACGGCGCGGTCAGCCGGGAGACTGCCTTGGAAATGTCGGCCGGCATCAAAGAACGGACCGGAGCAAGCATCGGCCTTAGTGTCACGGGTGTGGCCGGCCCCGGCGGCGGCAGCCCGCAAAAGCCGGTCGGTATGGTCTGGTTGAGCATCGCTCAGAATCAACGGCACGAAGCCAAGCTTTTTCAATTCAGCGGCGACCGGGAGAGAATCATCCTGGGAACATCGCAGGCCGCCCTGAACTGGTTGCGCACCAGCCTGTTAGAATAAGAGTAGTGATTCGCGCCTTTATTGGGGTTCAAATAGCCCCTGAGGTCCGCGCCCGGATAGCCGAGGCGACAGCACAACTCGCCCGGCAAATTCCTGGAATTCGTTGGGTGCCGGAAGAGAATTTTCACTTCACGCTGAAGTTTCTTGGTGATATAGAACAGTCCCAGATCGAGCCCATCTGCGAGGCGCTCGCAGAAGCTTTCCGCCCCTTTCGGCGCTTTACTATAAATGCTAAATGTTTAGGAGTATTTCCCGATTTGAAACGGGCTCGCGTCTTATGGGTCGGCCTTGAAGGAAATAATCTGCTGGCCCTGGCGAAGAGAGTCGAAATCGTGTTAGAACCCTTCGGCTATCCTCGAGACAATAGAGTTTTTCGGCCCCACTTGACGGTGGGCCGTTGGCGCGCTCTCAGTGGCTCCCATAAGGGACTCGAGGACAAACTCGATCGCTGGAGCAGTTTCGAATTCGGCCAGTCCGTGGTCGACGAGATAGGCTTAATTGAAAGTGTGCTCAAATCGACTGGCGCAGTCTATCGGCGCCTCAGAGCGCTTCGGCTCGACGATGATTAGCGAGAACGGGATCGGCCCAACCTAAGGAGGCAAAATTCATGGATCTAAATCGAGAGAAAGCCCTTGATCTAGCGGTGAGCCAGATCGAAAAACAATTCGGCAAAGGGGCCATCATGAAGCTCGGCGAGGGGGGCATAGTCAAGGACGTCCCCGTGATCTCGACCGGATCTCTCGGACTCGATATCGCGCTAGGAATCGGCGGTGTGCCGCGTGGCAGAGTGATCGAAATTTACGGACCTGAATCCTCCGGTAAGACGACGCTGGCGCTGCAAATCGTCGCTGAAGCGCAGAAGCAAGGAGGCATGGGAGCATACGTCGATGCGGAGCATGCATTGGACTTGGGTTATGCGAAAAAACTTGGCGTCAAAACCGATGATCTTCTGGTCTCACAACCGGATCACGGCGAACAGGCTCTGGAAATCGGCGAGACCCTGGTGCGTAGCGGCGCCATTGATGTCTTGGTGATCGACTCGGTCGCCGCTCTAGTACCTAGAGCGGAAATCGAAGGCGAAATGGGCGATTCCCATATGGGACTGCAAGCGCGGCTCATGTCCCAAGCTTTGCGCAAGCTCACTGGGACTATTTCCCGCTCTCATACTGTAGTTATTTTTATCAATCAAATCCGCATGAAAATCGGCGTGATGTTCGGCAATCCCGAAACCACCACCGGCGGCAACGCGCTGAAGTTTTATGCCTCGGTGCGCATGGATATCCGCCGTATCGGCGCTTTAAAGGACGGTGACAATATCGTTGGCGGGCGGACCCGGGTCAAGGTCGTCAAGAATAAGATGGCTCCTCCGTTCAAAGAGGCGGAATTTGACATTCTTTATGGAACCGGAATTTCTCGCGATGGTGAGATCGTCGATCTCGGCAGCGAAACGGGTGTCGTGGAAAAAAGCGGCGCTTGGTATTCGTTCGGCGGCGAGAGGATCGGCCAGGGACGCGAAGCGGCAAAAAACTTTCTTAAGGAACACCCCGAAATCGCCCAGCAAATCATGGCGCGGGTGATGGAGAATACCGGGCTCAAGCGGGACGAACCACCGGTTTCGGCTACGACCGCCGAAAAGAAAGAGAAAAACAAAATAAGGTAACGGTAAAAGGTGCATTGGAACTCTGAACCGCGCAAACCACAGACCCAAATCGCCTGACTCGCAAGAGGAGGCGCTTAAATCCGCTCTTCGATTTCTCAGCTATCGCGCACGCAGTGAAGCGGAAATACTCACCCATCTGTCTCGCAAGGGCTTTTCAGCCGCCGCCGGCGAGCAGACTTTGAGAAAACTCCGTTCCTTCAACTATATTAATGACGAATCCTTTGCGCATCATTGGGCGCTGTCGAGAGCTGCGAGCCGCGGCCACGGACCGCAAAGAATCGAACAAGAACTAAAGGCGAAAGGGATCGCCCAGCCGATGATCCAGGATGTTCTCGCCGCAACTTTCGTTGCTGGCGATGAGAAGAAAAGAGCTAAAGCATTATTGGATAGGAAATTTAGAGGAATGAATCTTCGCGATCCCAAAACCTTTCGCCGTGCCGGTGCATTTCTCCAGCGTCGTGGCTATAGCAGCCAGGTGATTTTCGATTTGATGGGGCGACGCGCGGAGGAGGATTAGAAAAAACATCATGACTGGAAACGACATTCGCAGATCTTTTTTGGACTACTTCGTTAAGCAGACACATACCGTAGTGAAGAGTTCCTCCCTGGTGCCCGACAAAGACCCGACCTTGCTCTTCACCAACGCGGGTATGGTGCAGTTTAAGAACGTTTTTCTCGGTCAGGAACGCCTGCCGTACAGGCGTGCCGCCAGTGCGCAGAAGTGTTTGCGGATCAGCGGCAAACATAATGACCTGGAGGCGGTCGGCCGGGATACTTATCATCACACTTTTTTTGAAATGTTAGGGAACTGGTCTTTCGGCGATTACTATAAAGCGGAAGCGATTGAATGGGCTTGGAAGCTGCTTGCGAATGAATGGGGCTTGCCCGAGAACAAACTGTGGGCGACTGTTTATCTCGATGACGATGAAGCTGCGCGGCTTTGGGCCAAAATCAGCGGACTGCCGAATGAGCGTATTCGGCGTTTCGCCGAAAAGGAAAACTTTTGGGAAATGGGCGAGACCGGCCCCTGCGGCCCTTGCAGCGAGATTCATCTCGATCGCGGTTCTAAGGCATGCGACAGAACGAACGTGCCAGGCCATATTTGCCAAGTCAACGGTGATTGCGCTCGCTATATCGAGCTGTGGAATCTGGTCTTCATTCAGTACAACCGTAAAGACAACCGAGAGTTGGAAGAGCTGCCGTCAAAACATGTCGATACCGGCATGGGTCTGGAACGCATCACCGCGGTGCTGCAAAACGTGTTGTCGAATTACGACATCGACTACATGCGAGAGCTGACCGCCACGACGGAAAATCTGACCGGTAGACGATACGGCGCCGATCCCATCTCCGACATCTCCTTCCGGGTCATTGACGACCATGCTAGGGCCGTCAGCTTTCTTATCGCCGACGGTGTCATGCCGAGCAACGAAGGGCGCGGCTATGTCTTGCGCCGGCTGCTGAGAAGAGCGGCGCGGCACGGCCGATTGATTGGACTGAAGGAACCGTTTCTCTACCAGGTGGCGGGCACCGTCGGCAAGGTCATGGGCGATGCTTATCCGGAACTGTGCACCGAAACGGCGCGCATTCGCGAGATCATCCGCAGTGAGGAAGAGCGCTTTAGTGAAACGCTGGAGAAAGGTCTGGGGCTGCTCGAAGACGCCACCGCCAAACTCAAAGAGCAAAAGAGTAACGTTCTTTCGGGCGACATCGCATTTCGCCTTTACGACACCTATGGTTTTCCTTTCGATCTGACAGAGGACATCCTTCGTGCCGAGGACATCGCGGTGGATCAGCAAGGTTTCGAGAATCTCATGGAGGCGCAACGCAACCGCGGCCGCGAAGCGCGCATAATTACGATGGACGTTTTTGATCAGGTGGCTGCTGCAGATTCGGTGAGGGTCACTCAATTTATTGGTTACGACCATATTGAGGGGGAATCCACAGTCCTTGCACTCTATGGCAACGGAGCGAGCAAAACGGAAGCTGTGGAAGGCGACGAAATCGATTTACTCACGGCTGAGACTCCTTTTTATGGAGAATCCGGTGGCCAGGTGGGCGATCGCGGCACAATTTCAACGGCGCGCGGTGATTTAATTCAGGTCCTGGACACGCAGCGTCCGACGCCACAGCTAACAGTCCACCGCAGCAAGGTCAATAAAGGCCGCGTGCAAATCGGCGACAGAGTGCATCTTGCCGTCGATCCCAAACATCGCCAGAGAACAAGGCTCAATCATTCGGCGACGCACATCCTTCACGCCGTACTCCGAGAGCAACTCGGCAGCCATGTGCGCCAGGCCGGCTCTCTGGTCACGCCGGATCGACTGCGCTTCGACTTTAATCATACCGGTGCAATCGTCGATGAGAAGCTCGCCGATATTGAAGCCACCGTCAACAAACATATCCGGCAGGATGCCGCTGTGTCCATCGAAGAGTCGAGTTATGAGGAGGCTTTGCGTAACGGCGCACTTGCCTTTTTCGGCGACAAGTACGGCGATCGGGTGCGGGTGGTCAAGATCGGCGACTTCTCGACCGAGTTATGCGGCGGTACCCATGTTCATCGTTCCGGCCAAATCGGCATTTTTAAGCTTCATGCCGAAGCCGGAGTTGCTGCTGGAGTACGTCGCGTCGAAGCGGTAACCGGGGAAGGTGCGCTAAGCTTGATCCGCCGTTACGAAGACGATCTAAAGCAAATCGGCCAGATCCTGCGCGCCGGCGAAGATGGCGCGGTCGAGCGCGTCAAGAAGCTGTTGCAGCAGCAAAAAGATCTGGAAAAAGAGATTGAGCGGCTGCGCGGCCAACTCGGCAAGAACCAAATCCCGGATCTATTGGCCAAAAAAGAAAGCATTAATGGCGTCGACGTCTTAGTCACTAGCGTGGAGGGGGTCGATCCCAAACAATTGCGCGAAATTGCCGACCAGCTTAAAGAGAAAATGTCCGGCGGATTCATCTTCCTCGCCAACCCGGGGGAGAATGGCGTTACCCTCGTTGCCAGCGTCGGCGGCGATCTCGCCAAGCGCATTCACGCGGGAAATATCATTAAAGAAGTAGCGCCCATTGTCGGAGGAGGAGGAGGCGGCCGCCCCGAATTTGCTCAGGCCGGCGGTAAAGATCCATCACGCACCGACGAGGCGCTGGCACGGGTTAAGAAAATTATCGGCGCAAAACTCTCTTGATGAAAATACGAACCGCAAGAATTACTGAAACAACCCAAGGTTTCTGCGACATCATCGACATCACCGACAAAGTAACGGCGCAGGTCCAGGAGGGACAAATCACCGCCGGCCTGATGACCCTCTTCGTCAGCGGCTCGACGGCCGCTCTCACTACGATCGAATACGAACCGGGACTGGTTCAAGATCTCAAAGAGTTCGTGGAGAAACTGATCCCCTCGGATCGTCGCTATCATCATGACGCTCGATGGGGCGACGACAACGGCTTCTCTCATTTGCGCGCGTCATTATTCGGACCGTCGCTGCAGGTTCCAATAGAGCGCGGCCGACTGGTCCTCGGCAGCTGGCAACAAATCATTCTCCTCGATTTTGACAACCGCCCGCGCAGACGAGAGATTGTCGTCCAAATCATAGGAGGTAGGGAGTGAAAGACGAGAAGGATAGAATGATCAGCAGCACGCAGATAATGGAAAGCGCGCGCTTGGAGTTCAACGATCCGCGCCTGTTTCGCGATCTTCTGGGACAACACGACCAGCATCTCAAGATTCTCCAGCAAGCCTTAGAGGTTAAAATTCGTGCTCGCGGATCGTCGATCGAGATCGAGGGCGATCCGCTGCAGATGGAACTCGCCGGTCAGATCATTCGGCAGCTTTACGGACTTTTGGAAAAAGGCTATCCCGTCTTTCCCAGCGACGTCGACTATGCGATCCGCATTCTCAGCGGCGACAGCCGGGCTAAACTGCAAGACATCTTTCTCGATACGATTTACATTTCAGCTCACAAACGCACCATCACGCCCAAGAGCATCGCGCAAAAAGCCTACATCGATGCGATTCGCCGCTACGACATTGTTTTCGGGATCGGCCCGGCTGGCACGGGCAAAACTTATCTGGCCATGGCCATGGCGGTGGCGGAGTTGATGAAAAATAACTTCGTGCGGATCATATTGACCCGTCCGGCGGTGGAAGCGGGCGAGAAGCTAGGTTTTCTCCCGGGCGATCTAGCGGAAAAGGTGAATCCCTATCTCCGCCCCTTGTACGACGCGCTGCATGACATGGTGGATTTCGACCGAGCGCGCAAACTGGTGGAACGCGGCACCATCGAAGTTGCACCGCTGGCCTTTATGCGTGGGCGAACTTTAAACGATTCGTTCGTGATCCTGGATGAAGCGCAGAATACGACCCCGGAACAGATGAAGATGTTCCTCACGCGCTTGGGCTATGGTTCGAAAGCGGTCATTACCGGCGACGTAACACAGATCGATCTTCCCGCCGGAAAGGCATCCGGCCTGAAGGAAGCATTCCGCATTCTCAAAGGAGTACACGGAATCCGCTTCGTTACCTTTACGGAAAAAGACGTCGCCCGCCATCATTTAGTGCAAGAAATTATCACCGCCTATGAGCGCGATGAAAATCAGCTCGGTTCACGAGATCTGTTCGAAAAAAAGTGACGCGAAGAACCGATCAACTTGGACTGTACGAGAACGATCGGGGTCGCCCCAGACCGAGATCTTGCGGTACTGCGCATTGATGCGCCGGCTAAGCGCTTTAGCCAATTTTTTGGGGAACACTGGGGCGTCAGCCCAGCTATTGAAACTGAGGGTTTGCGAAAGCGTCACAGCTCGTGCGGGAGATCTGCGCCTCCAATCAATCGGCCAGGATTGACTCATCAAAGCAGCGACTACTCATCATCGACTAATCAGAAACCGATTAGCATCCATTAAGCTGAAGTAACAGAAAGCAGCGCAAAAAAAAGGGCGCCTGACTTCTCAGGCGCCCCTGCAGATTCACACGCAAGCTCTCCTTACTTAATAGTCTTCGTGATCGTGAGGCATGGCCGGAGCATCCTTTTTCTTCTCCGGTTTATCCGCGATCATGGCTTCAGTAGTAATCAGCAAGCCGGCAACCGACGCGGCGTTCTGCAACGCCGTGCGCACGACTTTGGTTGGATCCACAATACCGGCTTTGACCAGATCCTCATATTCCTCGGTGGCGGCATTGAAACCGAAAGCGCCCTTGCCATTCTTTACTTTATCTAAAACCACCGCACCATCCAAGCCTGCGTTTTGAGCGATCCAACGGAGTGGTTCCTCAAGAGCTTTCTGAATGATCCGAACTCCCACTCGCTCTTCTTCGGACACGCGAATGTTGGCGAGAACCGCGGAAGCACGAATGAGTGCAACGCCACCGCCGGGGACGATGCCTTCTTCAACGGCAGCCCGGGTCGCATGCAGCGCATCCTCTACACGGGCTTTCTTCTCCTTCATTTCGATTTCAGTGGCGGCGCCGACTTTAATCACCGCTACACCGCCGGCCAACTTCGCCAACCGCTCCTGCAGCTTTTCCCGGTCGTAATCCGATGTCGTTTCATCGATCTGCGCCCGAATTTGAGCGATACGTCCTTCGATCGCGGACTTCTTGCCACCCCCTTCCACCACCGTCGTATTATCTTTATCGATGATCACTCGTTTTACGCGACCGAGATCTTTGATCGTGACATTCTCAAGCTTGATTCCCAGCTCTTCGGCAATCATCTTACCGTCAGTCAGAATCGCGATGTCTTCGAGCATTGCCTTGCGTCGATCGCCAAAGCCTGGAGCCTTAACCGCCACGACTTTCAGGATGCCGCGAATCTTATTGACGACTAAGGTTGCCAGCGCCTCGCCTTCAACTTCCTCGGCGATGATCACTAGAGGCTTTCCGGTCTTTGCCACGCTTTCCAGAACCGGCAGGAGATCCTTCATGCTCGAAATCTTTTTTTCATGGATCAGGATGTAGGCATCTTCATAAACACATTCCATCCGTTCCGGATCCGTCACAAAATAAGGCGAGAGGTAGCCACGATCAAACCTCATACCTTCGACGAGATCGAGGGTGGTTTCCAGACCTTTGGCTTCTTCGACGGTGATGACTCCCTCTTTACCGACTTTGTCCATCGCCTCAGCAAGAATAGCGCCGATGGTTTTGTCGTTGTTGGCCGAAATGGTACCGACCTGGGCAATTTCCTCTCTAGCGCGCGTCGGCTTGGAAAGTGATTTTAGCTCCTCGGTTACCTTCGCCACCGCCTTGTCGATGCCGCGCTTGATGCTCATCGGATCATAACCGGCGGCAACTAACTTGAGCCCTTCGCCGAAAATGGCGCGGGATAAAACTGTCGCCGTGGTAGTGCCGTCGCCAGCGATATCGGAAGTTTTGCTGGCTACTTCCTTGACCATCTGGGCGCCCATGTTTTCGAACTTGTCTTCGAGCTGAATTTCTTTAGCCACGGTGACACCGTCTTTGGTAATAGTCGGGGCGCCCCAGGATTTCTCCAGGCACACGTTGCGGCCTTTGGGACCCAAGGTTACGATAACAGTATCGGCCAATATGTTGACACCACGCAGGACTCTGTTGCGCGCCTCTTCGCTAAAGCGAACCTCTTTTGCAGCCATCTTCCTCTTGCCTCCTTATTCAATTACGCCGAGGATATCATCTTCGCGCATGATCAGATGTTCCTCGCCATCAAGTTTAATTTCTGTGCCGGAATATTTTCCAAAAAGAATTTTATCGCCCGCCTTCACGCCCAGGGGTACAACTTTCCCGTCCTCATGTCTACCGGGACCTGCGGCTACGACTTTGCCTTCCTGCGGCTTTTCTTTGGCCGAGTCGGGAATGATGATACCTCCTTTGGATTTTCCCTCCTCCTCGATGCGTTTAACTATCACCCTATCATGTAGGGGACGAATCTTGGTTGCCATAATTTCCTCCTGAAATAAAACATAAATTTACATGTCCCTGAGGGACAAGTTGGATGCGCCAAATTTAATCTCGCTTATGTAATCGTCAAGGGGGGTGAGAAGAAAAAGTGAAGATTTTCTACTTACCGGATGCCTTATACGGAGGATTCGCGATACTCCTCAAGTAAGCGACTAGATCTCGCAGCTGATTCTCTTTCAACACGCCACCCCAACTGGGCATGAAAGGAGATTTACCGACCGCGACTCCCCCTTTGGAAATAATCTCCGAAAGGAACTTGTCGGAAAACGAGTTCATTAGCTTGCCGTCAGTATGATCCGCAGGTTTGATCGGAAGCGACTTGCCCGCCGGTCCGTCGCCTTTCCCGCCTTCTCCATGGCAGGCCGAGCAATGCGTCGAGTAGAGCTTCTGCCCCTCCGCCCGGCTCTGAGCCCATACAGCCAGCGGATTGGCGACACTGAAGACAGAAAGGATAAAAGCTAACGTGTAAATTCGTTTCATCGTATGGCACGGTCTGTTCAGCCAAAATCTAATCTCTTCCTGTGTAGCAGATATGTAATCGAAACGATAGAGCTCGAATTAAACACTGGGAACTAGCGTAAGCGATGGATTTTGGATCATAAGTGTGCGAACGAGACCAATACTCCGCTTTGCTACTGCAATGCCTATACGCCCTAATCACTATCAATTGCCGCGATGGGTAAAAGGATGATAAGTAATGGTCTTGCCTCACAAGATTGGAGTAAATGTATGCTGAAGATATGGGGACGAACAGATTCGTCTAATGTACAAAAAGTGCTCTGGTGTTGCGGCGAACTCGGGCTTCAGTTCGATCGGATCGACTGGGGCGGCAAATTCGGCGGAAATAAAGACAAAGCATATCTCGACAAGAATCCGAACGGCCTGGTGCCGACCCTCCAAGATGGTAGCTTTATTCTCTGGGAGTCGAACACCATCATGCGCTATCTGGTCGAGAAGTACGGAGACGGGAAATTACTGCCACCGACAGCGGAAGGCCGCGCCAACGCCAATCGCTGGTTGGACTGGCAGCTTTCAGTATTTAATGCCACCATTGTGCCGCTTTTTTTCGCGACCGTGCGGACTCCCCAAGACGAGCGCGACCCCAAAGCCATCCAAGCTGCTTTAGATAAGACCACCAGTGCATGGCAGATAGTCGAGAACCACTTAGAAGGAAAAAACTATCTGGCTGGGGAAGAATTTTCGATCGGCGATATACCGCTAGGGGTGTGGGCTTATCGCTGGTTCAATTTGCCTATTGAACGGCCGCAACAGAATAACATCAGCAACTGGTACCAGCGTCTCATGCAACGCGATCCTTACCGAACTCACATCATGATCCCCGTCACGTGACGATGGACGCCACTATTTACCGCCGTCGCCTTTAGAGCCTGAACTAGGAGAGGACATGGATTCAAGAGCCTCCTCGCTGAACCTGCTGCACCACTGCAAAAATTTTATTTGGAACCTCGCAGAGTCACACCCAATCCTTCACCCTGGGGAACGCTGATAATCCCTCTCTCCACCGTCAAGCCAAAGAACGGATCTCCGGAAACAACTTCGAATTCCCCGAGCTCGCATAGGGCTGAAATGCCGGGTGTACTTGCGGCAAGATGCACTGACGCGGCATCCCCGACCATACTGCCTGCAGTATTGGAAAGCGCGCAGCGTATACCGGCCTGCTCACACATTTCGGCTATTTTTCTAACTTCTTGAATGCCGCCGATCTTTTGCACGCCGGTGTTGATCGAATCAACCATTCGATGCTTGATTAGGTTGGCCGCATCCGCCGTCGTGCGCACCGACTGATCCGCCTCGATCTTGATCGGCGATTGCCGCTTGACTTCCCACAGCGCCTCCAGTTGATCGCGTGGCACGGGCTGCTCAAAGATTTCTACCCCGTGATCAGCCAGGCCTTTCGCCAAACGAATCGCGGTTTTGGCATCGTACGCCTCATTGGCATCCACTTTGATAAATACATCGTCGCCTACCTTATCGCGCACTCTGGCAACACGTGGCAAGTCTAACTCTATTTTGCCGCTCATCTTGAGCTTAAGCGCTAGTCCTTCGCGAACCAGCTGTTTGGCCTCATCGGCCATCACTTCGGGATCGCCCACGCTGACCATTTTGATAATCTTAATTTCATTGCGAAAACGTCCGCCCAACAAAAGATTCAAAGGGATATGGACGCTGCGCGCAAGAGCATCGTACATGGCGCCTTCCAGCGCCGCTTTTGCTCTTGGATTACCGGTCAACACATGATCCATGTCGGCTCGTATGCGGACCAGATCCTCGATCTCCCGCCCTACTACCTTAGACCTGAGCACCGCCTCGATGACGTGCCGTGCCGTAGCCGGCGTTTCGCCGGTTCGGGGGAATAGATCCGAATAACCGTAACCTTCGGTTCCCGAGTCTGTAACAATCTTCACCAACACGCCGCGCGCAACAGTGAAATTGTTCGTCGCGGTGACGAGTGGTTTGATATAGGGCATTTCGAGTAAGCTAATTTCAATGCGTTCGATCTTCATGTTGCGTCCATCTCTCTCTATATACTGCATACTGCAATTAATTCAGGTGAGCGTCGCCTGCCTGAATGGATAGCACAACTGATTAGAGCACTGCTAGCCCGTCTCATGCGCCGCCGCTGATCGAACCCGTCCCTGTTGCATCGACCGGACTTCCCGATGTATCCACACCGCGAGATGAGGCAATGCCGCCCAAACATTTTTGCCCAGCAGGTAAGCTCTTATGATAAGGCAACAAGGATGTCGGTGTTAGGACATTCCTACACTTATCTGTCACGATTCTGACTTGTTTTCCGTGCAATGTCACCGATAAGAGACAATTGTCCAAAGCTTTGTCCCAGGATTGAGAATCAGCGAGAGAAAAAACATTTTTTAGGGATTATAAAATCTTTGGCATCATGGTCTCTAAAGTGACGCGCGGTTTTCAGGCGTATTAGGCGACTAGTCTTAGTCGTGGCTGGGTTCCGTTCTCAGCAGGAAAACAAAGTTTTTTTCTACTGAGACAGCTGATCCGCCTTTGATTCTTGGCTCGTTTCTTTTAAGAGATATTCTAACAGTTTGGTTGCACATATTTTCAGAAGGAGTGCCAGAGTTTTTATAAGTCGTTTTTCAAATTAGCAGCGCCCCCGTTGACGGATGAAAGTGGCATCCCACTTGCGGAACACCCGCGAAATTTAACGCGCCGGAAAAGGTAAACCACCTAAAGGTGGGACACAAAGCCCTGGCCTGCTCCCAGTAACGGGACGGCTGCAAGGCTGCCCAGACGATCCTCGAACCTCCGTGGTCGGGATTTCACCGGCTAAGGAGGTTTTTTGCGTCCTATTCAACCATGGTCAATTTTGACCCTCGTGCTTCTTATTCTTGGCCTCACGCCAATGAGGGATAGCGTAGCTGAAGCAACCACTCTTCGGTTAAACTGGCAAGACAACTCTCCCAACGAATCCGGCTTTAAGATCGAGCGTCTAGCCGGAAGCAACTATGTTCAGATCGCCAGCGTCGGAGCCAACGTTCAGAGCTACACCGACTCGGGCCTTACCACCGGCACTAACTATTGTTATCGGGTGCGCGCTTTTAATTCATCAGGTACTTCGTCCTCTTCTAACAACGCATGCGCCACCGCCGCGAGCACATCCGTTACCGATAGTGCCAATACCAGCAACACTTCGACTTCGACGACGACAACGAACGCGCCAACGACGACGAAGGTAGGCAGCAGTTGGGGCAACTATCGAGCAACGATGAAGATCCGCTCTACCGATAACGATGCCATCGGCGTCATGTTCCGCTATCAAGACAGTGAGAACTACTATCGGTTTTCATGGTACCCGCAGGGAAAATCGCGCCGCCTTGAAAAACGAGTCGCTGGCACGTTCCAGGTGCTGGCACAGGATACGGTGCCTTACACGACCGGCCAAACCTACACGCTCCAGGCCATCGCTCAAGGCTCTTCCTTGAAGATTTTGATCGATGGAAAAACCATCTTTTCCGTCACCGATACGAGCATTGCCCAGGGAGCTATCGCGCTTTACTCGCACTACAATGCCGGCAGTTCATTCGACGATGTTCTAGTGGAGGATCTCGCCTCTGGCAGCACTCTTCTGTCCGCCGATTTCAACGACGGCAGCAGCCGCGGCTGGACGTTCATCGATGAAGGCAACCAGGACGGCCCCTCCAGCTGGTCGGCCTCCAACGGCGCCCTCACTCAAAACAGAAATATCGGCTCAGAGGAACCCGGTTATCTCGGCTCCTACGCTCTCTATACTGAAGGCAGTTGGAAAGATTATCGCGTGAGCCTGAAAATGCGCTCACATGACGACGATCCTTTCGGTATCATGTTTCGTTACCAGGATAACAACAACTACTACCGCTTCTCCTGGGACAAGGAAACCGCCGGCCGTCAGCTCCTAAAACGCGAAAATGGAGCGTTTAAAATAATCGCTCACGACGCGGTGCCTTACGTCACCGGCCAAAACTACCGGGCGGAAATTATTGCTCAAGGGAACCAGTTGAAAGTCAATATCGATGGCAAACAGGTGTTTGCCACTACCGACGAGAGTTTCCGCGGCGGACGGATCGCCCTCTTTTCCTCTGCTAACAACGGCGTGGTCTTCGACGATGTTCTGGTTGTCGATCTGACCGGAAGCCAACTGCTCTGGGACGACTTCAACGACGGCAAGTTGTCCGGCTGGACGATCATCGACGACGCCGGAACCGCCGAGGGACCTTCAGCCTGGTCGGTATACGGCGGCGAGTTGATTCAAAAAAGTAACATCGGTTCTGACGCCTTCGGCACTGTTGGGACCTTCGCTCTTTATTAGATGGAGAAAGCATGAAATCGAAATTTGCCAAAATGAAACTAATTGTCGGGACAATCGTTCTGGCGGCACTATACCTCTCCGTTCAAGAAGCGCGCGCCCAGGCATGCACTCACTATGCCTCGCCGGCCGGCAACGGTGTCGGTACTTCTTCGAATAGTCCGTTTAAGATCGTCAATTTCTGGCCGCTGGCTAAACCCGGCTATACGCTCTGCCTGCTTGACGGCCAATACACCGGCTCTTCTTCCATGATCAATCCGCCCCAGAACCTGAGCGGAACAGCATCTGCTCGCATAACCGTCAGGGCTTTGAATGATGGCAAAGTCACGATCAATGGTCTGGGGAGTTCGCGTCCGGTGCGGCTATATTACAATAGTTACTTCGTTCTGGAAGGTTTTAACGCGCGCAATAGCGTCGGCAACGTCATTGATCTTTCAAATTCGAATCATAATATTGTTCGGAGAGTGGCTGCTTGGGACGCCGCGGACAACAACACTAATATCTTCGGAATTCGAGGAAACCATAATCTTTTAGAAGACGTAGCTGGATGGGGCATTGCGAGAAAAATCTTCTCCGCATCGCAAGGAGGAAATTACACCACCATTCGGCGCGCCTGGGGTCGCTGGGAAGGATCGCATGTAGTCGGGCCTAAGATGACCTACACACTGGCCTACAACAATTACAACCTAACCTGCGAAAACTGTATCGGGACCTGGAGCGGCCAGCGCATGAAGAAAACCTACACACTTCTAGACTATTACGGCAAACCCTGGACCGGCAACGGGGGCGGTACCTATAGCAACTACGGGGTCAACCAACCCTACGCGATTTTTTCCGTGGACCGTCTGGATGGCAATAAAAACGCACAGAGCAAACTTCTCGGTAGCATCGCCTATATACGTGGCACCGATCGTTTTGCCGCGGCGCAAGCCATCTTAATTACAAGACTGGACTCCTTCGAAGTGGCGAACACGACCGTTTACATCGAGCCGGGCTCCCACACGACCAGGAGGCGTTTCGGCTTGAATAATCTTATAAGTTCCGTGGGGAGAAACCTAATTGCTAGAAATCTAACAGGCGTCGGGGGCGCAGCCTCTTCGTTCGGTTCGGATTGGCAGGAGAGCTCCATATCTGAAGGGTCCTCGCTCGGTTCGGTGTCCAGCGTGTTCACCTCCACCGGTAGCGCTAACCTTTGCAAGCGCTACAAGGACCGGGCGCTGACTGCTGAGCCCTTATGGCCGTGGCCGATGAATCAAAGAATTATGAATGCGATGGTCGAATCGGGCCGGACTTCCGTGGATGTCACGAAAACGATCGAATCCATGTTCGGTGCGATTCCTTCGGCTTGTAAAGGGACAGCGACCAACGTCGCTTCGGCGACAACTCCGGCCTCATCGACAACCACCTCGACTTCCGATAAAACGCTGACGGTTCCGAGTTCGCCACTGAATCTCAAGGTCGGTCCCTAATCAGCCGGTCGTGCCGCCTACCGAGTCGTTCGTTGCACCATGGCGACGGCTTCGGCAGTTCCAAACTCCTGCATCAGGCTGGCGCACCGGCCATATAATTCGGAGATCTTCCTATAGCTGCATAGTGCCCAGAGGTGCTCAGGATTGGCACAGTGACTGCCAGCTTTATTCAGCTGCGATGTGGCTAGGCTTTCTCCAGGCCGATGGAAAACATCCGCTCGAGGTCATGGCGTGAATACACGCGGAAAGCGATCAGCGTCTCGGAACTTATGATGCCGGGCATCGCGCGAATGTGCTCGGTAACAATATTTGCCAGCTGATCGTTGTCAGAAGCGCGCAAAATCGCGGCCAGATCGTAGCGGCCCGCCACCGAATAGACTTCAGTCACGCCATCGATGTCGGCAAGGGCTTCAGCCACTCTGTTAGTCTTATCCCTTTCCGTGTTGAGCAAAACGATTGCCGAAAGCATCGCAAGCCTCCTTTATCATGTAAAAAATGGCACCAATCGACTGAGTCAATTAAGCGCTTCGCCTCCGGCTCAGCGGGATTGGATTGAGCGCAGCACCGGCTCCAGGACTTTCCAAACGTTTGCCGCAACGATCTCATGCCCATTGGCGGTGGGATGAATGCCGTCGGAGAGATTCATTTGCCGCACACCTCCCACGCCTTCGAGAATAAACGGAATCAGCACGGCATCGTTCTTTTTTGCCAGACTACCGAACATGGCTTCGAACTCCTGGCTGTAATGCGCGCCCATGTTGGGCGGAACTCTCATTCCCGCGATGACGATCTGGACGCGAGGATATCGTTCCTTGGCGCGATCGATGATGGCCTGAAGATTCTTGCGCGTAACCTCCACGGGTAGTCCCCGCAGTCCATCATTCCCGCCCAACTCAAGCACCAGGACATCGATCTTGTTTTTGAGCAGCCAATCCATCCTGCCTAAACCGCCGGCGCTGGTGTCGCCGCTTTGGCCGGCATTAACGACGCGGAAATTCCAGTCTTTTTTTTTGATCCATTGCTCAATGAGCGCCGGATAGGCCTGGGAGAGCTCGAGCCCATAACCGGCTGTGATGCTGTCGCCGAGAAATAATATGGTACGTGGCGCCAGCGCCGCCGCGGTAAGTGCAAACAGCATCATCGCTAAGAAAACTACCCGGAATGTCTTCCCGAGACAGACTCGTTGTGTTGGGTTGACTAAAATTCTAAACTGACCGCATAATTCATTTTTCGGTGTCATATCGATAATTCCTGCCGTCCCTTACCTCGACGACTTTATAAAAATACGGAGCCAATGAAAAAGACTATTCTAAACGTAGAGCATTTGAACAAGGTTTTTAAGAGCGGCGATAAAACCATGGTGATTCTTCACGAAGTCTCGTTTGCAATCGAAGAGGGCAGCGCATGCGCCATCGTCGGTCCCTCCGGCAGCGGCAAGACCACGCTGATCGCAATCTGCGCCGGGCTGGAACGCCCCACCCAAGGTGCGGTGCTTTTAAACGGCACCGCCATGCATTCCGCTACGGAAGAGGAGCTTTCTCGGGTACGAAACCACTTTGTTGGCTTTGTTTTTCAAAGCTTTCAGTTGCTTCCTTCACTGACGGCGTTGGAAAACGTGATGGTGCCCGCTGAGATTCGCGGCCAGAATCACGCCCGAAGCCGCGCGCAGGACCTACTGCGGCAGGTTGGTCTTGGCGCCCGCACCCATCATTATCCCATTCAGCTTTCCGGCGGAGAGCAACAGCGCGTCGCGATCGCCCGGGCCTTCATGAACCGGCCGAGGATTCTCTTTGCCGATGAACCGACCGGCAACCTCGACACGGAAACAGCCAGAGAGATCGTTCGCCTGATTTTCCAGCTCAACGCTGAAACCGGCACAACTTTGATCCTGGTTACTCATGATCGAGAGTTGACCCAGCAAGCTAATCGGGTCATCAGCCTCAAAGGAGGCAGGGTGCTCTCCGACACGCGAAAGGAGATCGGCATCCCTCATGTCGCTAATGCTTAGACAATGGATTTGGAAGATGGCGCTGAGAGACGCCCGGCGGCGCATAAAACCGATGCTGCTGGCGATGACCTGCGTTGTCTTGAGCGTGGCCGCCATTGTCGCCTCATTCTCATTCCGTGACAACCTGCAGACCAGCGTGCGCACCCGCGCCAAGAGCCTGCTCGGCGCCGATCTGGTGATCCAAAGCCGAGAGCCGTTTTCACAAGAAGCGGAAGATTTGCTGAAATCCATCGGCGGGGAGCAGTCGCGCCAGATCGGTTTTTCTTCGATGGCGCTTTTTCTCGAGACCGGCAGATCGCGGCTCGTCGGAGTGCGCGCGATCCGCGGTAATTTCCCCTACTACGGCGCGCTCGAGACTGACCCCATGTCCGCGCGGCAAGAGTTTCCCAGCGGGCCGAACGCCCTAGTCGACGAGACAGTCATGCTGCAATTCAATGCGCGCATCGGCGACCGTTTGCGCATCGGCGAGCAGGATTTTCGCATCGCTGGCAAACTGCTGAAAATTCCGGGCGAATCCTTGGCTTTCTCTCTACTGAATCCGCGCATTTATGTGCCGCTGGCTCATTTCAACCAAGCGCAGCTTCTGCAAAAGGGCAGCCGAGTGCGTTACCGCGTTCTTTTCAAACTGGCTCCGGAGGTCGATGCCGATCGACTGGTGCAACGCTTCGGTTCCGAACTTAGCCGCCTGCGCCTGGAAACCGATACCGTAAGCAGGCGCATGGCGTCGATTTCCAGGTATACCGACAATCTCTCGCGCTATTTGCAGCTGGCGGTGTTTGTCGCTGTTCTTCTCGCCGGAGTGGGCGTTGCCAGCGCCCTTCACGTCTACGTCAAGGAAAAGACCGCATCGGTGGCGGTGCTGCGCTGCATCGGCGCCAGTCCCGCGGAAACGGTGTGCGTTTATCTTATCCAGGCAGTGATCATTGCGCTGGCCGGCTCTACGGTGGGAGCGGCTTTGGGCGCCGGCTTGCAGGCTTTGCTGCCGTTTGCGCTCAAAGATTTCCTGCCCGTCGACGCCGTGATCACCTACAGCATGAGCGGAGTTTTAGCCGGTGTGGGGACCGGCCTCGGCACATCGCTTCTTTTCGCCCTCATACCCATTATCTCGCTGAGAAACATTTCGCCGCTCTTTGCGTTGCGTGCATCCTATGAAACCGACAGCCGCAGCCGCGATCCGATTCTCTGGGTGATTTTTTCCGTCATTGTCGTCGCCATCTTCGGTTTTGGCTTGGCAACCACGGGACTGTGGCTGCACGGACTGAGCTTTACGGCGGCAGTACTCGTTGCCTTTGGCTTGCTCGCTTTTGTCTCTCAGAAGGTTTCGCTACTGTTGAAGAGTTCTGTTCCTTATTTCCTGCCATTTCCCTGGCGTCAGGGGCTTGCAAGCCTGCACCGGCCCAATAATCAGACCACCGCCGTCATGCTCTCAATCGGCTTGGGCGCCTTCCTGCTCATCACCCTCTCCAGTGTCCGCGTGATGTTGGTGAGCCAAGTTGCCGAGCGCGGCGGCAGAGGTGATTCTAATTTGGTTCTGTTCGACGTACAAAAGGATCAGCGCCAAGGCCTCACCGCGCTGCTGAAATCATTTCACCTCGACAGTTACGAAGAAGTGCCTATTGTCACCATGCGTCTGGCCGCCATCAAACACAGACGAGTCGAGGAAATCCGAGCCGACGCGACTTCGAAAATTCCCCGCTGGGCTCTACGGCGCGAATACCGATCAACTTATCGCAATCACTTGACCGGCACCGAGAAGATCATCGAGGGAACGTGGCAAGGTAAGGTACCCCCCAACACGCAGCCGATTCCCATTTCGCTGGAAAAGGGCATTGCGGAATCATTGCAGGTTTCTTTAGGCGACGAGCTGGAATTTGAACTCCAAGGCGTTGCCTTACCGGTACGCGTCGGCAGCATTCGAGAGGTGGACTGGCAGCGCGTCCAGCCCAACTTTTTCGCGGTGTTTCCCGCAGGTGTCCTCGAGAGCGCGCCGCAGTTCTACGCCATCGTCACCCGCACCGATTCAAGTCAAGTCTCAGCCGATGTGCAGCGCATGGTGGTGGAACGTTTTCCGAATGTTTCCATGGTCGATTTGACCCTCGTTCTGAATACCCTAGATTCGATTCTCGGTCGGGTTTCCAGCGCGGTACGCTTTGTTGCGCTGTTTACGATTTTGACCGGTCTGGCCGTGCTGATCAGCGCGGTTCTGAGCAGCCGCACCCAGCGCTTAAAAGAAAGTATTTTAATGAAGACCCTGGGCGCGCCACGACGTCAGATCGTCACGGCTATTGTCGCCGAATATCTGTTCTTGGGCGCGATCTCGTGTGCCACCGCCGCCGTGCTGGCAACGATCGCCAGTTGGGGATTGAGCTTTTACTTTCTCGGTACGGTCCCAGACATCTCGTGGAGGCCTATTCTAGCTATTGTAACGATAGTCACCGGCGCGACGGTGATGGCGGGAGTGATCGGTTGCTGGGGAATGTTTCGCCGCTCTGCCCTTGAAGCTCTTCGGGTCGAAGCTTAACCCGCATCAGAGCGGTTGATCTTGCGCCAGCCCGATCACTTTTTTCCAAACCTTTCCTCCGCTGGCGAAGTTATGGTTCTTTGCCTCCAATTGGGCGATCAGCTCGCTTTTTTCGTGAAGTTCAGACGTCAGTTTGTCACACTCTGAAGATAAACGCCTGATCAGCTTGCCGATTTCGGACTCTCGCAGCGCGGCCGCGATTTGTGCCTTCCTTTTGCTTGCATTCCTTCTCAACAGCCGCCAGCTCGCTTTCCGCCGCTCGAAGGCGGATTTGATGATCTCGAATAGGCGCTCTTAGCTCTGCCTCCGCCTTTTTTAACGATAGTTCCTTTTCCTCTAGGCACGCCTCTTTGCTAAAAAGCTGGAGCTTCAACACCGCAATCTCTCCTTCGAGACGCTCGGCGTATTTCCTGCGTTGGGACTCGGTTTGCTGAAGAGCGAGTTCTGCCTGGCCGAGCTTCGTAGTCAACTGCTCCGCTTCCGCTCGCGCAAGCTTTAATTCATTGTCCCCGTTTGCCCGCTGCGCGTCATTCTCCCGCATGCAATCTTCCAGCTGTTCGAATTTTGCCAGTTTCGCATCGTCGGCATGTACGCTCTTCTTCTTTATCTTTGCCGCTATAGCCAACTGGACATTGAAGCTCTTGCTTTCAATCGTATCGCCACTTCCGCGTGCGGTCAGGACGCGGGGAGGTATTTTTAGATCTACTGCAAAATTTCCTTGAGCCTGTTGATCAGGAAAGCAAACTTACTTGACAAAGAAACGCAGGGATTGAGTGGTGTATAGAACCAGCGGTGAAAAGTAGATTCCCAGAGCAACCGTAAGGACCGCCAAGGGTATCAATAAGGTAAAATGACTGCAGGCTATCACAAACTCTTTATCGCCGGGCTCGGGAGCGTCAAGAAACATCACCTTCACGACCTTAGCATAGTAATAAAGCGAGACGACGCTGTTCGCCACCGCCACCAGCGCCAACACGATAAACTCTCCGCCTTCCTTCAGGACTGCCGCAAAAAGTAGAAACTTACCGATAAAGCCGGCAAACGGCGGCAGTCCGGTCAGCGAAAAGAGAAAAATCGTAAAACAGACCGCCGGCACAACGGCGCCCCGCCAGGCCAAGCCGCGATAGCCGTCAATGTCTTCGCTGCCGGTAAAGTTGGCGACCATCGCGACGACAAGAAAAGCGCCGACGTTCATGATCAGATAAACGACGATATAAAACAGGATGGCGCTCAGGCCGTCGTTGGTCAGTATGGCCAATCCCATGAGCATATAGCCGGCATGAGCGATACCGGAATAAGCCAGCATGCGCTTCAGATTTCTTTGATTCAAAGCGCAAAGGTTGCCCACCGTCATCGTGATCATGCTGGCGTACAAAAGCACTTGCGGCCACTCGACGCCTGAAACCAGCGCCCACTCACCACCTGGCGTCACGCGAGAGATACCCGGAAAGAAAAACCGAATCAGAATTGCCAGTCCGGCAGCATTGGACGCAACCGAAAGAAACGCGCTGAACGGGGTGGGCGCGCCTTGATAGACGTCCGGCGACCACATGTGAAACGGGACGAAGACGATTTTGTAACCGAAACCGGCAAAAATAAACATGAACGCCATGAACAAGGCGACGTTGTTCATTTCGCCTTGAGCCAGCGCTTGTTGGATCGCGGCATATTCGAGGCTACCGGTCATGCCAAAGATCCAGCTCATGCCGTAAATCATGGTACCGGAAGCGACGCCGCCATAGATCAGATATTTCAGCGCCGCCTCGCTGGAGCGACGGTTGCGTGGCAAAAAACCGGTGAGAACGTAGGACGTCAAGCTAACCAGCTCGAGGGAAAGATAGGCGATCAGAAGATTGCTCGCCGACGCCATGAAAAAAACCCCAAGAGCGCTAGTCAGGAGAAGGGTGTAATACTCTCCCTGGTACACCCGCCGGATCTCGTGGCTGCCTAGCGACATCCAAATGGTGCAAATCGCAGCCAGTAACGCGACGACCTTGAAAAAAAGACTGAAGTTGTCCAAAACGACCATGCGGTAAAAAAGCCAGCCCTGCTGTGCGCTATAGAGATCAAAGGTCGATAACAGAGAGGCCACGCAGCCGACAATCGCCAGCACCGCGAGATTGCGCTTATTCTGAACAAATAGATCTAGCACGATAAGCAATAGGATGGTTCCCGTGAGTATGAGCTCCGGGCCAAAAAAATTCAGGCTTTCGAGGTTTTTCAGATCCATAGTCGGCTAGGAAGGCAGGTGCGGAATAATGATCTGGTTGAGGTTATCCAGCGATGTACGTAATAGATCCAGGACCACACTGGGATAGACTCCGACTAAAATAACGATGGCTCCCAGCGGCACCAGGGTAAATATCTCCCGGCCGTCGATTTCAGGGATGGTTTTATATTTTTCGTTAGTTGGACCGAGGTAAACACGCTGTACCGTCCACAATAGATAACCTGCCGTAAGAATGACACCGGT
The DNA here is from genome assembly GCA_009379725.1 of Deltaproteobacteria bacterium. GTDB lineage: Bacteria > Desulfobacterota > Binatia > UBA9968 > UBA9968 > WHTF01. The sequence goes on from WHTF01000010.1 coordinate 50,274, forward strand.
GGCCCCAAGAATCGCCAGCCCCGGATACTTCTGCCAAACGCCCAGCAAGACCAACACCTCGGAAATGAATCCGGAGAGCCCCGGCAAACCCATGGACGCAAAAAACGCTAGGGCGGTAATTCCGGTGTAAACCGGCATGACCGCAGCCAAACCACCGAATCCTTCGATATTGCGATGGTGCGCCCGATCATAGATGACGCCGACCAAAAGGAAGAGCATGGCGGTAATCGTGCCGTGATTGAACATCTGTAACACCGCGCCGTTGATTCCCTGGGTCGTGAAACTCGCCATGCCCAACATCACATAACCCATGTGACTGACGCTGGAGTAGGCGACCAGTTTCTTGAGGTCGGTCTGCGCCATCGCGCACAGCGCGCCATAAATGATGTTCCATGCACCGAGGGCGCCCAACAACCAATACGCCATATCCGCGGTGGCTACCGGTAGCATCGGATAGTTGATGCGAAGAATTCCGTAAGTTCCCATTTTGAGAAGCACCCCCGCCAGGATGACCGAGATCGCCGTCGGCGCCTCGACGTGCGCGTCGGGGAGCCAGGTGTGAAACGGGAAAGCCGGAATTTTGATGGCAAAGCCGATGAACATCGCCATCCAAACTACGTGCTGGAAGCCCCAACGCAGCTCATTAAATGGCCAGAAGGGTAAACTCTGAGTGCTGTAGTTCTTGGCTTGCGCCATCATCACCGTCATATCGAAAGTATGCGGATTGGTGTTGAAATAGAGCGCCAGGATCGCCAGCAGCATCAAGACGCTGCCGAATAGAGTATAGAGGAAGAACTTGATGGCGGCATATTCACGGCGCGGCCCGCCCCAAATGCCGATCAGGAAGTACATAGGAAGCAACATAACTTCCCAGAAGATGTAAAAGAGGAAGAAATCCAGAGCGCAGAAAACCCCCATCATTCCCGCATCGAGCAGGAGGAAAAGCGCAAAATATCCTTTGACCGCTTTATCGATTCCGAAAGAGGCAAAAATACAGAGAAAGCTGAGCAGCGCAGTCAAGAGAACCATGGAGATACTGACACCGTCGACACCGACGAAGTACTGAATATTGTAAGCAGGGATCCAGGCGGCCTTCTGAACAAATTGAAATCCTACTGTCGTCGTATCGAAGTTGGCGTACAGCCATGAGGCCATGAGCAGGGGCGGGACCGTCACTGCGGCGGATACCCAACGAATCAAATGATAACTCTGGCTCGGTAACAGCAGCACGACGACCGCGCCGGCAAGAGGAATAAAAATCATGTAAGTGAGAACGTTATGTTCCATCTTCTACATTCTCCAGTCAGACTCAACTCCAGTAACGCAACTTGACGATAATAGCGAAGACCACGGCGATCAGAATTCCGTACAGATAACTATTGATATTACCGGTCTGGACTCTGCGGAATTTATTGCCCGTCCAAAAGATGATGTCAGCCAAGGCATTAACCATGCCATCGATGATGTAACGGTCGAACAGCCCATTTACCCACGAGACAAACCTCGTCAAGGTCGCCGCGCCATTGACGATTGCGTCGACGATGTAGTGATCGAACGCAGACCAAAAACGCGCCAGCAATAATGTACCGTTGACAAACACCACCTGGTAGATTTCATCCAGATACCATTTGTTATCAAACAAGCGATAGAAAAAGCCGCCGGCAAGATTGGCGAAGCGATCCGGCGAAAACGCGCCGCGATAATACATGAGATACGAAAGGAGCGCTCCGCTGGCAGCCACTAAAATCGAGACAGCCATCAGGCCCAGCTCGAGCGCGTGCGAGCCATGGTGCTCGCCATGCGCGATCACCGGTTCGAGCCACCGGGCAAATAGGCTGCCGCCGAACACCGCCGGCAGTCCGATCCAGCCCACCAGCAAAGCGCCGATGGCCAATATCACCAGCGGCAGGGTCATCACCCTGGGTGATTCATGCAAATGCTCTCGAGTATGATGATCGGCGCGGCTCTCGCCGAAAAAGACCATGAAGAGTTGCCGGAACATGTAAAAAGCGGTCATGCCTGCGCCCAACACAGCCAAGCCCCAGATCACCGGGTGATGATTGGAAAACGCCAGCCAGAGAATTTCGTCCTTCGAGAAAAATCCAGCCGTTCCCGGCACGCCGGCGATGGCCAATACCGAGATCAAAAAAGTAATAAACGTCAACGGCATGTATTGCTTGAGCCCGCCCATCTTGCGCATGTCTTGTTCGTGATGCATGGCGTGAATAACGCTGCCGGCGCCGAGGAACAGACAAGCTTTAAAGAACGCGTGGGTCACCAAATGAAACACCGCCGCCGCGTAACCGCCGACGCCTACGCCGATGAACATATAACCGAGCTGGCTGACCGTGGAATACGCCAACACTTTTTTGATGTCGGTCTGGGTAAGTGCAATAGTTGCCGCCACCAGCGCCGTCAGGAGGCCGATGACCGCAATGAGCTGCAAGGTAAAAGGCGCCATGGAGAAGAAGACGTTTAACCGCGCGGTCATATAGACGCCGGCGGTAACCATGGTGGCGGCGTGAATCAACGCGCTGACCGGAGTCGGACCGGCCATGGCGTCGGGGAGCCAGACGTACAGCGGAATTTGCGCTGACTTACCGGCGGCGCCGACGAAAAGAAACAGCGTGGCGACCGTAACCACACTCAATCCCCAGATCGTTTGTCCCTCAAGAGTGGAGGCCCACCGCGCCATTTCACGGAAAGTCAGGGTTCCATGCCCCTGGGAATCGAGCGACCAAAAAAGCAAAAACACGCCCAACACAAAACCGAAGTCGCCGACCCGGTTGACAATGAATGCCTTGTTGCCGGCGCGTGCATTGGCATGATCGTGATACCAAAAACCGATCAGCGCATAAGAGCACAACCCGACGCCTTCCCAACCGACGAACATAAGAAGCAGGTTGTCGCCCAACACCAGCGCCAGCATGGCTGCGGTGAAAAGATTTAAATAGGCAAAGAACCGCCAGAAAGCATTGTCGTCATGCATGTAACCGGTGGCGTAAATATGAATCAAGCCGCCGATTCCGGTCACCACGAGAATCATCACCGCGGACAGCGGGTCGACCAGAAAGGCCATATCCGCTTTGAGAGAGCCAAGATGGATCCAGGTGTAAAGATTATCGATGAGAAACCGCTGTTCGGGAGGGAGGGCCGTGAGCCTAACCAATGCCATTACCGAGAGGCCGAACCCAATGATAACCGGCGTACAGGCGATAATGCCGATGGCGCCCTTGCCCAGTCTCTTTTGGATTTTCGCGCCCAAAAGACCATTAATAATCGCGCCGATCAAAGGCAGGAACACGATCCAACGAATAAAATCGGTCTGTATCGGTTGATCCATTTAACTCTTTAACCCTTGAAACCTTGAGCCTATTCTCTGAGAGTCTCTGCGGCTTCGACATCTATGGTATGGAAGAGCTGGAAGATCGCCAGCACGATTGCTAATCCCACCGCCGCCTCCGCCGCCGCCAGCATGATCACAAACATGGCGTAAATTTGGCCATCCAAATTTCCGCTACCGAAATGAGAGAACGCGACATAATTGACATTTGCGCTGTTAAGAATCAGCTCAACGCCCATCAAGACACTGATCGCGTTGCGTCGCGTGAGAACACAAAAAAGACCCAGCGCGAATAGAATCGCGCCGATGATGAGATAAGAAGAAAGCTCGTTGGGTGAAAAGATCATGGCTATTCTTTGATCTCCTTGCGGGAAAGAACCACTGCGCCGATCATGGCCGCGAGCAGCACCAAAGACGCCAATTCGAATGGTAGCAAATAGTTTTCGAGGAACAGATCACCGATTTTAGCGGTCGTCGGTTGGTAAGCGACTTCCTTTACCTTCACCCAGGGAGTTTCTCGGACGGTCTGAATCAAAAGAGCCAAGAAGACACCGACGATCACCAAAGCTGGAATCCGGCCGGCGGCGCGATTGGTGATCTCGACGTCAGTAATGCGGTGCGTCAGCATGACGGCAAACAAGATAAGCACTAAGATGCCGCCGACATAGATGAGCAACTGTACTCCCGCGACGAAATCGGCGCCAAGGAAAATATAAAGCCCGGCAACGCCGGCAAAAGTTCCAAGAAGGGAAAACGCTGAATAAATGATGTTGCGTGAGAACGTCACTACTGCGGCCGAACCGACCGTGATGAGCGCAATCAGATAAAAAACCGCCGTTGAGATTTCCATGCGTCTTTAAATGTTTTGGGGACCGAAAAGGCCAGAATGCTTCTTGGCTCAAATACAGGAAGATCGGTTTGGGATCAAGGGGTGTCGGAAATCAATCAGCCACCGCCCCCGCTTCAGCCACCTATTTCTCCTCCGCAGCGGCCCCTCCATCCGGCGTGGCAAATTCATCTAGATACTTTTGTCCGATGTCCACTTTTACCGCCAGCTTCGGATCTGTTTCGCCGCCCTTCTTCGGCTTATAAAGCGATGCGGGTTGGGGCGCGAAGTGGCGCACGAGCCCGGCGGGATTATAGCTCGCACCCTCAAACTCCTGCGAGTGCCGAATCGAACCGGTCGGACACACTTCCGAGCAGAGACCGCAATACATGCATTTGCAGATATCGATGTCGAAGTGCGAGAAATCGCGCTGCTTGGTTTCCTTGTTCATGTCGATACCGATGGTGATGCAGGTGATCGGACAGACCCGCTCGCAAGCCAAGCAGCCCGTGCAAATATCGAGATCGACTTCCAAAATTCCCCGATACCGGAGTGGCAAAGTCTCCTGGATCGGCACCGGAATCTTATCCGGGTATTGAATCGTCATTGGACGTCGAACCAGGTGAGAAAACGTAATCGACATTCCCTCGAAAACCGACTTTACCGTGTCGGTGATATCTTTTATGTAACTCGCAACACCCATAAATCCTCGGCGACTAAAGACTAAATATGAGGCTTGAAATAGAGCTCCGGCTTCGCTTGGCGAATCTGGAAACCCACTCGAAGGAAGAAAATAATTGTAATGGCAACTCCCAACCCAAACATAGCGGCGCTGGTGATCCTTTGCCCGTCGGCCGGCACAAACATGAATGCAACAGTTCCCAGAAGGCATATAAACGAAAGCGGAACCATGTACTTCCAGCACAGAGACATGAGTTGATCGACTCGCACGCGCGGCAAGGTGGCCCGTATCCACATGGCGACGAACACCCAAAGATAAGCTTTGAGAAAGAACGTGACAAACTGGGCGACCGCCAAGAGCATCGGACTATTTTCGAAGATAGCCAGCGGCGGCACTTGCCATCCGCCTAGGAAGAGCGTGGTCGCAACCGCGCCGATGACGTAAAGATTGCCCCACTCCGCGAAGAAGAAAAATAAAAACCGCATGCCGCTGTACTCGGTGACATAACCGGCAACCAGTTCCGATTCCGCTTCCGGTATATCGAATGGCGTGCGGTTACCCTCAGCCAGAGCGGCCGTGAAATAGAGAAAGAACCCGGCAAAAGTAAACGGATTGTGAAAAAGATACCAGTCCCACGGCGCCCATCCTTGTCCTTTTATGATACCCTGCATGCTCAAAGTGCCGGCCAAGAAAACAATCATCAGAACCGACACGCCGGCGGGGATTTCGTAGCTGATGATTTGTGCCGCGGAACGCATTCCGCCGAGCAGGGACCACTTGTTGTTGGAAGCCCAGCCAGCCATCAAAATGCCGACGACCACCAGCGAAGTCACCGCCAAAATATAGAGAATACCGATATTCAGATCCGCGACGATGAGATGCCCGCCGAAGGGGATCACCACAAAAGCGCAAAGAAAGCCCATGAAAACAATGTACGGCGCAAGGGAAAAAAGCTTCTTGTCGGCAGCGGTGGGAATAATGTCTTCTTTTAACAGGTTCTTGATTCCATCGGCCAGCCACTGCAGTATTCCCTGGGGTCCGACGCGGTTCGGTCCGACGCGGGACTGCATTCTGGCCCAAACCCGCCGCTCCAGCCAGCTGGTGACACCGGCCAGCGGCGCCACGAAAGCCGACAAAACAATGAAAGCTGCCAGCAGCATGCCGATGGCATATACCACTTCCCTGGGCATCCCGGCAAAAGCGCCGCCCTGGATTAACTGGTCGAGATAAGCTTGCATGATTTAACTTCTTTACTTAGCGGTCGATCTCGGGCGCGTCCACATCGAGACTGCCGATCAGAACGATCAAATCCGCCAACATGATTCCCTTACTCAGTTTATCGATGATACTCATGGCTGTGTATGAACCGGTGCGAATCCTCACCCGGTAAGGATACTCGCTGCCGTCGCTAATGACATAAAATCCCATGTCCCCGCGCGGCGCCTCCACGCGGACATAACACTCACCCGCCGCTGGCTTGAATTTCCGCGCCACCTTAGAGATGGCCGGACCTTTGGGCAGCATCTTCAGACATTGGCGCACAATCTTACAGCTCTCTTGCAGCTCACGGATCCTTACCCAGTAACGATCGAAACTATCTCCAAGGGCGCCTATGTGACCCGTTCCCACCGGAATCTCAAACTCCAATTCGGGATAAACCGAATACGGAATGTCACGCCGAATATCCCATTTTATCCCGGCGCCACGCAGATTCGGACCCACAAGATTGTATTGAAGAGCGTCTTCCTTCGAGACCACGGCTATCCCGGCCAGTCTTTCGATAAAAATTTTGTTTCCGGTCAGCAAGCGATTGAACTCATCGACAATCGGCTCGAAGTGATCGAGGAACTCAGAAATACGCGTGCAGGTTTCCGGCAAAATGTCGTATCCGACGCCGCCGATACGAATATAATTATACGTGAGCCGCGCGCCGCAGATTTCCTCCATGAGGTTATTGATGGTTTCGCGCTCGCGGAGCGCGTGCACGAAGGGTGTCATGGCGCCTATGTCTTGTCCAAAAGTGCCCACCGAAATCAGATGACTGGCAAGGCGGTTAAGCTCGCATGCGATCACGCGGCAAAATTCGCCCCGGCGGGTGACCGGGGTTCCGGCCAGCTTCTCCGCCGCCATGCAGAAAACCTGATTGGCGAACATGGCCGCCAAGTAATCGGCGCGATCCGTGTACGGCACGTAGCCATGCCAGGTGACTTTCTCGCCGATTTTTTCAATGGAACGGTGCAGATAACCGACATCCGGGATCGCTTCACTGATTACTTCGCCGTCGGTTTTAACCACAAAGCGCAAAACCCCATGCGTGCTCGGATGTTGCGGACCGACGCTAATCGTCATGTCTTCGGTGTGAAATCCGGTATCTTGATCCTGAGCGGTCTCGTTCATCGAACTCCTATCGCATCAGCTTATCTACCAGAGGAGCGCGTTGCGTGCTGATGCCGTCGTATTCTTCTTGCTCGACGTAGTCTTTGCGGAGCGGGTATCCCACCCAATCTTCGGGCAACATGATTCGACGTAGATCGCTGTGTCCCTCGAAAATCACCCCGAACAGATCGAAAATCTCACGCTCGAACCAGTTCGCCACTTTCCAGATGCCCTCAGCCGTAGCGATTGTTGGATTGTCTCTGGGCAGATCGACCTTGAGCACGATCTGGTGCCGATGGGCGTAAGAATAGAGGTGATAAACGACTTGAATCTTTTCTTCTTTGGGCCAATCCACTGCCGTTTGATCTGAAAGAACTTCGAATTTCAGTTCAGCATCGTCACGCAAAAAACGGCAGATCTCCAAGATCGCTTCGGCGTCAACCGAGAAATACGGTTCCTGTACATCGCCCTTGAAGTCACTTACCTTAGCGGCAAATTGCTTCTCAAGTCTTGCGAAAATCTCGGATGGTTCCATTCTCAGGCCTCAGCCCTTTCGTCAGAACCGTTGGACCTCACCAACCAGCGTTCGCGCATCATTTTGTCTTGAATGCGCAACAATCCTTCCGTGAGCGCCTCGGGTCGCGGCGGACATCCCGGCACGTAAACATCCACGGGGACAATCTTATCGACGCCCTTGCAAACCGAGTAAGCGAGCTGAAAAAGGCCGCCACAATTCGAACAGCTGCCCATCGAAATGACGTATTTTGGATCCGGCATCTGGTCGTAAAGGAGCTTGGTCCGCTTGGCCATTTTATAGGTCAGGGTTCCCGCAACAATCATTAAATCCGATTGCCGCGGCGTCGCCCGCGGAACAGCGCCAAAGCGATCCAAATCGGCCCGCGGCCCGCCGGTCTGCATCAACTCAATGGCGCAACAGGCTAAGCCAAAAAGCATGTACCACTGCGATGACGCCCGGCCCCAATTAAGCAGGTCGTCCACTTTGGTGGTAAAGACTGTTTCCGGCAGTGAATTGATCAATGGCTTCATTTCAGACCCCCGAAGGTTGATATTATGTTTTAACCTTCTTTATCCATTCCAGATCTCCCTTGACCCAGGAATAAACCAAACCAAGAAATAGAATTCCGACAAAAATAAAGATCTTCACAAAGGCTAATAACCCTTCGCCGCTCTCGATTAGACCACGAAACACGGTTGCGACCGGGAATATGAAAGCGATTTCGACCTCGAAGATAATAAAGATCAATGCCACGAGATAAAAACGGATATTAAAATTAACCCAGGCACTCCCGGTGGACGGCTCGCCACATTCATAGGTTGACAGTTTGCGGGCTTGTGGGTTCGCGGGTCGGAGCAACCGTCCAATCAATAGATTGACTCCTACGAATCCAAGCCCTAATGCCGTAAACACCAGGACATTAGCAAAATCAAATAACATCGTAAGGTTCTGCAGTAAATTACTGCTAAGAAAGGCTATGGTTCTAATAATCACAAAAATAATCGAGAAGCAACCGGCGACGATCGGCCAAAGCGACTCATCTAGTTGCCATCGTTACCTTTTTTGACTAGAGTCGTCGCGGATGTGGAGCCGGCATTGCGCGCGTGAGACCACTCAATCCAGTCCAATAGGAGCATCAGACCGCAAAGTATGGATCAGGCGCGCGCTAGCTAAGGGCAATCAGGTGGATGAATAATCCCCGTGGGACGTATGATTTCATCTTTCCGCTCTCATCGTTCTACCTTTCTAGCGTGGCTCAGGAGGCGAAATGAGAATTGAAACAGAACGTAAAATGAAGCGCTGGCGCGAGCAACGCTGGATCCTGGACCAGGTCATCCAAACTCGCGGAATCGATTGGGATCAAGGGCGAACAGGTAAAATACTGCGCAACTGCGGCCCGGCGGTTCAGAGCGACCTTCAAGAAGTTTGCCGTCGAATCCAAAAATTCGTTGATATTCCGCGAGAATTCGCCCGCGCTGCGGCGCGCCGCGAAGAACAAGGCCGCCAAGCCGAAGCCGCCGGACATCTGCCGGAAGCCCGCGACCATTATTATATTGCGTCATGCTTTTACACGAACGCGATGTGGGCGGTGTATGAGGATGGCAATCCCCGGCGCATCGGCTGGCAAGAAAAAAAACGCGCCTGCTATGACAAGTTCATGCGCTACGCCGGCCGCCCCATCGAGCGAGTGGAGTTGCCCTATCAAGGCAAACTCATCCAGGCGCTCTTACATCTGCCTCCCGGCCGCAAGGCCGACGACAAGGTCGCCTGCGTCATGTACATCCCGGGAATGGATGGCGTAAAAGAGGACACTCCCGCCAGCAGTGATCCGGTCATCGAACGCGGTATCGCCGTTCTCGCCATCGACGGCCCGGGTCAGGGCGAAACCCGCGAAGGCGGTATCACATGTACCGCATCCAATTATGCCGACGCGGGTAAGCTCGCCTGCGACTACCTGGTCAAAAGACCGGAGATCGATGGCAATCGTATCGGCATCATGGCATCGAGCATGGGCTCCTATTGGGCGCCGAGAGTGGTGGCGGAAGAAAAGCGTTTTAAAGCATGCGCAGTCACCGGTGTCTGCATGGAGCCGGGACAATACGCCATTTTCAATATGTCGTCGCCGACCTTTAAGCTCAACTATATGTACATGTCGGGCTACGATGACGAAGCCGCCTTTGACGAATTCGCCAAGACTCTCACCTTGAAAGGTGTCACGTCCAACATAACGTGTCCCTACCTGGTAGTGGCCGGCGAGGACGACGAGCACTGTGATATGAAGTTTGTCTATGAGTTGATGAGCGAGATCCCCAGCCCAAAGCTTCTTTATGTTTTCGAAGGCGAGCGCCACTCCATCCGCAACCCGCGCTCGCGGCCGCTCGTGATCAACTGGCTCGTTGATCGGTTGCTGGACAAGCCGTTTAAATCCGAAAAGATCCTTGTCGAAACCAGCGGCAGGGAAATCCATTCGGAGTGGTAGCCAAAGCCCTGTTCATGCGCACGAACGATGGTCATCCGTCCTCAGCAGGGATACGGCCTCGATGACAATTCAGCTTCGGGTGGATTGATGCGCATTGCCTACGGCGATTTGATCGGCGGAGTTAGCGGCGACATGTTCGTCGCCGCGCTGCTGGACCTGGGGCTACCACTCAGGCTGTTAAATTCTGAATTACACAAGATCCCGGCCCTAAAATTCGAGCTTAAGACTTCATCAAAAGCCGTTCATACGGTCCGCGCAACTCAGTTTCAGGTGATCTGTGCCAAGCATGAATCGCCACGCTCTTGGAAACAGATTCGAAAGCTTATTGAAGCCAGCAAATTGACCGGCGAAGTCAAAGAAACCGGCATCAAGATTTTCTCCCGCTTGGCCGAAGTCGAGGGGAAGATCCACGGAGTACCCAGCGAACAAGTGCATTTTCACGAAGTCGGCGCCACCGACTCCATCATCGACATCATGGCCGCGGCGATCGGCTGCCACGAGCTTGAGATCGGTGCTTGGAAATTTTCCAAAGTCCCGCTCGGTCGCGGCGTGACCCTCAGCGGCCATGGACCCCTACCCGTTCCCGGTCCCGCCACATTGGAGCTACTGAAGGATTTTCGCGTGCAATGGACTGAGATCGAAGGCGAAACCGTTACGCCCACGGGAGCAGCGATTATCTCGACCCTGGGAACAGGCTTTGGCAAACCATCCAGCATGACAGTGGAAAAAATCGCTTATGGCACCGGACAAAAAGAATGGCCGGATCGGCCAAACTTATTTCGTCTCGTCCTCGGAACCGACCCAGCAGGTTGGCAACAAGAAGAAATGCTGGTCATAGAAACCAACATCGACGATATGAACCCGCAGTTCTACGATCACGTCATGGATCGCCTCTTTGCCAGCGGCGCCCGGGATGTTTTCCTCTCGCCGATTCAAATGAAAAAAAACCGCCCTGGCGTGCTGCTGCGCGTTATTGCCGAGCCATCCGATAAAGAAAAACTCGCGCAGATTCTGTTTGCGGAAACCACTACCATTGGCCTGCGCTATTATCTCGTGGGTCGCCTGATCTTGAAGAGAACGGTGCAAACCGTAAAGACACGGTTCGGTAACGTAAAGGTAAAGGTCCTGGAAGAGCCAAATGGGGAAAAACGCATCAGTCCGGAATACGACGAGTTGAAACGGATTGCCGCCGCCAAAAACATTCCGCTCAAGATCCTGCGCGAAGAAGTCGTTAGAAGCTTCAAGAAGTAAGTACGGGCACGCCGCTCAACAATGTCCGCCGATCAACCCGATCTTGGGCGGCGTGCGGTTTCTCTTTTCGCAACCCGTCGTGTTTGCCATGGTGATGCTGGACTTTGTCATCGTCGGCGTCGGCTATTACCGGCCGCTACTGCCGGTTTTCGCCAAAGATATACTTTTCGTCGGACCCGCCGGTTTCGGCATGCTTTCGTCCGCACCGGCTATCGGCGGAATTGTTGGCACCTTCGCCCTGCTCCTGTTGGGCGACGTAAAAAATAAAGGAGTCATGGCCCTGTGGGCTTTTCTTGCGTATGCCGCGGCGCTGGGGATTTTCGCCGTATCCACGAATTTCTGGCTGTCGCTTTTGTTATTGGGGATTTTGGGCCTGGCCAATTCGCTTCAAGCGGTCATGCGACAACCCGTTTTTCACCTGCTGACCCCGGACCACCTGCGCGGCAGAGCCTTCTCGGTATTCAACATGTTTTCTCAAGGCGCCAATTCCGTGGGCGCCACCGAGGTCGGCTTCATGGCCGCCCTGGTCGGCACGCCGGGCTCTTTACTCTTCGGCTGCGCCGTCGGCACGATAGTGACATTGGGTTGTTGGGCGTTTTGGCCTGGCTTAAGACAGTTTCGCTCCGATGGAACGGCTGAAACAAATCGGTAGTGTAGGCGGCTTCCACCGGTGGCTGCAGCAGCACTCACCACCCATGAATCCCCCTGAGTCAGGTCGCCACCCGGCGTTTTAAAAGTATTAACAAAGCAGCTCCCGTCACCGTGCCGCACACCAACCCGCCCAACGCTCGGGGAATACTGTGAGATACGATCAATGCCATGTACTCGCTCAGAATATTGTCGACACCGTCCCATGACGTCCAGCCGGGAAAGAAAACCAGACCTCCGAGGAGCCAACCAAGCATGCTTGCCGGCACCCACCAACCGGCTCCGGCGACTTGGCGCCTTAAAACGAACCATTGCATCATTCCGAGCATCGTTCCTTCCAAGCCCAGGTAGACAATATCGCTAGCGACCAGGATGCCACTGATTTGCCAGGTCAACAACGCTCCTAACAAACTGGCCAGCATCCACTGGATGCTGCGCGAAACATATTGCCGCAGTACCAACCACTGAAGCACCCCTGCCAGCGAACCTGCCTGGCAAATAGCGACGGACAGAAAAATAACTATCGTCCAGCAGGTGTTGGTGACGATGGATCGCCACCGGGGCTCGCCACCGCGATGCCAGCGCACCAGTGCTACCGCCAGAGTTCCCAGCGCGACCAAGGGAACGCCGGCGGTCAAAAAAATCCAGCTGGCTTCGAGAACATAGCGCTGCAAAAGGGGATGGGCGAACAGCCAGCCGAGCGCCGTAGCCATCGACCATTGGGTTAAAAATATCGTGCTTGAAGATGGCAATATCCCGCCGAAACCCGTCATGACTTTCCGTCCCCCCGTGCGGGTTATTGCTTTAAGACGGATTCTATCCTTCGTAGATCAAATCGGTCGGCAAACCAATTTAGCCCCCCGATCTCGTCGGTTTCCGATCCTGCGAAATAAGAAAATTCTCCGGCGCAAGGAACCGCGGTGAGCGTCGCAAGAGCTTCACGATTAATGCCGGCGGCCAGTGATAATTCACTTTCCACCTGGTTCAAAACATAGCCAAGCACGCGCAAACCTTTGCAGCGCGCGTGCTCCAGTGTGAGCAGCAGGTGGTTGATCATGCCCAGGCGATTCGCGGCAACGACGACAAGGGGAAGTTTGAGAACTCTGGCGAAGTCGGCATAGGTATAACTGGGCAGCAGAGGCACCATCAATCCCCCGGCGCCTTCCACCAGAGTGAAGTCGTGGCTTGAGCTGATCTCGTTGTAAGTATCGATTAATTTTTCGATATCAATGGTGATGTTTTGCCGTTCCGCCGCAACGCTGGGCGCCAACGGCTCGCGCAGCTGATACGCACAGATCTTGTCCAGCGGAACTTCACAGCCGGACGCCTTTTTTAAAAGCACGGCGTCTTCGGGAAACAATTGACCATCTCGCTCGGTGCAGCCGCTTTCCGCCGGTTTCATGACGCCGACACGGTAGCCGAAATCCCGCAGCAGCGCTGCCAGCCCGCAGGCGATGAACGTCTTGCCGACCCCCGTGTCTGTCCCGGTGATAAAAATTCCCTTTGGCATCAGTTCTCCGTCACCGCTTGAATAGACTCACTAACGACATCGAGGAGTAATTTGAGCTCACCCCGGGTGATCGACAAAGGGGGCATCAGAATAATAATATCGCCCAGCGGGCGTATCATGACGCCGCGTTTGCGAGCTTCGACAATCACTTTGTGTCCGATGCGGTTTTGCGGCGGATAGCTTTTGCGGCCGGCTTTGTCCTGGACCAGCTCGATGCCGACCATGAAACCCCATTGGCGGACGTCGCTGACATGTGGCAGCGGCAGAAATTCTTCTGCCAGCCGGTTCTGCAGATAGGCAATCCTTGGTTGCATATTTTCGACGACGTTTTCTCTGTCGAACAGCTCGAGATTGGCAATCGCCGCCGCACAGCCCAGAGGGTTGCCGGTGTAGGTGTGGCCATGAAAAAAAGCTTTGAACTCGCTGTATTCACCGAGAAAAGCGGCAAATATTTCTTCGCTGGTGATTGTCGCCGCCAGCGGTAAATAACCGCCGGTGATCCCTTTGGCCAGGCAGAGAATGTCCGGCGTCACCCCGGCGTGATTGCAGGCAAACATTTTTCCCGTGCGGCTAAAGCCGGTGGCCACTTCGTCAAGAACCAGCAGAATTCCATGGCGCCGGCAGATAAGGCTCAGCGCTTGAAGATATCCGGCCGGCTGCGCCCACATTCCCGCCGCGCCTTGCATGAGCGGCTCCATCACCAAAGCGGCCACCGAGTTTTTATTTTCCGTGAGTTTGGCCTCCGCCTCCTCGACCGCGGCACCGAGAGCTTGGTCTTCGCTCATCCCCTGGTAATAGCGAAACACATGCGGCGGGGTAATGCGCAGGACGGGAAACAGCAGGCTCTTATGATAACGATGAAAAGTTTCAGAATAGCCCATGCTCATGGAGCCCACAGTATCGCCATGATACGACTCCGCCAACGATGCGATCAGAGTGCGCCGGCCTTCTCCCCTGAGCTGCCAATACTGAACCGCCATTTTCATGGCGACTTCTACAGCCGTGGCGCCGCTATCCGAGTAAAACACCCGCTTCAGCCCCCGCGGAACAACTTCAATCAGCTTTTGCGCGAGCTGAATGCCCGGTACATGGCTCAGGCCGAGAAATGTCGAATGGGAGATACGGTCGAGCTGGGCACGGATGGCATCATCGATTGCTCGTTTGCGATGACCGTGGACATTACACCACAGCGACGAGACACCGTCCAAATACTTTCGACCATTGACGTCCTCGATAAAATGCCCCTCGCCCTTGCTGATAATGCACGGCTCCTCTCCCATCCAGTCCTGCATTTGCGTGAATGGATGCCAGAGGTAGCTATGATCCAATTGTTTAAGCTTGTCGTAATCGAGCGTCATTGACGTTAATTCGCTTCCTTGCTTGCTTCAAATGCACTGAGCGCTCGATCAATGTGTTCCTCCGTATGCGTCGCCATAAGCGTAATCCGCAACCGCGAGGTTCCCGGCGGCACCGTCGGCGGACGGATACCCTGAGCAAACACACCGCAATCGAGTAACCTCTGCGATAAATCCATACAGGCGGCTGCCTCGCCGACCGGCAGCGGCAGAATTTGGCTCCGGCTATTGCCTAGGGAATAACCTAACGCCTGCAAGCCGTTTCTAAGCCTTGCGCAGTTGGTCCGTAACACTTTCCGTTTCTCCGGCTCTCGGTTGATCAGTCCGATAGCAGCGATCCCCATCGCCATAATCGCGGGTGGCAGCGATGTTGTGAAAATAAAACTGCGACAGCGGTTAATCAGAAAATCGCGCAGGGCCGCGCTGCCGGCAACGTAAGCGCCAAAGCCGCCAAGAGCCTTGCCCAGTGTACCCATCTGGATCGAAACGCGATCGGCCAATCCTAAATTGGCAACCAGGCCTGCGCCATTGGGTTCATAAACGCCGGTGGCGTGCGCTTCATCGACCATGACCATAGCACCGTACTGCTCCGCCAGCTCGACGATTTCACGCAGCGGCGCCTCGTCGCCGTCCATGCTGAACAGCGTTTCGGTGACAATCAACTTGCGGCGGCTCTCCGAAAAGTTTTTCAGGCCGTCTTCGAGCTGATCCAAATCGCAGTGACGGTAAACAAAGGTCTTTGCGCGCGCAAGCCTGCAGCCGTCGATGATGCTGGCGTGATTGAGCGAGTCGCTCAGAACAACGTCACCCTCCCCGAGCAAGGCAGAAATGATCCCGGTATTGGCTTGAAAACCGGAATTAAAAACTAATGCGGCCTCGGTTCCCTTCAACCCGGCGAGCCTGTTTTCCAGCTCTTCGTGCAGCGTCATGTTTCCTGTAATCAGTCGAGACGCACCCGAACCGCAGCCGTAGCGATCGATGGCGGCTTTTGCGGCTTCGCGCAACGCCGGATGATCAGCCAGGCCAAGATAATTATTCGAGGAAAAGTTGATAGCTTCGCGGCCATCAAGCGTAAGCATTGGCCCTTGCTCGCCGTCGATCCGGCGCAGCGAACGGTAGAGGCCGCTTTCCCGGAGATATCGCAGCTCGGTTTGGAGAAATGTTGTGTCCATCGAAGTGGCTAATTTTTAGTATATGAACGGCGCTGCCGCAACCGGGAAATAATCGACCGGGTAGATTAAGGCCTTTTGGGCATTTTCGATGCGGTTTCTCAGCCCACCTAAAGGATTGAGCGCTCAGGCAGCGGCGAGACTCTGAAGTTTGTGCTGCACAAGTTTCATCTCGGCGGCAAAGCGGCGGTACTCTTTTTTTTGTTCCTCTTTATCGCGCTGCCGGAAAATGGCGGACGGATGAATGGTAACAAAGGTGACTCTACCGAAATCCGAGTCGATGAATTTACCGCGCTCTTTGGTGATCAACACGGTTTTGCCCAGCACCGATTGCGCTGCGGTAGCCCCCATACAAACGAGGATCTTGGGCCGCAGTACTTCTATTTCCGCCTCGAGCCACGGCTTGCAAGCCGTAACTTGGCGAATAGACGGCTTCTGGTGCAAGCGCCGCTTGCCCCGCCAAATCCATTTGAAGTGCTTCACCGCGTTGGTCACGTAGACTTCGTGGCGGGGGATGTGTGCTTCATCCAGCGCTTTATCGAGCATGCGGCCGGCCGGCCCCACGAACGGCTCACCTTTACGGTCTTCCATGTCGCCGGGCTGCTCGCCGATCAGTATAACGCTCGCGTGATTGGGTCCCTCGCCAAAAACGGTTTGAGTGGCGTTGCGAAAGAGATCACATCCTTCGCAGGTTTTAGCCGCCTGGCGCAGCGATGCAAGCGACCGCCTTTCCGGTACGAAATCGCGAGCCGATGGGTTCAAGGCTTGTTTGCTTGCCACCATAAAATCGTATCACTTACATGGTTTGAGTCCAGGCGGTTAACGTTCGACCTTTGACCTCATTAACTCGGCTCCTGAACAATCAGTCCGCTAGATCGATTGCTTGCCGTCAGTATACAGGCCAGTTTGCTACTTTGAACGGGACTAGATTAGAGTCATTTGATAATAAGGATGAGTCTTAGAGACAGTAGAACCATGGCTAAAACCAAAACGATTTATGCCTGCCAGAGCTGCGGCTACCAAGCACCCAAGTGGCTCGGTAAATGCCCCGACTGCAATCAATGGAGCAGCTTCGCCGAAGAGAGACTCGAAAAAGCAACGAGTGTGCGCGGTGAGCTCAGCCTTGGAACCAAAGAAGATCCCGCGCCGATCCATGAGATCAACACGGCCGAGGAAGGCCGGGTGCAATGTGGCATCGGCGAGTTCGATCGGGTGCTGGGCGGCGGTCTCGTACCTGGCTCGGTCATTTTAATCGGCGGCGATCCCGGTATCGGTAAATCGACTTTGTTGCTGCAGGCTTTCGCCGCGATAAGCGAGAAGGGGCTCACTTGTCTTTATGTTTCCGGCGAAGAATCGCCGCGGCAAATCAAAATGCGAGCCGAGCGTCTGGGAATAGCTGCGCCCAACCTGCTCATTCTCAGCGAAACTTCGTTGGAGCGAATCAT
>WHTF01000110.1 GCA_009379725.1 Deltaproteobacteria bacterium
CCCAAGCGGCACTTACTTAAGTCGGTTACGTCGATTGGGCGGAGTTACTTGGGAGCCGGCAATGGTCAACAGGCAAGATCAGATCTCTCCTGTAGGAATCGATTTCTCTAATTCCCTTTACTACATTTCGGCCGGCTGACGATGGTGAGTAACGCTCGGTCGAAAATCTCCGGATGTCGCCGGTTTACAGCATGATGGTCAGCGCCAGAATCTGCCCGACCCCGGAACCGTCTTAAGAAAGCTGAATTCTGACCTCAGTTTGACGATCCTACCGGCTTCTGATGGCATCGAGCACTTTTTCGGACGTGATCGGCAGGGACCTGATGCGCGCGCCCACGGCGTCCTCCACGGCGTTGGCGATGGCGGCAGCCGTGGGGATGAGCGCGGTCTCGCCGATGCTCATACTGTTGTAAGGTCCGCTGCCGGTCGGCGATTGGAGAATGGCGGTCTTGAGCACCGGGACGTCTTTAATGTTAGGAATCTTGTATTCTCCGAGGTTGGTTGTAAGCACCTTGCCGCTTTCATCGACGGCGAGATCTTCCATGATGCCGTATCCCATTCCCATGATGACGCCGCCATCGATCTGCCCTTGATGCGTCAACGGGTTGAGAATCGTTCCGGTGTTATGGGCGGTGGTCAGCTTTCTTACCCGCACTTCACCGGTTTCTTCATCGACTTCCACCTCGGCCACCTGCGCCACGATCGAAGTCTCCGGCCCATCGGCCATATTGGCGTAATGTCCTTCGCCGATCACGGAGCCATTGTTAGCGCGGGCAATTTCCGCAAAGGTCATGCGCCGCTCAGCGCGCCCGTGGGTGACGCCGCCGTCGTACAGAATCAATTCTTCGGCATTCGTGTTCATCGCCTGCGCGGCGATTCTGAGGATCTCTTCGCGCGCTTTTTTGGCAGCCGCATAGGCCGAGCCGCCGTGCACGCGCGTGCTGCTGCTGCCGCGCACGCCGGTATCCTTGATGACTTGGGTGGTATCGAGCACCTGAACTTCGATCGAATCCAGCGGCACCTTGAGCTCTTCGCCGACGATTTGGCGCATGATCGTAAATGCTCCCGGACCGGTGTCCGTCACCGCCGACGATAAGGTCACGACGCCATTTCCATCTATTGCCACAAAGGCGTAGGACTCGCCGCCTTTGGAAACCCAATTGGCGATCGCGCAGCCGCGGCCGATATTCTTGGGCTTGGCGTTATGGTAGTTGGATTCCTCCAGCGCCTTGATCAAAGTGTCGCCCACTTTAACGTGCGGTATCACTTCACCCAAAGGCGAAGTATCGCCGTCTTCCATAAAGTTCATCCTGCGGTATTCGGCCGGATCAAGTCCTAATCGCTTGGCGACCAGGTCGGCCTGACTTTCAGTGGCGAAGAATGCTTGCAGATGTCCCGGAGCCCGCATGTAGCCGCAGGGCATTTTGTTTGTGTAGACATACTTCTCTTCGACTAAACAATGGGGCACCCGATAAGGGCCTGGAGCGTCATGGGCGCCGACCAGATAGCCCTGCGGACGATACGCACCATACGCGCCGCTGTCGAAGACGAATTCAATACGTTGAGCGATCAGCTTGCCGTTCTTCTTCACACCGGTCTTGACCTTTACGACCGCCCCATGCCGCGGATTCCCCGCGCTCAGTTCCTCGGTATAATCCATCAATAGCTTCACCGGCCGCCCGGTTTTTTTCGCCAAGGCATAACAAAGCGCCACTTCATTGGCGTCGCCTTTGCCCCCGAAGTCACCGCCGACGTAGCATGGATGGACGATCAAACTTGCCGGAGGCACTTGTAACGCATTACCCACCTGCTCGCGCAAATTAAACGGACTCTTGGTCGAGGTCCAAACCTCGGCAGTACCGTCGGCGTTCAGCTTCACCAAGCAAGAGTGAGGCTCGATATATGCCTGGTGCACCGCCGGAACCGTGTACGTGTTTTCAACGATCACATCGGACTGCCGGAAACCTTCCTCTACTTCGCCCTTTTTCCAGGTGAGGTGGACAAACACGTTGCTCGGCGTTTCGATTTTGTGCAGGAGACCCTTGTACTCCGCTACGTTCGGATGAAGGAGAGGTGCTGAAGGCTGCATCGCCTGGTGCGCTTCAGTGACTATCGGCAGCTCTTCATATTCGACCTCGATCAATTCCAACGCCGCTTCGGCGATCGCCTCGCTTTCCGCCGCCACGGCGGCCACCTTCTCACCGATGTAGCGCACTATGCCATCGGCCAGAAGCGGCATGTCAATAATCTTTTTGCCGATCTTAGCGCCGCCAAAATCCTCACCGGTGATGATGCTTTTCACTCCGGAAACGGCGATGGCTCGCGATAAATCAATTTTTTTGATACGCCCATGGGCGATGGGGCTTCTCAACACTTTGACCCAAAGCATGTCCGGCATAACAACGTCGACGGCGTAAATTGCCTGGCCACCGACCTTTTGTTCCCCCTCGACCCGCGGGCTGGGAATTCCTACGCTACGTATCTCGGCCATAACATGAACCCTCATTTGAGATTGTTATTTTCAGGATGTTCAACTGATGACTCTACTCTTGTTGCGTATCAATCTTGAATTGCATTGGATTTTTTTTGACGCTTCAACGCCGCTTGTTTTCTAATCTCAACTGTGATTTGAGGTAGTACACTAAATTTAAGATCAACCGCAAGTACAAAGGAGAAACACATCGTGGATGACGTAAAAAGTCAGATGGAAGGCGTAACGAGAATCTACGCGCAACTCGACGAAAAGATTTCCGAAAACGGCGGCGTACAAAATTTATTCGGCATGAACCGCAAGATTCGCCAAGCCTTGGAATCCATCAGCATGGGCGAACTCGATAACATGCTGAACGAAATTCACCGCGCCAAGGAGGGTCTCTCTCGATTGCAGGAAGATGTGGTGGAAATTCGGGTGTTGAAAGAGGTTTTGAGCTCGCCATCGTCCAGGCAGGTCAACGGCGGCGTGCTTTAACCCAACTGTTTGTTACGTACGGCGCGGGTTCACGAATTCTCATGCACCTGGTGACGTTGCAAACTGCTGAGAACCGCTCCGAGGGGTCCGATCTGCACTGGGACGCCATCCTGATAGGCAATCACCTGATTCGAATACGGCGAAACCCGCGCGCCTGGTGTAAGAATCCCCACCAAATTCAGGGGATCCGCAGCCGATACGATGATCGGTGACTGTTTTTCATCGACACGGCGCCCGGCGCGAATTTTCTCGATGGCGACAGGCAAGGCGAACTGCTCGCCGACGAAACCGTTAACGAAACGGCCGCCGCGAATCTCGCCGCGCGCTTCCAACCGCCGGTAGATACTGAGGATATTCCGCCACGGCGGAAGATTTGTCTCGCGGCGGAGAAGGTCGCGAAATACCACTCCGTACCGTTCGAGGAGTTGCCGCGCCTTGCGCTCCAAAATCTGTTCGCTGCTCAGTGCACTATGACCGGTCTGGTCGCGCCACAGCGACCATCTCCCGACCGGCATCATACGCACCGCGTTTCGCCCGCCACTGATCACCCGAAGACTAGAGCGTCTGCCCTGCCGCTTGTGCTCCGACATCAACAGCACGCGCAGTCCTGCGATGCCGTCACCGGTAGCAAGACCGTGAGCCACGAGTTGCCACAATGCCTCTTCGACCTTTACTTTTAAAAGGCCGGCGCCGCGCACAATGTCCATAAGAAAACACGCGCCGCGCTGTTCCAGATAGCGGGCCACATCGCGGGCGCTGCCTGAAAGCGTCTCGACGTCGTCCCAGCGCACCGGGCGGCCGTCGACGAAATAATCCAGCTCGTCGCGCAGCAGAAACGCAATCGGCGCATTTCGCGCCGGCGCCAGCAAGCGCTTGCCGCGCCGCCTGGTAGGAATTTGATCGCCGGCATCGTGCACCGGACTCTGATCGGACCGCAACCTACCCCACGCGATGACACCGGCCAGGCACAGATGCTCCAAATCCGCCGCTGCGTAATTCCGCACCCGCGCCGGTAGCACGGATTGTTCCCACGCCGGCGCCGGCAGCTCCAACCCTTGCAGCTGTTGAACGACACCCAGCACGCCGTCGCGTCCGTCGAGTTGTCGGTTTGGCGCGATATGCTGCCAAGACAATAGGAAGTTCATGAACTCCGCCGGCGAGACCGGCTCAATCTCTTTGCGCATACGTCCGAGAGTGAGCCGGTGAATGCGCGCCAACAAGACACGATCACACCATTCGGTCTCGTCCGCCGAACTGCTCCCAGGGGTGAACTGCCCGCGCAAAACCATGCCGATCCCTTCCAAGGCCAATAAGGCAACCTCCAGTTTGCCCGCTTGGATACCCAATCGATTCGATAATTTTGTAACGGTTGTCGGTCCGATCGCTTCCATCCAACCCTGGATCATTTTTCGTAACGCTTCTTCTTCGCCAACGGCTTGCTCTCCAAGCCCAAGCGGCAACTCCACGGGCGGAGTGAAGGTGACATCCGGCAGGCAGGTTTTGACTAAATCACACCTTTCGGCGGCCACGTAGGCGCGCATCGGGGTTTCAAAGTTATCAGGCCGCCATGTCGCTTCTGCGGCACGCCGGTTCTTAATCAGCTCTTCGGCGATGGGCCGCCAATCGCCACGCTGCGCCACCGGTAAAATTCCCACACCGAGTAAGAAATCATGCAGCTCATCGGTGTTGCGAACCTCCGGCCACGCCAGGCGACAGACTTCATCGATAGCCGACTGATCGAGCTGGCCGAATTCGCGTTCCAATCGCGGGTCGATCCGCCGCAACGAAACCGCCCGCGCGCGCCGCTCTTCCAAGGGCGCATCATCCAGGAAAGCATAAGGATTGGCATTGAGAATTTCGTGCGCCATCGGCGAGGGCGCAGGCGTATCCACAGCCAGTGTCTTGATTTCACTGCTCTCGATCGCCGCGATGATGTTCTTAACTCCGTCGAGATCCATCGCCTCATGCAGGCAATCGCGCATCGTTTCATTGACCAGTGGATGATCCGGCAACTCCACGGGTCCGGTTCGATTGTCGCCGCACATCACTTGCTCGGGAAAGACCGCGGCCAGGAGATCTTCGGCGCGCATGCGCTGCAATGCCACCGGAACTTTTTTGCCGCCGCTATAGCGCATCACAGCCAGCGCGCGGCTGGCATTCCACCTCCAGCGGTTGGTAAACATCGGCGACGCCAGGGCCGCCTGTGTCAAGTTCGATTCGATCATTGCCGGACGCAGCATCTGAAATACATCGCTCAGCGGAAACGAGTGTTGCTCGACGAGAGAGATCACGATGCCGTCATCGGTGGCGGCCGCTTGCAACTCCCGATCGAAATTGACGCAAAAGCGCTTTCTCAGCGCCAAACCCCAAGCGCGGTTGATGCGCGCGCCCCAGGGCGAGTGAATCACCAGTTGCATACCGCCCGCTTCGTCAAAGAAGCGCTCGGCGATAATGCATTGCTGCCCCGGCACCGTTCCCAGGACGCTCTGAGTTTCCGCGACGTAACCGGCGATCTGCTCCGCGGCCGCTTCGGGAATAATCAGTTCATCGACGAGCCAGCGTTGCGCATCGGCCCTGACCGGCAGCCGATCGGCAACATCGCGGCGCAGGTCTGACACCGCCTTTGAGAGTTCGAAGGTGCGTCCCGGCGACTCGCCGAGCCAAAATGGAATGCTCGGCGGCAATCCTTGAGCATCTTCGACCCAAACCTTGCCGGAGCCGACGCGACGAATGCGCCAGGAACGATTGCCGAGCAGAAAGATATCCCCCGAGAGACTCTCGATGGCGAAATCTTCATTGACTTTGCCGACGATCGTCTCGCTGGGAAATTCGACGACATCGTAATCCGCGGTATCGGGAATGGCCCCGCCGTTGGTAATGGCGGTCAAGCGCGCCCCGCGCCGCGCCCGCAGCATGCCGTGAATGCGATCGCGATGAATGTAGGCGCTGCGACGGCTCCGTCGGGTTTCGACTCCTTCGCTCAGCATATGCAGGAGCTGCTCGTATTCGGCGCGCGTGAGATTGCGGTATGGATAAGCCCCGCGCATCATGCGCCACAGCGCTTCTTCGCTAATTCCCCCATCGCCTTCAGATTGGCCTGCTGGCACGCCTGCTTTAACGACCGGCGTCAGGCTCGCTACGGTGGCGACCATTTGCTGGGCCAGAATATCGAGCGGCTTTTCGCTAAGGGTGAGTTGGTCCAATTCGCCCTGGCACACGGCCCGGATAGCGGCGGCGCACTGCATCAGATCGTCCCGTGTGAGAGGATAGAAAATCCCTTTCGGTATCGCCCCCAGCCAGTGTCCCGACCGGCCCACCCGCTGTAGCAAAACGGCCAACGTACGCGGCGAGCCGATGTGGCAAACGACGTCGACATGGCCGATATCGATTCCCAACTCCAGCGACGCGGTCGCTACGACGACCGCGAGCTGGCCCGATTTGAGTTTCTCCTCGACTTCGAAGCGGGTTTTTCGCGAAAGACTGCCGTGGTGGGCGCCGACCTTGCCTTCGCCGAGGCGTTCGGTGAGTTGGTGCGCCACCCGCTCGACCAGACGTCGCGTGTTCACGAATACCAAAGTCGTCCGGTGCGCCTGGATTTGCTCGACGATCTTGTCGTAAACCGCCGACCAGATATCCTGGCGAATGATCGGCCCCAGCTCTTCATCCGGAACTTCGATGCGCAGATCCAAATCGCGCTTGTGACCGGCATCGATAATCGAGCATTCCGCCGCTCCATCCTTGCCAACCTGTCGTGTGCCGACCAGTAGCCGCGCCACTTCCTCGATGGGTTTTTGCGTCGCGCTCAGGCCGATGCGTTGCAAAGGCCGCTCGACCAATGCATTGAGACGTTCCAGGGAGAGCGCCAGATGCGCGCCGCGTTTGTCCCCGGCGATGGCATGGATTTCGTCGACGATCACAGTGTCGGCATTCTTTAAAAACTCGCGGCTGCTCGGAGCGGTCAGCAGGATATAGAGCGACTCGGGAGTCGTGATCAGAATATGGGGCGGGCGGCGCACCATCGACTGCCGCTCATGGGCAGGCGTGTCCCCGGAGCGCACCGCGGTGCGGATCTCCGGCAACATGATTCCTTCGCTGTAAGCGAGGCGAAAGATCTCGCCAAGCGGCTGCTGCAGATTTTTAGCGATGTCGTTACCGAGAGCTTTGAGAGGTGAAACGTAAACCACGCTGGTTTCGTCCTTTAACCGGCCGCCGATTGCCCGCTTAAACAATCGATCGATGGACCACATGAACGCCGCCAGGGTTTTACCCGAACCGGTCGGGGCGGCGATGAGCGTGGACCGGCCTCGGGTAATCGCAGCCCAACCCTCTCGTTGAGGCAGTGTCGGGCTTGCAAAACGCTCCGAAAACCAGCGCAGGATAATTGGATGGAAAGGCGCGTCCAAAAAAATCTCCCCGGTGTTGCACAGGCTGCGAAATACAGCAAGGAACGGTCGCGACCGTTCCCTACACCGCACTACGATAGATCACTGCTTTGGGGACATTGTCTCGGAACCAACCGGCATTCCACGCTTTTGTAATTCGTCCATGACCAGCTTGGCGCCGGCATGACCTTTGTTGGCCAATTCGCTGGTCTTACTGATCATGGATTCGAATTGAGCGCGCAATTTTTCCGCTTCCTGCATCGCCGCTTCCTGGTGTCCCTTTGCCTCGTCCAGGTTGGTTCGCTCGTTAGCCAGCTGCAACGTCTGAAATCCGAACCAGACCACCAAAGCGATAAGCAGAATAACCAACGGCAGATTTGAACCTCTTTCAGCGGGCGCGGCAACAATCTCGCGTTCCTGTACTTCGTTTGTTTCTATCTCCATCAAAGACCTCACTCAGAGCCGGGAGCTTTAGAACCAGAACCAGGCGCCTGCGCCGGAGTCGGCGAAAGGTCTATGCCAATGCCGGCAAGAAGTTCCTTCAGCTGGCCATCGTTGGTCTTCAAAGCCATTTCGGCAAGCACGGCGATGACCTGCCGGTTTAATGTTTCGAGTTGGATGGTTTCAGCAATGTACTGTTGCCGCTCGCTCACGCTCACCTGCAGCGATTGGTTGCCGATCAGCAGGAGAATGTTGGCTACAACCAGAATCAGCACCAGGACAGCTAACCCGGTTAATGCTATTTTACTTTTTTTCATAACTCCACCCAGGCGGGATCGCTGACGCTCCTACCATTCTCGTTGATCATGTTTGGCTGGAATGTCTCATCCGGTTTGGCAGGCCTTAACGGATCAGGCTGCCGAGACGCTCCCAGCGGACCCAGCGATCGGTGCCATCCCAGGACCAATAAATAAGGAATGCCTTCCCACGAACTTCATCCAAATTGACGTATCCCCAAAAGCGGCTATCGTAACTGCGATCACGATTATCACCCATGACAAAGACGTGGTTCTCCGGCACGATCCTCGGACCGTAATCGTCGCGATTTGAAAGGCCGGCAAGTTGCGGGTCGTCGCCTTCAAAATGAGCG
This sequence comes from Deltaproteobacteria bacterium, assembly GCA_009379725.1. GTDB lineage: Bacteria > Desulfobacterota > Binatia > UBA9968 > UBA9968 > WHTF01. The sequence goes on from WHTF01000110.1 coordinate 8,441, forward strand.
TGCGGATCATCGATTTGTTTGCCGTTGATGAAAACCGTTTTACCCCGTATCTCGACCGAGTCACCGGCCACGCCGATGACACGTTTGATGAAATCCTTGCTGCGGTCTTCGGGAAAAATAAAAACAATAACGTCGCCCCGCTTCGGTTTCGAGAAGTCCACGAGGTAGTCTTCCAAAAATGGCATGCGTATGCCGTAGGCGAGCTTGTTGACGAGAATATGATCGCCGATCTGCAACGTCGGGATCATCGAACCTGATGGAATCTTGAAAGCTTGGACGATAAACGTCCGGATAAAAAGCGCCAAAAGCAGCGCCATGCCGATGGCTTCGGCATACTCGCGAAAGGTCGATTTGCTTTTTTCCAACGCTTGACCCTCCACCGCCGTTGGCTCTCTTGCCTTGGTGACTTTTTCAGCCGACATTGAAAACTCCGATCTAAACTTTCAAAGCGGCGAGGAATGCTTCCTGAGGAATCTCCACTTTGCCCACCTGCTTCATGCGTTTTTTTCCTTCTTTTTGCCGCTCCAACAACTTTCTTTTGCGGGTAATGTCGCCGCCATAGCATTTAGCCGTAACATTCTTTCGCAGCGCTTTGACCGCCTCGCGCGATACAATTCGGCTACCGATGGCTGCTTGAATCACGACCTCGAACATCTGGCGTGGAATAAGCTCGCGCATTTTTTGCACCAAGTCGCGCCCGCGGTAATAAGCCTTATCGCGGTGCACGATCATGGACATGGCGTCCACTACATCGCCGTTGATGCGCACATCCAGTTTAACCAGATCCGCCGCGCGATAGCCAGCCATCTCATACTCCATAGAGGCATAGCCGCGGCTTACCGACTTGAGCCGGTCATAAAAGTCGACGACAATTTCATTCAACGGCAGTTGGTAAACGATCATGACCCGCTTAGGTCCGAGATAGCGGATCTCTTTCTGCGTGCCGCGCTTTTCTTCGCAAAGCCCAAGCACTCCACCGAGAAACTCCTGGGGCAAGTGAATCGCCGCCTGGATGACCGGTTCTTCGATCTGTTCGATATCGCCTTCGGCAGGCAGCCGCACCGGATTGTCGATCTGCAGTGTCTCCCCCGACGTCTTGGTCACGCGGTAAACAACGGTAGCGGCCGTGGTAATAAGACTGAGCGCGAACTCGCGCTCAAGCCGTTCCCGTATGATATCCATATGCAATAGACCCAGGAAGCCGCAGCGAAAACCAAATCCCAAAGCCTGCGACGTTTCAGGCTCGAAGGTAAACGACGAATCATTTAAACGTAACTTATCTAGTGCCTCACGCAAGCTCTGGTATTGATTGGCATCCGTCGGATAGAGCCCGCTGAACACCATCGGCTTCATGGGCTTGAATCCAGGCAGAGGTTCGCCGGCCGGCTGATCCGCCAGCGTGATGGTATCGCCGATGCGGGTCTCGGCCACTTCCTTGATGGCCGCCATCAAGAAGCCGACTTCTCCGGCGCCCAATTCTGCGACTTCCACCGGCCCCGGCGAAAAGACGCCGAGCCGAGTCACTTCGAAAACATTGCCGCTAAACATCATGCGAATGCGCGAGCCTTTGGCCATCTTGCCATCGAACACACGCATCATGACCACGGCGCCATGGTAGGGATCGAACCAGCAATCGATAATCAGTGCCCGCAGCGGATCGTCAATGCTGCCTTTGGGATGCGGAAAGCGCTGCACGATCCCTTCAAGAATTTCCTCCGTGCCGATGCCCTCCTTGGCGCTGGCCAGGATTGCGTTGGATGCATCCAGGCCGATGACATCCTCAATGTCTTTTCGGACGCGCTCGGGATCCGCGCTGGGAAGATCGATCTTGTTGATCACCGGGAGAACTTCGAGATTGTGGTCCAGCGCCATGTGCACGTTGGCGACGGTCTGGGCCTCCACCCCCTGCGCCGCATCGACGATCAGCAACGCGCCCTCGCAAGCGGCCAAGCTGCGCGAAACTTCGTATGTGAAATCGACATGGCCGGGGGTATCGATCAGGTTAAGCTTGTACTCCTTGCCGTCCCTCGCGCGGTAGCGCAAGCAAACCGGACTGGCTTTGATGGTAATGCCGCGCTCCCGTTCCAGATCCATGCTGTCCAGAATCTGGTCGGTCCTTTCTCTGGCGCTTACCGCGCCGGTAAACTCGAGCAAACGATCGGCGAGCGTTGATTTGCCATGATCGATGTGCGCGATGATGGAAAAGTTTCTGATATGTTCAAGACTCATGAGAGACCGTTTTCACGATAATAGGCAATGGTACGTTTTAACCCCTCTTCAACCGCAATCTCGGGCTGCCAACCCAAAACCTTACCGGCCAAACCGTTTTCCAGGCAGCTGCGCATTTGCTCACCCAGTTTTGCCGGCCCGTGGACCGCTTTGACTTTGCTGTTCATATCCTGCCGTAACAGCTCGCAAAGTGTCGTCACATCGGTTTCCCTGCCGGTACCGATATTGACGCCGCCCACATGGCGGGTTTCCAAGGCGGCGAGATTCGCCCTGACGACATCGCCGACAAAAACGTAATCGCGTGTCTGCTTCCCATCCCCATTGATGACCGGACTCTTCTCCCCAAGCAATTGCGAAATAAAGATCGCGACCACTCCGGCCTCACCTCGGGTCGACTGGCGCGGGCCATACACGTTGGCGTAGCGCAGTGCCACGTAATGCATACCGAAAGCCATGTAATAGTACGCCAGATACAACTCACCGGTCATTTTACTGACACCGTATGGGCTCATGGGCTCCTTGACATGCTCCTCATGCGCCGGGATCGGCTCTTTATCGCCGTAGATAGCGCCGCCGGACGACGCGAAAATAACTCTCTGTGTGCCGGCTTTCTTGCATGCTTCGAGTAAATTAAGGAACCCCAGGATGTTGACTCCGGCGTCGAACAGAGGGTTTTCGACGGAATGACGGACGTCCATCTGCGCCGCGTGATGGTTGAGCACGTTCGGTTTAATCTTTAAGAGTAACTCGGCCGCCTCAGGACTTGCAACGTTGGCATCGTGGACGGTAGCTGTAGAGTTGACATTGGCCTCGCGCCCCGTGGAGAAGTCATCAATAACATGCACCTGGTGCCCACTATCGATGTAGGCGTCGACGATATGAGAAGCGATAAAGCCCGCGCCGCCGGTGACGACGATCTTCATGCTTCTTGCTCCTGCAATCGCGAACGAAAATATTCGATCGTCTTGGTTAAACCTTCGTCCAACTCCACTTTAGGCTCCCATCCGAGCAGCTTCCTGGCTTTGGCAATATCGGGTTGCCGCACCTGTGGATCATCTTGCGGCAGCGGCCGATAGACGATTTCGCTCGTCGAGCCCGTGAGTTCGAGGATCTTCTCGGCGAACTGGAGAACGGTCATCTCATGCGGATTACCGATGTTGACGGGATAATGCTCGCCCGACGCGAGAAGCCGCTGAATCCCCGCGACCAGATCGTCGACGTACTGAAAACTACGAGTTTGCCCGCCCTGGCCGTACACAGTAAGCGGCTCGCCATTAAGAGCCTGCATGATGAAGTTAGGCACGACGCGCCCATCGCGCATGCGCATGCGCGGTCCATAGGTATTAAAGATGCGGACAATCCGCGTGTCCAGCCCGTGATAACGGTGGTAAGCCATCGTCATGGCTTCGGCAAAGCGCTTCGCCTCATCATACACTCCGCGTGGACCTACCGGATTCACGTTACCCCAGTACTCTTCATTCTGAGGCCGTACCAGCGGGTCGCCGTAGACTTCAGAAGTCGACGCCAGAAGAAATACGGCATTCTTGGCTTTGGCCAAGCCCAACGCGTTATGAGTACCCAACGAGCCGACTTTAAGGGTCGGAATCGGCAGCTCCAAGTAATCCACCGGGCTCGCTGGCGATGCAAAATGAAGAACGAAATCCAAAGCCTGCTGAACCTCGATGTAACGGCTGACATTATGATCCATGAAAGTGAATCGCCGGTTCGAGGCGAAATTCGCGATATTCTGTTGCGCTCCGGTCGAGTAGTTGTCCATGCAGATCACTTCATGGCCTTGGTTGAGAAAACTTCCACAGAGGTGAGAGCCGATGAAACCGGCGCCGCCGGTAATAAGATATCTAGCCATTTTTACGTCCTATGGAATAGTAGTCGAAGCCGAGTTCCTTGAGGTCTCGTGAATCGTAGATATTGCGGCCGTCAAAGATGACCGGCTCTTTGAGCAGTTCCTTGATGCGCTGGAAATCCGGGCGGCGAAACTCATTCCACTCGGTGAGCACC
>WHTF01000111.1 GCA_009379725.1 Deltaproteobacteria bacterium
GATACTCGCACTGTGCGAAACCCTACCAGCCAGCGGCATGACGGACGTTACGCGGGTCTGGTTTCAGCATGATGAGGACGGTTATGTCCTTTGCGCCAACGTAACGGGCACATCCCCCGGCTTGACATTCGGCGCTCTCTCCAGTTCTGAACGCCGGCGCGTGCTCATGACGCTGGCTATTCTGGCCGCAAACCAGTTTGCCGAAAGGCAGCCAACAATTTTGATTCTCGATGCGGGTGCGTGGCGGCTCGATACGGCCTGGCTGAAAGTCTACGGCGAGGTTCTTGTCTCTCCCGCAATTGGATTCCAGACGATAGCGGCAATTCCGACTCGGGAATTGAACCTCGATGAACTGAGGTGGGCCGGATGGAAAGTGATTCGGCTCCAGGGGCAACCTCCAGGAGTGACGATAAACTCAGACGTCCGCGTCGTGGCTCAAGCTTGACGGGCTGCCATTTCAGGCGCGCACTATGAATTTCAGAACCTCAGGGTAGCGGAGCAGAGGTCACCCATTAGCCGGCGGGTCAAGTAGGCACAGACCTTTCCGTGGAGAAGAATGTTCTTCTCCGGTTGAATTCACTCGTCCGTGTTTGATCTTCTAGGTTACGCGCCCCTGTTTTCAATCAATCGGTGTCGGAGTATTGGGTCGGGTAAGGACATGGCGTTGCCGCCGCATCCTCCCCTAAGAACCGGACTTGAACGTTCCGCTCATCCGGCTCAGGCCGTCACAAAGCGCCGCGCAAGCAGCGCCGGTGTTCACGACAGTCGATAATCAGGTCCGGTTGCACCGATCCGCTTTGCGGTTCCACGCGCCGCAAAGTATGAACGCCACTCCGAATCATACGGATTAGCGTTACTTCCGATTTTTAGATGCCGGCGGATCATGGTCTGATTAGCGCAGACCAGCGGAAGCCAATCTTTGCCACCATCCGGTTTACGCTTGCCAGTCTCCGCCGCAAAACGCCAGCTTCGTCCGCTAATCGAATGCCAATACCGCTTAAGCCGCCAACCAGCCGACTTGTTGCTGTGCCGACGCTTCGCCCATCGCCATAGACAATGCCAAAGCACATAATCCACCTTGCGGAACATCCGCGTCGCCACAATATGCCGATGGTAGTTCGTCCAACCAAGGATAACCGGGTTGAGCGCGTAGATCAGCTGAATTTGCGGCGCTGTCGCGTTCACACGCAGAATGGAACGCGCTTTCATCAAGAACGGAGAGCACGAGGGTCTGGCCTGAATCTGGACTTTATCGCGTTTAATTTTGGAATAGCCGTAGCCGCCAAACGCCATCCGCAGCACGTTTGGGATCTTCAATCTGTTCAAACAGTACCGCATCGGTAACTCACTGAATCACTAATTCACGGTCACCGTCCGCTTGATAATACGGCGGGACTAGGATATTCGAGCGGATAATCGGATTAGAAAGCGAGCGGAGAGAATATGTATTACGGCGCGCGAGGAATTGTCGGTTTGGTGAAGCCGACTTATCGACCAGGCTCGATGGAGAGTTTTATCAAGCTCATGCCGGAAGGGGTTGGTTTCATTCCGACTCATGCCGGCATACGGGCAGGAAACGAGCAGGAGCTGCAGGAGGCCTTGACGGTGGCCGAGAGAAAAGTCGCGCGGCTTGCCGAGCTTGGCGCCGACGTGGTGATGATCATGGGCGCGCCGCCGACAATGGTGCGCGGCCACGGCGCGGACCGCGCGATCGCCGACAGCCTGACAAAAAAATACAAGATTCCCGTCACCGTGGCGACCATCGCGCAAGTCGATGCGTTCCGCGCCTTGGGGATGAAAAAACTGGTCGGCATAACCTACTTTCAAGAAGATATGAACCAAAGGTTCGCGAAGTTTCTCGATGACGACGGCTTTGAAGTCAAGGCCATGAAGGGCCTTGATGTGCCGTTTAAAGACGCCGGCAAAACTCCGCCGGAGGCGATCTATGCTTTTGCCAAGAAGATGTTTATCGAATATGGTCCGGTCGACGGTATTTACATGCTCGGCGCCGGTTGGAACAATTTGCCCGTCATCGAGATGCTGGAAAGGGATCTCAAGACTACCGTAGTCTCAAGCATACCCGCGCAAGTCTGGGCGACAAAAAAAATTCTTCATCTCAACGAACCGGTAACCGGTTACGGTCGTTTATTAGCGGAGATGCCGTAAGAACCGGAGTCATGGAGTGTCGGAGTGATGAAAAAAATGCAAATTCTAACGATTTTCGTGCTGATGTTGTGTGTCGAGTTCTGGATAGCCACATTCGCCGCGAGTGCGCAGACGGTGAAGGAAAAGGGCGAGGCGGAAGGCAAGCTCATGTTTTACGCAGCCTTCAACGCCAGAGATTCGAAAACGCTCACCGACGGATTTAAGCAGCTCTATCCCAAGATCGATGCGGTTTTTTATCGAACCACCGATGCCGCGCTCATGGAAAGAGTTTTAACCGAGAACCGCGCTGGGAAAAATCTCTGGGATGTGGTCATGACGACGAGTTTTTATGGCCACAACTTGAAAAAGCGGGGCCTGCTGGCGAATTATGATTCGCCCGAACGGAAATATTTCCGCGAAGGCTACAAAGATTCTCAGGGCGCGTGGACCTCGCTCTACACCAATTATGCAGCTTTCGGTTACAATACGAGCGCAGTGTCCAAAGGCAGCGTGCCGAAGTCTTACGCGGACTTGTTGAAACCCGAATGGAAAGGCCACATCGGCATGGACAGCAAGGCCTACGAATGGTTCGGCACGATGATCAACGCCATGGGCGAAGAAAAAGGTTTGGCGTACATGCGCGAGCTTGCCAAGCAAGCGCAGTTGCGCGGCGGTCGGACCTTGCTCGCTCAGTTGGTGGCCGCAGGCGAATTTAAAGGCGCGCTCACTGCGTACTCGCAGACTTTCGAAACCATGAAACCCACCGGCGCGCCGGTCGATTGGGTGTATTTAAATCCCGTGTTCGCTAATATTCATCCCATGGGTGTTTCCTCTAAGGCGCCTCATCCCAATGCGGCGCGGTTGTTCATCGATTTTGCCCTGTCTAAACGAGGGCAGGAACTTGTGCGCGGCATGAACAGAATTCCCGATAGAATCGATACCCCGCCGGAACAGGCCCGGTTGATGGAAAGCATCAAGCCGGCTTTTGCGCCGACTGAGGTTCTCGAGGACTTCCAGCGGTACGGCAAAATGTTCGACGAAGTCTTCGGCACGCGCTAGTTTCTCAAAGCTGAAATGTTGAGTGGTTCACGTTTCAAAAGTTCAATGTAACTTTAGGATTTACCAGCGATGAAGGTTGTCGTTCGCTGTTTAACCAAGGAGTTTACCCCGGACCAGCGAACGGTGCGCGCGCTGGGCGGCATCGATTTCGAGGTGCGCGACCGGGAGTTCTTCGGCATCATCGGACCCACCGGCTGCGGCAAGACGACACTGTTGCACATCATCGCGGGCCTGGAACAACCCACCACCGGCTCCGTCGAATTTGTCGGCGAGAAGACAACCCAATCGATGGTGTCCATGGTTTTTCAAGACTCCGCCCTGATGCCCTGGCGCACAGTAGAGGAAAACGTCCCGCTCGGAGCCGAGTTCCGCAACGAGCAGCCGTCGGCCTTGAAGCGAGTGAGCCAGTTTTTCCTAGAAATAGTTCGCCTGCTGGATTTCGGCAGCGCGCGTCCTTACGAGCTCTCGGGCGGCATGAAGCAGAAGGTCGCCATCGCCCGCGCATTGGCGAACGATCCGGCAGTGATTCTTATGGACGAGCCGTTTGCCTCGCTGGATGCTCAAACACGACTTTTGATGCGCGAGGAGTTGCTGCGCATCTGGGAGCGCGATAAGAAGACGGTCATTCTTGTCACCCACAATTTGGACGAGGCCGTCATGTTATGCGATCGTATCGCGGTCATGAGCGCCGCTCCCGCCCTGATCAAAAGCATCGTGAGCGTCGATGTGCCGCGGCCACGCAGCTTCCGCAGCATGAAAGATCCCGACTTCGTCCGTTGCACGGAAAAGATTTGGGACCTGCTGCGCTACGACGTCGATAAAGCCATGCAGCAAAACCCTTAGCCGTTGCTGCTCCGCCCAACTCCCATGCAGATGGCGACACACCGTTCGTGAAGCGCAAGCAGGCAGCCAAGTCTTGCGCGGCGTGGTGCTGCCAACAGCCAATCCAATCCCCATCCCTCGCCTAATGAACAGCGAATGATCAACTACGTTGATAAGGAAACCATCCGTCGTTTGGCGATATGGACGCTCGTCTATCTCATCCCCGCATATCAGGCGATGCTGCCGATCGAGGATCCGGATATCTGGTGGCATTTAAGAACCGGGCAGTGGGTTCTTAGTCATGGCTACGTGCCGACCGAGGATCCCTTTTCTCTTTCTGGCGCAGGGAAGCCGTGGCTGGCATACAGCTGGCTGTTCGAAGTCTTGGTCTACGGTTTATATGATTATTTTGGCTTGGCCGGCCTGGTTGCATTTACTGTCGCAATGTCACTCGCCATTGCCGCGACAATACATCTCCTTATTCGCCGTGCCCGATTGCCCTTTCTTGCCGAAGTGGCGTTGCTAGCGATGATTTTTGCCAGCCTGAAACCCATGCTGAGCCCGCGCCCCTGGCTTTTTTCGATTTTGTTCACCGTCATTGAGCTGGTCGTTATTTCCCATGTGCGGCGTTCCCGGAAGCTTACCTTGGGCTTTTTCTTGCCTCCAATGTTCGCTCTTTGGGCCAATCTGCACATCCAGTTTGTCTATGGACTCGCCGTTTTAGCGCTGTTGGCAGTTGAGGCCGTCTTCAATCGCGTTGCCCGTCAGTGGGTTCCGTGCATCACTAACAATTCTCTGCCCCTCGCTCGTGTTTTATGTCTTCTCGGGTTATGTGTCCTGGCCACACTTGTGAATCCTTATCACTACCGAATTTATCTCCCCATTGTGGAATACGTTACCCAAACGGGAGCCTTCCAAAGCATCGCTGAACTTCATCCGATGTTTTTCCGTTCTCTCGCCGATTGGATTGTCCTTGCCTCGACGGTGACGGCAGCCTTTGTGCTGGGGTGGCAGAGGCGATGGAGCATTTTTTACATGGCATTGTTCGGGCTGGCCGCGTATCTAGCTTTTCGAGCACGGCGGGATGGTTGGTTCTTGATGGTGGTCGTTGCCGCAATTGTAAGCGAGTTCGTCCGGCTCAACCAAGCCGGCGACCCTTTCAAGTTCGATAAAGGCAGAGGGTTGGCGATCGCGTTTGCTTTGTTCGTGTCGTTGTATGTGTTGAGCTATTATCGGGATGTTTCAGAAGCGTCGTTAGCTAAAGCCGTCGAGGCTCAATTTCCGGTTAGGGCGGTCGAGTTTGTCAAATCCAATCGGCTCGAAGGGCAATTGTATAATTCTCTCGATTGGGGCGGCTATCTCATCTGGAGCTTGCCCGATTTGCCGGTCTCGATGGACGGCCGGACGAATCTGCATGGCGATGCGCGTATCGCGCGCTCATTAGCGACCTGGGGTGGTGGCATCGGATGGGAGAAAGATCCAGAGCTTTTGCGCGCCCGGTTGGTCATAGCGCAAATCGATAAACCGTTGACGCATCTTTTGCGGCGTCATCCCGGTTATGATCTTGTGTATGAAGACAGGACCGCGGCGGTTTTTGTCGTTAGCCAGAGTACGCTACGTTAAATGTGCGAACGCCGACTCGGTGGGTACTTTGACAGGATTTTCTTTCAGGGTTATACCTAGCTCCCAATTGCATCGCCAGAGTGAATCGGTTCCGAGAATAATCCTCGCGATGCTTCAACATTTTCCAGGATATGCCAAGGCTCACCTCAAAGCTAAAGAATAGCGAAGAAAGTATTCGCGCCATAGCTCTCCTAAGCCTGCTCTATCTGATCCTGTCGGTTCAGGCGATGCTGCCAATTGATGATCTTGACATCTGGTGGCGCTTCCGAACTGGCCAGTGGATTGTCGAGAATCACTCGGTTCCGCTCAAAGATTACTTCTCTAGCTATGCTCGGGGAACGTTGTGGATTGAATATAGCTGGTTGTTTTCATTACTCGTCTATTCAGTTCACGCACTCTTTAGTCTTCCTGGAGTGGTTTACTTGGTTGTTGCCATGGCGCTCATGATCACGTTTACGGCGCACCAACTCGTCCGCAAAGCCGGATTGCCTCTGCCAGCCGAGGCGGCGCTTGTCGCAGCAGCAATGGGAGCAATCACGCCTCTAATGAGACCGCGCCCCTGGCTGTTCACGATCATTTTCTTTGCTGTCGAACTTTCCATTATCGATCGCGTGCGGCGGTCCGGAACAGGCCGCCTGCTCTGGATTCTGCCTTTGCTTTTTGTCCTCTGGGCTAATCTTCATATTCAGTTTGTCTACGGACTGGCCGCTCTCGGTTTGCTCTTCGCCGAGTCCCTGGTGGTGATCTCGTTTCAATGGTTTGGACGCAAAATACCAGCTCCTGCTCTATCGCCGGTACTTCTGGCGCTTGTATTATTTGCTTGCATCACAGCTACTTTCTTGACGCCGTATCATTATCTGCTTTACAAACAGATTCTTGACTACGTCCTCGATACCGGAGCATTTCTACACATCAGCGAGCTCCATCCGATGTTATTCCGTTCGCCCGACAATTGGCTCGTTTTGTTGTTGACGATATCGACCGCTTTTGTTTTAGGCTGGCGACGAAGATGGCTGCCGTTTCCAACGCTGCTGTTCTTGATGGGGACATTTCTCGCATTTCGGGCTAGGCGCGATGCTTGGGTCCTTGCGCTCACAGCGATCTGGGTGATTGGCGACTCTGGCCGGGCATTTTGGCATGGAAGCTCTTTTCAAATCACTAAGGGGCAAGTGGCTTGTAGCGTAGTAGCCGTCGCTGCCATCCTTTTTGGGGTGAGTTTTGCGCGGCAGATTTCTGAGGCAAATCTCCAAGCGACCGTCGAAAAGACATTTCCCGTCAGAGCTGTGAATTATATCAATGCAAATGGGCTCCCTGGGCCGGTTTTTAATGATTACGACTGGGGCGGATTTTTGCTCTGGAGCTTGCGCGGTTTGCCTGTGGTGGTAGATGGAAGGTTCAATTTGTACGGCGATGAATGGGCTGCACGTATCATGAATACCTGGGGAGGAGGCTCGGGATGGGAGTCAGATCCTGATTTGCGCAGCGCTAAACTCGTGATTGCCGATAAACGGCGGGTCCTCGCTTCATTGCTGCGAGCTCATCCGCGATACAAGATTGTTTATGAGGATAGTATCGCCGCGGTTTTTGTTCCGGTGCATTGAGTGAATAGTGCAGGTGCTTTGGACGTCCTAGATGGATCAAAAACTTCAGCTTGATTGAATATGGTCGTTGTGATGACCGATACGGCTACCCAGCGCGTGGAGCAAACGCGGCGTTCCAGAAGATTTTGCATTCGGAAAAGTAACAATTTTAAAGGGAGGTCTTTCATGGTCGACTATTTTCCTACCAGAATTCAATTGTTTTTTGGAATCCTATCGATAGTCATTGCCGCCGGCTGTGCCACGACGCAGTCAAAGCAGGATTATTCGTCGATCCTGGCCGATACTGAAAGGCCGGACAGTGAGAAAGCGTTGGATGCGGCGCGCAAGCCGAGCGAAGTGCTGGCCTTTTACGGAGTCAAGAGCGGCGATAAGGTGGCCGACCTATTAGCGGGGCGCGGCTATTACACGGCTATCCTATCGAAAGTAGTGGGTCCGCGGGGGATCGTCTATTCCGCAGTTCCGAAGGCGCGGCCGGAAATGGCCGCGCGATGGAAGGATCGTAAGTTTGCCAATGTCCGGCTGATCGAGGGGCCCATGGACAAGCTCGCGTTGCCCCAGGACGGATCGTTCGACTTCGTCCTGACCCATCTCAATTACCATGACCTTGCTCCCGACGCGCGGATTGCCATGAACAAGAGGATTCTCGGCGCGCTCAAGCCGGGCGGCGTCTATGGAGTGGTGGACCATTCGGCTAGAGAAGGCAGTGGCAATGAGGACGTGAAAACCTTGCATCGCATCGATAAGTTGTTGGTCATAAAAGAAGTTACCGGCGCGGGGTTCAAACTGGCGAAGGAAGGGAAGATGCTCAGCCGTCCAGAAGACAAACGCGACTTTAACGTCAATAAACAGCGCAATGTAAACGACCGCTTCGTGCTCGCGTTCCAGAAACCATAACAGGCTGCTGAAAAAGCCTCATAGGCTTCGTTGCGCTTAGTCGCTTCGCGTCAACGTACTGAGCAAGTACGCCTCCGCTCGTCGATTTTCGCGCGCCTTGCCCCTGAGTCTTTTTGAGCAGCCTGTAATCAAAGTCTTTCAGCAAACTGCTAGTGTCCTGTTTCCGAAATTGTGGTTTGCCGCGCACTTGCACACGTTAAATTTCGGTGACGCGCCGAACCTTGATTTTTTTCTTCTTTGCCTGCTCCAGCACATAGCGGCCGACGGCGAGGTCTTCGTCGGCGATGCCATTGGATTGGAAAAAAATTCTTTTGAGGCGCGATTGGGGCGCGCCCGCGGCGGCGAATTGTTCCAGCGGAGCGACATCGTCCCAGCGCGCGATCCCGGCCTGACAGGCATCGATCAAATCACCACTGTCGGCTTTTGCCGCTGCCAGGTCGTCGGTGACGATCAGGTCCATTTGCCGTATTAAGTTGCGGGATACTTCGTGTTTGACGGCGGCATTAGCGCCGATGGATGCAACCAGCACCTGGTCTTTAAGATTCTGTCCGTCGGCGACCGGGGTAGTGGAGTCGGTCGAGACGAGAAGAATATCAGATGCGCCTTCGACTTCCTCGACAGATGAAGCCTCGTGCCATTCGGCCTGCACGATTTTAGTCATTTGTTTGATGAATTCTTTGCGCCGTTTGGGAGTCCGTCCGAAGACCATGATCCGTTCGATCCGGCACGCGTGTGCAACCGCTTCCACTTGAAAGGTGGCTTGCCAGCCCGGACCGATAACGCCCAGTGTCTTAGAATTCGCCGGCGCGAGATACTTTGCGGCGACCCCGGTAGCAGCGCCTGTTCGCAGACTACTGAGATAGCCCATATTGATGATCGCCTGGATCTGCCCACTTTTACCGTTATAAAGTGTGACTGTGTTTGCTTGAGCAACGTAGGCGCGAAGACAGAAGAGATCGTAACCCTGATGCCACGCAGCCATGATGTTGAGTTGCTTCTCGTTTCCCTTTAGCCGGCGGCGCGGCAGGCCGCGGATCTTGCCGCTGGCCCGATCGAGAAACATTTTGTCGAGAAGGCTGACGGCCCGCGGCATGTCGATGAGTTTTCTGGTTTGTGGTTCGCTGATGATTAAAGCCATGATCTTGTAATCCTCCAAGGGTTCTATAGCCCAAGGGTTACATTCGGGCAAGAACAAGAAACCGCCCGCGGACATTGACTCACTTGACGCTTTCGTCCATTCACTTCACAATGCTTTGCATGAAGCAGTGTCCCGATTGTTCCGCTCAGTACGACGACAACGTCGCTTTCTGTGCAAAAGACGGCAAGGCACTCGCCGTCACGAGCTATAACCGCAGCCGTCTGTGCCCTCATTGCGCCAACAGCATACAGGAAGACGCTCCTCAATGTCCTTACTGCAAGGCCGATCTCACTTCCATCGGCGTACCGCAATGGCCGATACGCGAGGAAATGTCCGGCGCTGCGCCGCGCGGCCATGACGATAACCCGCTGTCGGTACAATCTAAGACCATACTGATTGCTGGGTTTATCGTCTTTGCTCTCGGTGTGTTTCTAATCGGTGGACATCAACAACGGAGCGAAACACGGGAGCTGCAAGAGACAAATCTTAAGAAACTGCAAGATCGACAGCTAAAGATTCAGACCTTGGAAGGGCAACTCAAGCAGATCCGCCAACAACTCGATGACAGGAAAAGTCAGATAGACACGCTGACCGCAAAACTGCAAGAGAGCCAGAAGGAACTCTCAGCAACCCAGCAGCAATTGTCGAGCGCGACACGCGAAGCAGAGCGCTTGGCGTCGAGCCGCGCACCGACAACTCCGCGGCCCACGGCGCGGTCAAACAAACCGCCCCCTGCTTCGAAGCCCCCGGCTCGCTCGGCCGAGCCTGGGGTGTATCAAGTGGTGAGAACCACGACCGTTCGCGAGAAGCCTTCCGCCGGCGCCCTCGCCCTTGCCACGATCGGGAAAGGAACGAAGATCACGGTCGTGGGTGCGGCGGGTGAGTGGCTCGAAGTGCGCTCGAAGCAGGGCAAGCCGCCTGGATTTGTTCGCTTGGACGATGCTATGTTCATCGGCCGAGCGAATTAAGCTTAGCGGCGGCTGACTTTCTCGCCCTGCGACGCCATTAGAAATTCTTTTCAGGACAATCGAGACCCCTTGAGTTTTGCGGTGGCTCCCGAACTTAAGCCGCTGCGATTTCCGACGCGCATCGAAGGACACGACCTTTGGAAGATCCCACAACTATTCATCAAGAGACCCTCGCCCAAACGCGCCCGCGCCGCATCCGTCTGGGAACTTTCTCTTCTCTACGCCACGTTAATTTTCGTTACCTTTGGTTCGGCACCTTGTTCATGAGCGGCGGCCAGTGGATTCAACAGGTGACGCTGGGGTGGTTGCTTTACGATCTCACCGGCTCGTCAATCCTGCTCGGCGCGTTAAACGGCCTGCGCGTATTTCCATTCCTTATCGCCAGCCCGATCGCCGGTGTCGCCGCGGATCGGATGAACCGGCGCTCGCTAATCCTCGGCACGCAGTACGTGCTGATGGCCACAGCCATCGGCATGGGAATGCTCGTGGCTTCCGGCTCTCTGCAGGTCTGGCACCTCTTTGCCTTTACAGTGGTCACCGGATTCACCTGGGCGTTTGTCGATCCGGTGCGGCAGAGCGTGATTCCCAACGTCGTGCCCAAAAGCGACCTGATGAACGCGGTGGCGCTCAATTCGTCGGCGTTCAACTTAACCAAGATTCTCGGCCCGTCGCTCGGCGGTTTGCTGATATTATGGTTCGGTACCGCGGGAAATTTCTTTGTCCAAAGCCTTGCATATGTCGGCGTGCTTCTTGCCATGTACTGGATCGAGATCCCGCCGACACCGGGAGAAGCACGTCGCTCGTCCGCGCTGGCCAACCTGAAGGAAGGATTGGTCTATGTGTGGTCCAATCCGATCATCTTTGCTCTCATGACGGCGGCTCTGGTGCCGCGGGTTTTTGCGATGCCGTATCAGACGTTGATGCCGGTATTTCAAAAAGATGTGCTGGGTGTCGGACCGGAAGGCTTGGGCATGTTGCTGGCGGCTCCGGGAATAGGCGCGATACTCGCCGGGTTATTTCTCGCCACGCTGGCCAACCGGATCCGGCATCAGGGCTTCGTCTTACTGGGAAGCCTTATTCTGCTCGGCGTGATGTTAAACGTGTTTTCCTGGACTCGATCATTTCCCATGGCGCTGCTGGCGCTGGTCGGCATCGGTGTTTTTCAAATCTTTTACATGGCGACCACACACACCCTGTTGCAAGTCATCGTGCCCGATCAGTTGCGCGGCCGGGTAATGAGCATTTATGCATTGGATCGCGGTTTGATGCCCGCCGGCGCGCTGGTTGCCGGTGTCAGCTCTCACTATATCGGCGCGCCGATGACGGTGAGTTACATGGGTCTCGTGGTCATCGTGCTGGCCCTCCTGCTGCTCTGGCGCGCGCCGATCATACGCAACCTCGGTATCTAAGCTTTCCAGGTTGAGCGTTCGAGTATCCTTAAGATCACCCATGATGCAGTGGTTGGCTTTGATTGTCGCTTTGTTGGTGTTCACACCAGAGCCGGCGTCGAGCCAGGCGTTTCGTGGAAATCGCGGTGCCGGGGGCGGCATCAGAAGCCAGGGTCATTTCGGATCGGCATCAAAGATCGGGCCGAACTTCGGGAAATCTCGCCATTCTTTTTCAAGACCTCGGATTGTCGTGCCGCATCCGCCGGCTGCGAGCTTTCATTCTCGCCGCCGCTCGTTTGGTCGATTCACTGCTCCGCCAAAAGTCTTACGCCAAGTCCATCCCCCTTTCTTGTACCACTATCCGCATCATTATCGCCCGTTCGTGGGCAGTACCTTCCCAACCCATCGGGGCGTTTTGATCATCGAAGTGCCGGCGCGGTCAGGATCGGCAGCGGCGACCACGGTTACGCCGGATCCTGCAGTGCAGCCCTTCGCACCAGCGCCTCTGTTGGAAGGATATGCGGTGCGAACGCTTCCCGAACAATTGGCTCCTTTCGATCCGACGCCGCAGGAAGTAGTGGATCGCATGCTGGCACTAGCGGGAGTCAAAAATAGCGACGTAGTTTACGATCTCGGTTCCGGAGATGGGCGGATGGTTATAGCCGCAGCGAAAGAATACGGCGCGAGAGCGGTGGGCTTCGAGGTCGACCCGGGGCTGGTGAAACTCAGCCGCGAAAAAATCAAACAGGAAAAGTTAGAAGAACTCGTGGAAATCCGCCGGCAGAATTTTATGACTGCCGACTTGTCGCCAGCCACCGTGGTGACGCTGTATCTATCCCAAGACGGCAATCAGGCTTTAAAACGTATTCTAATGAGACAACTGCAACCGGGCGCTCGCGTTGTTTCGTATACCTTCGATATGGGCGATTGGCCCCCTAAGATCGCCGAATCCTACCGCGACGCCGCG
>WHTF01000112.1 GCA_009379725.1 Deltaproteobacteria bacterium
CTTCTTGCGCAGTGCTTCGAACGCACCCTCACGGAGGTGATCGCTTCGCATTAGACGATTATCCACCGGCTTATCATCAATAACTACGGCGCCGTTATGTTGTTTCCCAAAGCGCACGGAGCGGAACAGCGAACATTCCGTCTCCAAAACTTGCGCAGGCCTCGCCATCGTAAAGGACAATCCCGGCAACAAACCGTTTGCCCGACGCTTCTTTCAGTTTGCGCAACCCACGGAAATCGGCGCCGGTCACGGTGGCAGACGCTTTGATCTCTATGCCTGCCAGCGCACGCGCTCCCCGCTCGATTACAATGTCCACTTCCGCGCCGTCTTTGTCGCGGTAGTGAAAAAACACTACAGATTCGCCATACCAACTTGCCTGTCGTCGCAATTCCTGAAATGCGAATGTTTCCACAAGCTGACCGAGGAGGGGCCGATCGCTGGCGAGAGCCGCGGCGTTTATCCCAAGAAGGGCGCAAGCTAGACCGGTGTCTCCCACGTGCAACTTTGGTGTTTTGATGAGTCGGCTCAGGCGGTTGCTGTGCCAGGGTGGCAGTGAATCAACAAGAAACACACGCTCCAACAGCGTAACATAATCACGAATGGTTGGCCGGCTAACCTGAAAGGGCGACGATAGATCCGCCACATTTAACAGTCTGGCCGTCTGCGAAGCTGCCAGCGTAAGCAAGCGCGGCAATATGTCGAGGGAGCTGATGCGGGCTAGATCGCGCACGTCACGCTGGACCAGGGCGTCGAGATAGTCACGATACCAGGTAGCTCGGCGCCTTTCCGTTGGCCGCGCTAATGCTGCTGGATATCCGCCGGCAACTATTTTCTCGGCGAGATGGCTAGCCAATCGGTCCGTTTGTCTTGTCTTAAAATTGCCAGCAAAAAGACTGTCGAAAAAACTCGTTGTCCGACGATTGAGTTCACACTGCGCCAACGGATGCAACCGGATGATTTCCATCCGCCCCGCTAGCGAGTCGGCGAGCTTGGGCACGAGCAACACGTTGGCGGAACCTGTCAGGATGAAGCGGCCGGCGCTACGCTTACGATCGACGGCCACCTTCAAAGCGCTGAAGAGTGCCGGCACGCGCTGCACCTCGTCTAAGATCACTCGCTCCGGCAGATCACCGGCGAAACCCACCGGATCGGCCTGCGCTGCCGTACACAAAACAACGTCATCGAAGCTAAGATAGGCGTAGCGCTTTCGCTCACCAATAATCTGCGCCAGTGTGGTCTTGCCACACTGGCGTGGACCGTGGATCAGGACAATCGGCGAATCGGCCAGTGCTTCGGTGAGGCGTGGCTCGGCGAAGCGCGGGTAAAGAGCTTTGTCCGGCATCGGCTAATCGTAACCTTAGGGTTCGGCCAATTGCAAGGTTAGGGTTCGGCCAATTGAAAGGTTGTCGAACGGCCGCCGGTTGGCGGCATTGCACAGCCCAGATGTCGAACCAGGTTTGTTGGTTTATTGACGGTACAGCGCGGCACCTCGGGCGGCCACACTACGGAATCCTACATCTTGGCACCTAGGCCGCTCCCGTGGCTGGCGATCACGGCGTCGAAGTTGTCGACCGGCGTGTTCACGTCCATAGCCCGCACGCGATAGACGTCACCGTGGGACGCGGGGAAGGGCTCGATGCCCTGCTGGAGTTCACGGGCCAGATTCAGTAGTCGCTTGCGCGCCGTGATGATTGCGAGGTCGCTGGTGCCGAGGTGCTCCTTGCCGCGGTCGTAGATGGGGCCCATGCTTTCCTGTATCGCGCGATCCTGGTCGTTGACCCCCCAGATACCGGTGTAGGTCGTAGTGCGCTGAACCTCGCGATCGAGCAGGTAGTCGTTCGTCATATTGCGCTTCGGGATGAACGTGCCGGGGATCAACTCGGGGGGAAACGCGCGACCCGTGCGGCGCATCGCCAGGTCCTGGTCGATCAGCGGCCGATCCGGGTGATAGGAGATATAGAAGGTCATGGTGCGATTGTCGTCGACCGGAATCCAGGCTCGTCCGCCGGCCGGGAAGCGGATGAAGGGGATGAGGCTATAGGTCGGGAGCAGAGCCTGGGTCACCCGCCAGTTGTAGGTTCCCTCGCCGATCGTGCGACGGGCGCCGTAGCGGAAGCCGTAGTCGGTGTCGTTCACGACGATCTTGGGCGCCTTGTCCAGCGCCTTCTGCTTCGGATCGATGGCGCTGCCGTCGTTACTCGGCGAAGCCGCCGGGTCCAGGTAGGTGTGTAGGAACGAGGCGTGGGAGCTGTCGATGTCTCCCTCGTACCCCTGGAGGTAGTTGGTCTCCTGGTACCACTTCGACACCGAGCGGTGACTTTCGGGGACTTGGGTCCACTCCAGTTGAGGTAGCTCTGCGCGGAGATGTTCGGGCCCCATGTAAACCCAAATCAGGCCGCCGTGGACGGCCGTCGGATAAGCCGTGATGTGAATCTTGTCTTTGAAGTTGCTTTCGGGAGGTTCGGACGGCATGTCGACGCAATTGCCGTCGACATCAAATTTCCAGCCGTGATAGACACAGCGAATGCCGCATTCCTCGTTGCGCCCGAAGTACAGCGAGGCGCCGCGGTGCGGGCAGTGAGCCTCGACGACGCCGATTTTGTTATTGGAGTCGCGAAAGGCGACCAGGTCCTCGCCGAGCAGGCGCAGGCGCACGGGCGGGCAATCCGCATGGGGCAACTCGTCGGGCAGCATCGCCGGCAGCCAGAATCGCCGGAATAGCTCGCCCATGGGTGTTCCCGGCCCGACACGACACGCGAATTCGTTGTCTTCTTTGCTTAACACAGCGTCTCCCCGGTATTGAAAATTTAAACCGCTTTTTTCTCACCGATGATTTATCGCTGAACCGGCGAAGGTGTCAATCGTCGGAGATAGGTACTCACGAGATCGCGAAACCACTCTCGGACCTTCGGTTCCGTCTCGATCTTTTCCCGGATGTGCATACCTTCTTTATTTTCCTTCTCGTTCGAGCCAGAAGTTTGCGATATCGATGCAAGGGTAAAACCCCACCCCGTCGCGCTGCTGCGCATAGGCGATGAAGCGATCGAGCAGTTGACTCATTCCGGGTCTGCCGCTGATGTGCACGTGGCAGGCATAGCAGAACTTCATGGGATGCCGGTGAGACTCCTCGTAACTGGCGTCGAAGGCGTCCTGCAATTGCTTCAGTCCGCCTTCGAGACCGAGTGGCACGAGCGTGTTATCGGTGAAATTCGGCATCACATAGCCCACGGACACAATCTTTTTCCCGTTCACGTCAATGAGGTATGGGACGTCCGAGTCGGAATAGTCGGCGGTCCAGACAAACCCGAGTTCCGTAATGATCTCGAGTGTGTTGGGCGTTGGCCGCGGTCCCTGCGACATGTAGCCGACGATTCGCTCACCGGCGGCGCGTTCGAGCGCAGTCGTGGACTTCACGATGGTGTCCCGTTCCTCCTCCTTGGTCGTGAACACCGGCGGGTGCATCGACTGGTCCCAGCCGTGGGTGGCGAGCTCTTGGCCGCGCGCTCTGACTTCGCGCACGCTTTCCGGGAACAGCTCCGCGACCAAACCGCTGCTGATCACCGTCGCTTTGACACAGTGCCGCTCTAAAACGTCCAGGAGGCGATAGACCCCGAACCTTGCGCCATATTCGCGCGCGCCCAGCGCCAGGAAGTCGAACGTATGGTGCGCGCCTTTTGGCATCGGCCTGATGGGCTCGGGCACGGACTCCCATTCGTGCAGCAAGATAAGCATCACGGCCATTTTGGCGCCGCCTGGCCATTCCTTAAACCAGTCGGGTCGCCGGGGATGCTGCGGCCGGTAATTCCATTGGTACGCCTGGACTAAATCGGGCGAAGTCATGGTCCTGGTACTCCTTTTCTGTTTAGCTCTCGTACGGAGCTAGCCATCAGTGATGCACGGCGAGAACCTCCCGCTAGAGCGAAAGCACGCTTATCGTCTATACCGTCTCACGGACCCGATTATATCTCGACTAATCCTAAGAAAAGGGCGTCTTGAAAATAAATCGTCGATGCCGCGCTTGAGCAATGACAACAGCGGCGCCGGGTTCTAACGTTGCGCCCGCCCCTTGCGTACTATCGGGATCTGAGGGTCAGCAAAGGGGTCGGGTCCGCTTTTAGCCATTGACGTGAGATTCACCGGGGGAGCCTGCGGGGTCGGGGCTTCTATCTTGACAATATCAGGAAGAAGAAGTTGAGAGGACGTTTGAGGATCATGCATCAGTCTATACTTAGCAGTTTTGAGGCGATGGGCACCGGCGGCCCTTAGCCGGCAGACCATGATTCAACAACGCTCTCGGATTCATCCAATTCTTATATAAATCCTTTGCTCTAAGTTTATTTTTCACGGGCTTTCGGACAGCCGTAACGATAGTCTCTGACTTCCCGACGCAAGTATGTTTTGCTCACCGGGTGAAGATCGCCCGGATACGTTATCTGTTGTTGGCGGCGCTCCTGCTGCCCATCGCCTGCAGTGTGCGCACCTCGGCTCCGCGGCAGAACGGAGTCGCTGACCTCGGCGGTACCTCCTGGCAGCTAATCAAGTTTCAAAGCAGTGACGACAAGATGCTGAGGCCCGACGACCCGGCGAAATACACGATCGCCTTCGGGACTGATGGTAAAGTAAGCGCGCGGATCGACTGCAACCGTGGACGCGGATCTGGGAAATCTTCGGGACCGAACCAACTCCAGTTTGGCCCCCTCGCGCTGACTCGCACGATGTGTCCACCCGGCTCCCTCCATGATCGCGTGATCAAAAACTGGGAGTTTGTGCGGTCGTACACATTGAAGGATGGTCATCTTTTTCTGGCACTCATGGCAGATGGAGGCATCTACGAGTTTGAGCCGATCCGTTGAGGATTGTTCAACAGATGATCGCCCCGCCCCGCATCTAGAGCAGCTTCGGAATATCTATTTTTTCCGGATACCGTCGCAGTCCGTTTTCTTCACGCTGCGCGCCGAGCATGGCCCTGCGGCCGGCGCGTGCGGTGCCGCTGCTGACTAGACGCACCGCTACTCCGTCCTTTCCGGGAACAGCCCCGGCATCCAGCGCGACGCCAGTGCGGCTGGGAACGCGAGGCGTAGTGGTGCGCGCGGGCTTCCAGACGTAAGCACTCCCTTGTCGACTAAGGCCGAAACAATACGGCGCGCTTGGCGCTCGCCGGTGCCGACGATATTGGCTGCGTCGCCGCGCGGCAGTTCGCCGCGATAGAGCACGGCTTCAAGAACACTTCCCGATTTCGGCGGAAGATGACCCAGTCGGATCTCTTCCTCGGTCCACAGGATGATGCGGGTGCGCAAGCGATCCGGTTGAACGAGTTCTTCCATGAACTTCACCTGGTCGATGCAAAGCTCCAGAAAAAATCGCGTGAAATCGGCAAGCGATTCTTCGCTCAAATTGCCACGCCCATCAAGATCGTTCCGGCGGGGCCGATCGCAGCTGGCGAGATGGCTTTTGTAAGCGGTGACATTTCGGGCGAGACCGCGTGCAACCGACCAGACGCCACCGGTATCCAAACTCTCGAGGAGAGTCGCGTGTGACACCAGCCTTACGACGCGTCCATTGCCGTCGGAAAACGGGTGTATCCATAGCAGGCGGTGATGCGCCGCGGCAGCTGAGAGAATTGCATCCGTTTTTCCCAGACGGCCATAGGCGTCTTCGCAACGCACAAGAAATCGCGGAACCGCGCCGGGACTGACGGGGACATGCTCACCGACCCGCACATCGCGATCTCTCATCCGGCCGGGCACATCTTTCAGTCGCTCGCCGGTCTCGGGATTTTCAATCCAAAGAAGATCGTCAGGTAGTAGCTCGCAGAAACGACGGTGTATTTCCTTGATGCCCGCGAGCGATAGCGAGCGGTCTGCCAGTCCTCCGGTGTCGATCCACCGCTGAACGGCTATATGCGCCTTCGCTTCGAGCTGAAGATCTCGCTTGCGCGGATCATTGCTGTAGTCGTTCTTGAGCGCCCGTTCGATATCGATGGGATGAGTATCGTGCCCCTCAATCAGATTACTGTAGTAACAGTTCATGGCTCGCACCAGATCGGCCAAGGCAGTGCGCATACCATCTGGCAGGCTGCGCCGGAATCCGGCCGAGCGAGCGGCCACTTCGATCACGAGATCGGTAAGATCACCGCGATGACGTGAACCTTCGGCGATAAGCAGCGGCTCCATCAATGTTACGGTTTCCTTACGATCTATAACCGCTGAAATGTCCGGTTTCATGTCCGCTTTATCACTCATTATTAAGTAATACATATCAATGCCTTAGCGTTATTGATAGGAGAATATTTCCAGCCGAAAGACCGCTTCTCTGGCAGATTTGATGGGCTTCACCTCGGATTCAAGGAAAGATTACAGGGCTACCATTGGAATTTGGGAACAAAGGGCGGGCAGGCTGTTTTCAGGCGGTTTGCTGGTCATCCCGACCCATCTTCAGCAGCGTCGGATATCCATTTCATGCCGATCAGACGCAGTTCTTCTTCTTTACGCTGCACGTCGAAATGGCCACGCAGTCGGCGGCTGCGGTGCCGGTGGCGAACCTGCTCAGCCTGCGCTCGTCATAGACGAGCCGCAGGCTTCTGGCCCTTACTGAACCGGACTGGGAACAGGAATGTTGTAAAGTTTCGAGACGTTTCCCCGCAACAGTTTGGCGCGCAGCGGGGCAGGGAGATCGCCAAGGTCGCGGGCGACGACGTGACGAGAATTGGGCCAGGTCGAGTTGCCGTGCGGGAAATCGTTGGACCACATGCAGTTGTCTTGTCCCCACCACGACAAGATATGACCGCCGACAGCGTCGTTGAAGAAAGTCGTGTAGATCTGTTTGTGAAAGTATTCGCTAGGCGGTTTTGTTATGGCTAGACCCTCGCGCTTGACGCCATGGCGTTTGAAGTAGTAGTCCCATTGCTCCAAGACAAACGGAATCCAGCCCAGCTCATTTTCAACCAAGACGATCTTTAGCTTGGGAAAGCGTTCCAACACGCCGGAATAGATCAGATCGTAAAGGCTATCGACCGACTGGAATAGCTTCATGTTGACGCTATTGTGCTCCGCGGTCATGCCGGTTGCGGTATCGCCGAGGCCGAACGAGCGGCTTCGGCTGTAGCCGTGGCCGCTCAAGATGTGCAGGTTGACCGGCATGTCGAGATCCTGAGAGGTGGCCCAGAACTTGTCATAGTGCGGCGAGGAGAAGGGCAACTCTGGCGGCGGTACCTGCCAGATCACCGAACCGCGCATGCCGGCTTTGCGGCAGCGCTCCAATTCCTTCACGGCGCCGTCGATGTCGTACATCGACAGCATGGCGATACCGATCAGCCGTTCGGGCGCGGCGCTGCAGTAGTCGATCAGCCAATCGTTGTAAACCCGGCAGCAAGCCGCCTCCAACTCGTGATCGTCGAGGCTCAGACACTTCAACCCGTGGGTCGGATAGAGCACTTCGGCGCTGACGCCGTCGGCGGCCATCTCGGCGACGCGCTTGTTCTTGTCCTGGGCGCCGCCGGGCGTGTCGTTGGGCCTTTGCCCGCCAAAATCGGGAGCGCGGTCCTGAAAAGCCTTCGGCAGTTGTTTTTGCCAAAGACCCGCGGGCTCGATGACGTGAGAATCCGATGAAATCAACAATTCATTGATAACGGCGTCGGTCTCTTTACCATAGGTTCGCTCAATAATGGCCATCGTTTCGGCTCCTTTGAGTTGTAAAATTTGCGCGAGTTGCTCTCGTGCGGATTTGTGAAAAATTGCTCACAGCCATATGAAATGGAATAACCCAATCGGGGGTCAAGGTGCAAGCGAAGGGTCGTGAACCGCTTGGGAACGAGCCGAGGCTTCGGGGTTGCGTAGGTTTGCATTCGTTCATCGGTCAGTCAACAGGACAATGGCAGCGAAGAAATTGAGTTCAGCTAAGAACATAGTCGTTCTGCCCAACGTTTTCTTATTCACCCCGCCCGCATCTTCAGCAGTGTAGGAATATCTATTTTATCCTGATACAGACGCAGTTCTTTTTCTTTACGCTGCGCGCCGAGCATGGCCATGCGGTCGGCGAGCTCGTTGCCTTCAGTGCCGACATGGGCGGCGACGTGGGTGAGGCTTAGTTCTCCTTCAATGCGGCGGTAGATCGCGTAACAGTCCTGGATAATTTCCAGGTTCTTGATCTCGCCGCCTGTTTTTTTCCATCCATTCCTTTCCCAGTTTGCTGCCCAACTGCGAATGCAGTTAATGGAGTAGGCCGAGTCACTGCATACCTCGACGCTGTTGCCGGCCTTTATTTCGGCTTCGGCCATGCGCAATGCGTGGTAGAGCGCGTTCAGTTCGGCCGTGTTGTTGGTCCCCATGGGGTTGTACAGGCCGTACCACAACTGCGCGAGTTTTCCGGCTCGATAGACCACGATGCCGGAACCGGCGTTGCCGGGGTTGGGTTCGCAGGCGCCATCGCAATAAATGCGGACATCGAACTGATGCGCGCTATGCTTGCCGGCGCGTTCGCTGTCCGGTGCGCCGGCTTTTTGCTTACCGGCCGTTTTAGTCGGAACACTTGTCTCGCCGCCGCGACCAAAGGCTCGCTCTGCTTCCTCACGGGTCGGGAAGGACTTGAAGCACGCCCCGGCATACTTGTCCACGGCCCGCTGGGTGGACGCCCAATCCGTGAATACACCGGTCTGCCGTCCTGACCATACCACGTAAAACTTTTGCGCCATGCTGAGCCGATCTGCCTCCTGTAGAAATTGGTTCTTTCGGGTTCCGTGTGAAGAAATTTCACCACAGAGACCCAGAGTTCGCAGTCATGTTTACCAAAAACTCTTTACCCGCGTCCTCAGCACCTCTGCGGTGCAATCTCCCATCCCCGATTCACAAGAAAGCCTGAAGACCCTAGAAATCAAACGCAATGGAAATTTAGCGTGGCCCTGACTTTTCACTCACGTGCCGCAGAAGGTTTGGTAGCACCCTCGCCCTTCTGGTGGGGGTTCGGCGAAGGCGGCAAACTCCGGCTGATCGTCGAAAGGGCGCGATAGGATATCAAGCAGCGTCTCGAAAGGCGTGTAATCCCCCTCTTCTACTGCAGCACTCAAGGCTTCCTCGACTCGATGATTGCGTGGAATGAACGCGGGATTAGCACGCCGCATCGCCTGCGCACGCACGGAAGGCGCCACGGCGTCGCGCGAAAGCCGCGCCCGCCAGTGTCCACTCCAGAGATCGTAAGCCGACGGATCGGCAAACAGCGCGCGAATCGTTTCCTCCTGGCCCAAGGCCGCATCGGCGAGGTAACGAAAAGCCAAGGTGTAGTCAACTTTCTTGCCTTCCATCGCGGTGAGAAACCCCGTGGCGAAGTTGAGGTCGGCCTCCTCCTGGCTGACCAGTCCTAGCTTGGCGCGCATCCCTTTTAGCCAGTGGCGTTCGTATTGTTCTGGAAAGGCATTGACTACCTCAGTGGCGCGTGCGATGGCACGGTTTCCATCAGCATCGATCAGCGGTAGAAGCGTCTCCGCCAGCCGCGCCAGGTTCCACTGGGCGATCCTTGGCTGATTGGCGTAGGCATAACGTCCCTGAGTGTCGATGGAACTGAAGACTGTGGCCGGATCATAATGATCCATGAAGGCGCATGGGCCGTAGTCGATTGTCTCACCGGAGATCGCCATGTTGTCGGTGTTCATTACGCCATGGATGAAGCCCACATGCATCCAGCTGGCAATGAGCGCCGCTTGTCTGTCGCCCACGCGCTCGAGCAATCCGAGGTAAGGGTTCGCCTGACCCTTCAGTTCCGGATAGTGGCGATCGATTACGTAATCGGCCAGGCGACCTATCTTGGCCTGCTCACCGCGGGCGGCGAACAATTGGAAGGTGCCGACACGGATGTGACTGGCAGCAACGCGCGTCAAAACCGCGCCCGGCAGCGCAACCTCGCGAAAGACGGGCTCGCCTGTGACGACTGCGGCAAGCGCCCGGGTCGTCGGGATACCAAGCGCGTGCATCGCTTCGCCGATCAGGTATTCACGCAACACGGGCCCGAGTGCTGCCCGGCCGTCGCCAGCGCGCGAAAAGGGAGTCGGACCCGAGCCCTTGAGCTGAATGTCACGACGACGTCCGTTGCGGTCGATCACCTCGCCCAGGAGCAGCGCCCGCCCGTCGCCAAGTTGGGGCACGAAGCCGCCGAACTGGTGCCCGGCGTATGCTTGCGCCAGCGGCACCGCTCCTTCGGGGGTCTCATTGCCCGCAAAGATCCTCGCGCCTTCCTCGGAATCGAGAGCACCGGCATCCAGCCCCAATTCTTCAGCCAACTCACGGTTGAACTTAACCAACCTGGGCCGCGCCACTTGCGCCGCTTTCCAGGGCACGTAGAAGCCCTCAAGTTCGCGCGCATAGGTATTGTCGAAGGCGAATCGCTCGAAGGCAGGATTGTTAGAAACATGCTTCATCGTGTGACTTCCTTAGTCAGGAGGATTAGTGAATCCTCAACTATCATTCTTCTCGATATCGATAGCAATGTCTACGCCAGTCCGAAACAGTGTGGTCGGTTTCAATAAGGTTTGCAGGCTAAAGCTTTTGTATTTAGAGGAAGCTGTCGCGCGACAGAGTGGCTTTAAATGCTTTGAACGGTAATTGGCGGCCGTGCCGCCCAGCCGGCGGACCGGCGGGAATAATCGATACGCGGAATTATTGCGCTCTTAGCTCGATTACTTGCCGCCGGCTTTTTTGGCGGCAGGTTCTTTTAGCTCGGTGATCAATACGTGAGTGTCGGTTTCACCGATGTTCTCACCGACATGGGTTTGCGCATTCATCCAAACGATGTCCCCCGCTTTGAACTCACGAGTCATCGTCTTTCCATTCGATAACGTCAACTTGCGCTTAAAAGGCGCGAGAGCCTGTAGGACGAAGTCGGGATGTGTATGCATCTTGGTTTTTTGCCCCGGCTTGTCCCTGTACTCAAGAATCCGCACCCGCTCATTCTCGAGCACGACTTTGTACTTGTCAGGGTCGGTTTTCATCGCGTCATCGGCCCGCACCTGAACAACGCTCGCTAACAATAACACAACCAGAAACACTGTACGTAGCATTCAACTGGCCTCCTTAGATGTAATATTCTTCGGCTATAACATACGGCGAACAAAGAGCATATCGCCGACGGGTCACGTCATCACAGCGAACTTACCGATTTCGCAGGGTAGAACAATAGTTACAAGCAGAAGACCGCTTTTTGCGGAAGGCTTATTGAGCGCCGCCGACTCTAGTTTGTTACGCCGCCACAGCAAGAAGCCTTCGATTGGGCGCACTGGCTGCGGCGTGGGCATCTTCTTCTACAGGCCGTAGAACGCCTGGGAGTTGGTCTCGAGAATTTTTTTGGCTTGGGCATTGCTGATCCTGCCCTCATCCACCCAGCCGCGGACCTCGTCCAGCGCGCTCAGGTTGGCGGAGATATCGGTGTGGCTGTAGTCGGTGCCGATCATTAGGTTATCTTCGGTTCCGAACTTCAGTAGAGACTCGATGTCATCAATAGGGTCGATGGTGACGAACAGCCGGTTGGCGCGGAACAATTCCGGTTCGAGTTCAAACAGGCGGGGCAATCGAGTCTGTTGACCGCGCAGCGTTTGGCGTTTTACCGCTCCCAACTGGGAGATCGTATAGGGAATCCAGGAGGCGCCCGACTCAATGAGCCCAAACCGAAGTTTCGGAAACTTCTTTGCCATCCCGGAGCTCACCAACGCGCTGCAGGAGTACATGATCGGAAAGCCCCTGTCCCATTCGCTCCCCGGCAGCGGATGGCCGGTATGGATGCACAGCGGCAGGTCGAGCGCGCTGGCTTCCTCGTAAACCGGGAAAAAGTGCGGGTCAGTGACCTTCCGGTCGAGGTCGAAGCCGCGTTTGAAAATACCGCAGGCGCCATTGGCCTTCGCCCAACGCAGCTCCTCAACAGCCTTGTCGGGATTAAGCAGCGGCAGCACCGCCGCCCAACGCAGCCG
Organism: Deltaproteobacteria bacterium; assembly: GCA_009379725.1. Lineage (GTDB taxonomy): Bacteria > Desulfobacterota > Binatia > UBA9968 > UBA9968 > WHTF01. Next base: position 11,948 of record WHTF01000112.1, read on the forward strand.
GCCGTTTGTCGGCGCGCATTTCTCGGCGAGCCAGCGGTTGTAAGTCGTGGTCAGGGCCCATTCGGCTTCCGCGTTGCTGGTATTGTAGCGGATGAAGAAGGTTGGGAAGATCACCTGCACGGCAACACCCATCTTGTCCATGTGAGCCAGGCGGCCCGGCACGTCCTGAAGCTCCCGCAGCACCCGGGGAGGATGGTTGACTTCATCGCGGATGGCGCGATTCTGCAGCCTGCCTTCCACCACCCAGCAGCGGCTGTTGGTCGGGTTATAGCCGGCTCGTTGGGCCTCATCGGGCGGCATCGCAATCGTCACCGGTATATACTTCGCGTAGGTCGTCCCCTCCAACTTCTTCCACGTATCTTCGCACTCGTCGACATGAGTATCGGCATCGATCATTGGCATCGGGATG
>WHTF01000113.1 GCA_009379725.1 Deltaproteobacteria bacterium
AAAGGCCGTTGAGATCGAAACATGGTGCTTGATTTCCTCCGGCTCATAATCAAAACCCGATGTGCCATCTTGAACCCGCTGTTCGCTTCCCTGGTTTTGTCGGCTCTGGCTCTACCGTTGTAATTGGCACGCTGGCCAGGCTTCGCTGGAAGATCGGAGATTTCACCACCGCGAAAGGCCCGAGCAATCCAGCAAAACCTGTCGCCTTCGGCGCGTCGGAGGAACACCGGCGCGGTTCGCGGCGGTCAAAAAGGGCGCGGTCTCGGGTGCCATGGTAACGATTCCAGTTTCATTTGAGGCACGTGAAGCGGGATTAATGTTCTCGCCAACATCGGAACTTACCTCCCGGACTACCAGTTTACGACCATCGCGGGCAACGCAAACTGGCTCCCCAAGAACAAAGACACGACCGTCCGATTCTTAATGGCCATGATCAAGGCCGTACGGTTTATCAACGATCCGAGAAACAAGGCAGCGGCCGTCGATTCGATGGTGAAGCATCATAAGATCAGCCGTAAGTATTCCGAGTTGGCCTACAAAATGGTTGTCGAGGATCTAAAAGAAATGCGCAATGACGCGGCGCCCAGCATGAAAGGCATCGAAACGGTCATAATATGGAAGTCGAAAGAAAGGCCTTAGACAAACCGTATCCGGCTTCCATGTTTATCGAGGATTCTTATCGCCAGGAAGCCGTCAAACGGCTCGGCGGATGATAGTTCGACGGGTACGATATTCGTTCGAGATTTAACGTTAGCCATTCGGTAATTATCTGGCAGGTCAGGCGACGGAATCAGGCAGTTTCATTTGGAGCAGGCGAGACAGGAAATGAGCGCAGCGGGGAACGTTGGCTTCCAACTCGAAATGTCGGCTCACACTGAGTGGCAAGCGTTCTTGGCAGAGCTTGCGGGATTCGGTCGAGGACAGAAACGACACCCATTTCTTCGCGGTGTCGCGCCGTACGATCTGGGGATGCTCGATGGCAGGGAGTCCTCGCAGACCGAAAGATGTCGAGAGGATCGGCATGCCGTGGTAGATGCTCTCGGCGGCCTTCACTGAGATACCCGAGCCGTGCCGGACGGGTATCACCATCCAATCGCAGCTGCTCCAGACTGACGACCCAACTCGCGGGGTTTCACCCGTGCTCAGAAGGGCTGGAATAGCTCAACAGGGTTGTGGAGAGGCGTGAACAGAAGGACGGACCGAAATCGGAACATTTATGGGCCTGACCGACATCTCGACAACCCTTTTGATCACAATGGGCGAGCGAGCATCGTGATTAACTTTCTTCACAGTCCATTCGTCTAAATAGATTACGCCGGGTGACGGTGACGCGATTCGATGGGCCGGGATTCTCGTTCTAGCAAACGATTTGATCTCACGCTTTCATCTCACGCAACTTCCTTCGGCTATAGGCTTTTCGCTGATACCGATAGCCCGATCATTGGATCGCTTCATTGCACGCGAGCCTTCCGCGTGCTTTTCTGGAAGGGTTGTGAAAGTAAGATCTTTTCAGTGGCGCCAAAAACCTACGGAATGCCAGTGGTTAAAAACGTACGACCTCCCGGACGGGTGACGCGCTTGTACCGGCGGCTCGCGGGCTACTTCAAGGCTGTCATCAATCCAACGTTGAGTACACGGATTAGGATTTTTTATGGCATGAAGGGACTGGCCGCGTTAGGTGTGCTCGGACTGGCGCTGTTGTGTGCGTACGCCGTCATTCTGATACCGTTCACGCCGAGTATTTCGGATATACGAAAAGCTAGAATTGACCAACCGAGCGTGCTGATTTCGTCCGATGGCAAGCGCCTTGCGGCTTACAAGCCAATGAACCGCGACTGGGTCCGGTTAAATCAGGTTTCTCCGCATGTGATCGATGCCCTGATCGCCACGGAAGATCACCGCTTTTACCAACATTATGGCATTGATTTGCGCCGCACCGCCGCGGGCATCGCGCGCACCTTGATCGGCGATCCGGAGGGCGGTTCAACTCTCACCCAGCAGCTCGCGCGTAACTTATATCCTGAGGAAGTTGGCCGGCAACGGACGATCACCCGGAAAATAAAGGAAACGATCACGGCGATTAAAATCGAATACGCCTATAGAAAAAAAGAAATTTTGGAAACGTATCTCAACACGATGCCGTTTTTGTATAACGCGTTCGGGATCGAAATGGCCGCGCGCACGTACTTCGACAAATCGGCCGACAAACTCAATGTACTTGAAAGCGCAACCTTGATCGCCATGTTGAAAGGCACCAGCTACTACAACCCGGTGCTTCATCCCGAGCGCGCGCTTAGCCGCCGTAATGTGGTCCTGTCGCAAATGGTCAAGCGCGGGGTGTTGAGCCAGGGCGATTTCGATAAGCTAAAAACCAGGCCGATACGCCTCGACTTCGAACGCCAGCCGGAAGCCGTCGGTCCCGCGCCTCATCTTGCCGCGTACATTCGTAAATGGCTGATCGACTGGGCGGATCGTAACGACCACGACATTTATTCCGACGGCTTGATCGTGCACACCACCATCGACTCACGTTTGCAGGCGGTGGCCAACCAAGCCGTAAACCGCCAAATGCAAGCCTTGCAGGCTGTCGCAGACGTCGAGTGGGGACTGAGCTCCGGACGATTGCTATCGCCGGATGCGAATGCGTATGTCGATCGGCGCCGGCGGGTGCAGCCTTTCGCTCATTTTTGGAAAACCAAGCCTGGCTTGATCGACGCGTTTATTCGAGAATCCGCAGCATACCGGAGCGCGGTTGATTCCGGTGCGGCGCCCGAGGTCGCGCTAGCCCAACTCAAGAGCAATCGCGAATTCATGACTAAGCTGCGCGCCGACAAAACGCGTTTGCAAGTGGGGTTTGTGGCAATCGATCCGGCCACCGGTCAGGTGAAGGCCTGGGTCGGAAGCCGCGACTTCAAGACTGACCAATTCGATCACGTGGCGCAAGCCAGGCGGCAACCGGGTTCGACGTTTAAACTGTTTGTTTACGGCGCGGCGCTCGAGCAGGGGATGTCACCCGATAAACGCTTCACCGACCGCGCAGTGGAAATTCCACTGCCGGAGGGCACCGTATGGCGCCCCTCCGATCAATCGGCGCCGAGCGGCCGGCCGATGACGGCGCGCGAGGGTCTCATTTATTCAAAAAATACGATCACCGCGCAGGTCATGCAGGAAATCGGCGCCAAAAAAACCGCGGAACTTGCCCGGAGCATGGGAGTTAACCAGAGTAAGCTCGAAGAGGTGGCCTCGTTGGCACTCGGGACCAGCCCGGTTACGCCGTTGGAAATGGTCGCCGCCTACAGCACCCTCGCTGCCGGCGGCGAATATCGCCAGCCGATTTTTATCACCCGCATCACTGATAAAAGGGGCAACGTGCTCGCCGGATTCCAAACCGAAAATAAGCGCGTCCTGTCTGACAAAACCGTGGGAGATTTGATCAACATGCTGCGCGACGCAGTCGACCAGGGCACCGGGCAAGAGGTGCGAACGCGGTTCGGCCTGCGCGCCGATGTTGCGGGGAAAACCGGAACCACGCAAAAAAATACCGACGGCTGGTTTATCTTGATGCATCCGCGGCTCGTGGCTGGATCGTGGGTCGGCTTCAACGACTCGCGGGTCACCATGCGCAGCAATTATTGGGGCGAGGGCGGGCACAACGCCTTGCTGGTGGTGGGTGACTTTTTTCGGCGAACGCTTGCTGCGCGATTAATCGACGGCGGCGCCCGGTTCCCATATGAAAGACCGTACGATTTTATCTGGGAACCGTTTTTCGACACAGCGAAAGAATGGTTGGGTGGCATCCTGAAAGATTGGCTGTTCGGCGAAAGAGCCAAACCAGTGCCTCCGCCACGCCGCGACTGACAGTGTGAAACGCCGCGATCAAAGCTAGAGGATAGGTTACTTTAGCAGAGTCCAATTCGCTCCAATCGTTCCAAACGTTGTGAACGGCTTGAACGGTTTGAACGTGGTCGTTTATCCCTTGCAGTGGCCGCTTGTCGATGGCATAGGGGTGAGACTTCGGCCCGCTGGGAGAGGGCCATTCTTGCAAGGATCTCAACGCCTCGACGGGCATCGCCCCGACTCATTGTACCAGACGGTATCGTCCGACAAGCGCACGGACAGCGATTCTTTACTGCAAGTGCTGCGGCATCTGTTGAGTAGAAAGTTGGGAAAGCTGATTGATAGTTAGTCATTACCATGGTAATTAACACCTATGGCACTCGCACAGTCGAAAGTCACGGCTCAGGGTCAAATTTCCGTTCCAGCTGAGGTGCGACGAAAACTCGGCATCGGCCCGGGCTCCGTTCTAGAGTGGGATGAGGAGGGCGATGCGATCATCGTTCGCAAAGCCGGTCGGTACTCGTCAGAGGATATTCACCGAGCGATCTTTCCCAAAGGCACCCCCGTCTCGAAGAAGCTGGAAGACTTCGATAAAGGCGTGCGGCGCTATATGAAAGACAAGCATGCGCGCCGTTGACACGAACGTACTGGTTCGTCTGGTCACGCGCGACGACCGCAAGCAGATCGCTGCTGCGGAAGCTTTCATTAGCAAAGGTGCGTGGATATCGACGCTGGTCCTCATAGAAGCAACGTGGGTCCTTGCGGCCCTATACGAACTCACTCACTCAGAACTGGCAACTGCCGTCGATATGCTCTTGCATCACAGAGATCTCACAATCCAAGACTCCGATACCGTCGCCGCCGCACTGGAGCACTACCGCCGTCGTCCGGCACTAGGGTTCTCCGACTGTTTGATTCTCGAAGTAGCTCGGAAGGCCGGTCACGTTCCTTTGGGTACCTTTGACCGGGATCTTGGGAAACTCGATGGAGCTGAAAGACTGTAAAGAAGATCACACAGCGCCTTGAAGCTCTATGGCGGGTTTCGGGTTCGAATCTTTGCCATGACACCCCCGCCCAATTGACTGCAAATTCGTTTGACAATTACTTTGGGAATGATCCAGTTCAATTGAAGCCTTTTTGTCAGATCTACTTCGTTTCGCTGATGTACTGCGATACTTCGACGAGGTTGCCATCAGGGTCGCGGAAATAAACAGACCGCATGGGTCCAACGGCGCCCCTTCTGGCAACGGGGCCGGCCACTATAGCTATATTCTCGGCGCGCAGATGGGCGAGCACCTGCTCCAGGGGAAGCGCCGCGATGAGACAGAAGTCGCCCGCGCCAAAGGTTGGGGCCTGAGCCTTGTTCGCGGTATCGCTGGCGCGGTCCTGGAGATTGATCTTTTGGTCGCCGAAGCGCAGCGCATAGCGCGGCTGCCCGTCCGACCCTTGAAAAATTTCTCTTTTGAAACCGAGAGCCCGTTCGTAGAACTTTGTGGTTTCTTCAACGTCATTGACCGTGAGGACGATGTGATCGAATCGATCTGCGAGAGCTTTTGTTGCCATGGTGCCCTTGACCTCCCCATAAGAAGCTAGCGCGACGCTCGGGGTTGGTTTTAGGGCCGCCAACCTGCTTGAGTCAGCTCCTTATCCGCTTGCGCCGCAAAGCTAAAGTTGTAGGCGCGCTCGATGGGCACCTCCTTTTTCACCTTGGCGACCAGGCGAACGATGTCGAGATCGTTCTTTTGCGTTTCTTCGTCCACGACCCCGTTGCTCGTGAAAGTCCCGATAACATCGTCGTACGTGCGTTCCGCCAGTTCTCGTTTCAACTCGGAAAACTTCACGATCGCATCGACCGCCACCTCACGATTTTGCTTGACCAGGCGGAGAGCTTTGAGAGTCGCGCGCATAAATCCGGCCATCAGTTTGGGCTGCTCCTTTATGAAGCGGTCCGTGGTTGCGACCGTTCCCCAGGAATTTTTCACCTCTTTCCCCAGATACATCAACTCCTTCATCCCCTGGTCGAGAGCTGCAAAGCGATCTTCCGTGGTCAACAGCCCTGCATCTACCGCCCCCGACATCATCGCCGCCAGGCGCTGTCCGGGACCGAACGCAATAAACGTCACGTCTTTGTTTGCGTCGAGTCCATACTTGGGCACCACCTGCTTGAACATAAACGTGGCAACCGAGGCGACGCCGGTGACGGCGACTTTCTTATTCTTCAATTCTTTCAAGCTGCTAATTTGCGGCCGGACCATGAGCCACTGAAGGACCTGATCGTTCACGGCCAAGACGGTCTTGAGTGGGGCATTGCCTTTGGTCACCGCCACCAGGGCGCTGCTACCGGAGCCGGTGAAGTGCATGTCTCCGGCAAGCACAGCTTGAATTCCGACAGTGGAACCCGTGACAATGATGTTGAGATCGATGCCTTCCTCCTTCATATAGCCGCGCTCTTTGGCAATGGGAAAGATCACGAATTGAAATGATTTCGAGGGTAAGGTGACGTTCACTTCGTCGAGGGGAAATGCCGATTTTGTGGAGAAAAGTAAAAAGGAAAGCGAAAGCGTCCACACCATGATTTTGGTGGATATTGTCATGGATCATGACATCCCTTGGTGAGAATTGATTTGGAGCATCCGAGACAAAATTGCGTGCATATCGATCATATGCCAAAGTCACGTCAATATGTCGAGATGGGGCGGAACATCGCAGAATTTGCGGGAAGGCCAAACCGTCGGTGACTACATCCGCGGGCTCGTTGAGGCAGGCCGCTTGGTGGTAGGCATTGAAGGTGGCGAAACAGACCTACCCTATGCCATCAAGGCAGCAGGGACCGGAGCTTTCATGTTCTCCTCGGACTTTCCTCACGAGGTGAACACGCAGACCGTGCTGAAGGAGATTCACGAGCTTCGGGAGAATGAAGAGATTAGCGAGGATGCCAAAGACGGTATCCTGCGCAAAAATGCCGCGCGGTTCTACCGCTTGGACACATCGTCAAATTAACCTGGAAACAAACGGAAGCTCTCGCGGCCTATAAACTTACGAGCAGGGTGTTCGCACAAATACTTGCTTCAAGGCTGATCGTATCGCTTAAACGCGAAAGTTCTGCGCCGGGCGCGCTATTGTTTTTAAACGGCTGTAACGTTTGAACGTTTAAACGACTGTGATTCATTATCTCGAACGATTTTGACGCGCTCCGTCCTCAACGAAATTCTGCCGGAGGAAACGGGAAAGCGAGCTAAAGCAGCCGCTCTTTTCAAAGATATTCAAGTCGTAAAAGCCTGACTGTGTGCTTTCTATTCCTGACCCTGTGGCTTTTATTTCGGATGGGGCTGATATAACGTCTCCGCATGGCAAAGCGTGCACAAGGTCGAGGTGTTTCCCAAATTTATCCGTTGATAAGCCCTTAAAGAGCGGTTGGCGGTCTGGGAGAAAGCCCGTGGCGCCTGGAAGCGTCGCAGTCCTGAGCCCATCCGTGAACTCAGTAAGATGCGCGGCGAATGGTCGAAGAAGCCCTCCTTCTGATGATTCATTAACTTGGCCTATACACTCGATACAAATGCGATACTGTACTACCTCAAAGATGACTCCAACGCAGTTTCTTTGTTGCGGGAGATTTTCGCACATGACGCCCCCGTGTACATTTCCGCGATAACCGAGCTCGAGCTTTTCGCTTTTTCGAATCTGCTACTCAAGAACACGCGGTTATCGACAAAATTGTCGGAACGCTTTCTGTCATTCCTATCGACTCCCACATTGCGCGGCTTGCTTCTTTCGTACGCAGAGAGTACCGGCTCAAAGTTCCCGACAGTTTGATTGCAGCGACGGCCATATTTACCGGAAGCGCGCTCGTGACTCGTAATACGCAGGATTTCAAAAAGGTCACAGGCCTATCGCTGTTGAAAGTTTGATGCCTAATGCTCCACCTTTGAACCTTTTGACCGTCGGTTTAAAGTCAAACCACGAGAATGAAGAGATTAGCGAGGACGGCAAAGACTGTATCCTGCGCGCAAATGCCGCTCGGTTCTACCGGTTAGACACGGCGTCAACCTGAGCGGTAAGTAACGCAGCCGGCACGACGGGGAAATCCGATCTTTTCACGGCAAATCAAACACCAACAGCTCGCTCAACCTCGGGCCGCCGCCGCAATTGGATGCGCCACCGGCAAAGTAGAGGCTTTTTCCCACGGTCACGCCGCGGAAAGCATGGCGTGACGTGGGCAACGCCTCAAACGTGACCCAGCGGCCGCTCTTTAGATCGTAGGCTTCGTTCTCGGCGAAAGTTTTCTTATCGCGGCACTCCCCGCCGGCGACGACGATAAAGTTTTGATACAGAGCGTAGGCCACGCCGCTGCGCGCGGTGGGCAGCGGCGCTCCCGCCGTCCAGGAATTGGTTGCCGTATTATAGATTTCATGGGCATCGATGTTTTGCGTTGGGCTATTGATCCGTCCGCCGCCGGCGGGATTCACAACCGCAAGCGACGGCACCATGACAAGAGTGAAAAGACAGGTAAAATCAGGCGGTGTCTTTACCATTCTTTTTTTGATGCTCGTGTAATTCTTTCAGGCGCTCGATGATTTTGGCTCGGCATTTACAACAAGCCAGGATAGAAGACGAGATTTCGCGACACGCCGGACAATTCGGGTGGCCACAGAGCAAACATTTGACTCTGAGAATTGGCCATTCTGGGCGCTTGAACATTCGTGAATCCAGTTATTTCGTTTCGTTCCCACTATCGATGTGTTTGACCGGTCATAAGGGAAAATAAATCCGAACCTTACGCCGCCGATTAGAAGAGCACGCTGTTTCTTTAGTACTGCGGATTTCTTTTTCTCCTTGCTCGATATAGGGTTCCAATCGCAGATCCTCGCCTTGAGGTTTTATTCCGACGTTATCATTGAAGGGGTTACGCGTGTCTTTTCCCAGTTGGTCCTCTATTTGTCGCTTATTACCGACATTTCCATGTTTCTCTCTGAAGATTCCATCAAAGCACTCTTATAGGCACGACTAGCGGATCAGCTTTAGCGCAAAGATGATGCCGGTAAAGTCGTCATCTCTTGTACTGACGTAGCTTTAGATGGAAGTCCTTCTAGCGGATCTTGCCAGTCCTGCGTCGTCGCGTTGACTAAATTAGCAAAAGAGGGGCATTGAACATTAAATCACGTCTCTGCCAGTGCATAAGCGTTATAATCATTTCGTATCTTGCTCTCCAGAACCAATGAACGAGAATTCGCTGTGCGATAGCTCATTACTGGAGCATCTCGATGAGGGACCTTTGCGTTAAAGAGCGGGTGTGAACAACGACAGAGAATCTGCGCATGCCGGTGGGCTGATGTAGTGTCGGGTCGATTGCAAGCAACTTCCGGGCGGTCCGGAAGCGGAGTTCGCCAAAGAGGGTGCTAGAAGCGCGTGCGGTGTATCCGAGCAATCTCAATCCCAAACCGAGTGAACATCGGCTACAAACAGCCAAAATCAAATAAGCAAAGTGATAAATTTTCTGATCACCAGGCATGAATGAACTGCGTTGACGGGTTTTAGCCGATCTTTTGTTCATTTCGTAACTCGTATTCGTGCTTTTCCCTCCTTTAGTCGCAACGCTGAATAGACCGGTATTTCTCCCGAACAAGAGCGAACGCCTCGTACAAGATTGTTTGTGATTTGATTCACGGTCGCACCGTTCAAAGGTTTGGCTCGCGTTTGCATTGTCCGTTTCTGACGCCGGCAGTCTATTATTCTACGTAATTCACTCGATCTTTTTCCGGTGGCGCTAATCCTGCTGTGATCCGCTGCGGCCGGCCGAGTAATATCAGTCCACAAAAAACAGGAGGAAGTTCATGAAAAAAAAGCGATCAAAAATAACCGTTCTTGCCGCGGTAGGTTTGTTTGCGGCTTCCACGATGGTCCGTGCGCACCATCTCGAGGCTCCGATTAACGTGCTTTGCCCGATTGTCGAAAACGTGATTCAAGCCAATTGGGACGATGTAGTAGATGCGACGAAATACTCTGTTAATATTGTGGCGACTTACGACACAGGTGTCGTCGGAGATACCACCGACGACACGAGCATAGATTGGGATTTTGGCACGAGCGATCGCACCGATGGTATGCCGATCAGCCAATCCGATCTGATGATTCCGCTGAGCGAGTTAGATTACGATTTCGGCACAGGTCCGCAGGCCGCCGTTGCTGCTCAGCTCCGTGTGAAGGGTCTGCATCCCGGAAAAAACCAAGAACGCCAGAATAATCTGTTTTCCGATTTTTGTTTTCCCGCTGCATAAGGAACCGCTCCATGCACACCGAGGTACCTTCCTTAAGGTACTTCGGTGTTTTTTATCCATAACCCAGCACCCCTTCGCAGCGCCGTTAGAGGATTAGTTGACATCTGCGACTCTCTCATACTCGCAATCTCTTAGGGCAATCGGGCAGGCATTAGACGTGCTCCGCATTAACAGTTTCACGTTAGCCCAACTTTCTCAACTCGCATGGGAATAAGATTTTTGTACGGGTCTGAGTGTGAAAAAGTTTCGTCATTTCAAGGGGTGAGAGTTTCAAGATGGCTGCAGCGTAGACCAAGCATCTTTTCAAGCACAAGTTTTTGCGTACAATTGAACGCCAAGATGTATTTGGATCTCGGAGTCGGGTCAAGTCTTTTGTTGACAGTTATGATGCTTCTCTCTAACCAACCACACACAGAAACCAACGTTGGCCCACTCCCTTTAACCGGTTGTAGTGTTTGCACAAAATTGCCCGATCAGCTGATGCTCAGAGAAAAACTATATTGCAGAATCCGCATGTGACTCTATGTCAGTCCTTCTTCATCGACACGCGGCCGTCCTGCTGAATAGCCCAAAATAGGTTGTAGACAAATCTTCGACGTATGTCCGTCCAGATCGGAAAAATATCCTGAGTATCCGCCTCAGAAAGTTTTTGCGGTTCCTTTAAGGATGTTTGCGGCACATTCCCCTTCAGCCGAGCAAAAATTGCAGAGCGAAATTTCGAGCCAGGCACTGATGTCACGGCTGGACATAGGTACGACGGCTTGCAATGTCCCCGCCTACCGAGTTTACGCACTCACTCACAATGCTCGAAGCGAGTCCGAGGTCGACGCTGCGACACGATTCCAGAATAGAATGGGAACCATCGTATCCCGCCGAGACAATCGCATCGCCGGACTGCGTTTATAAAAGCATCGAGCACCACGGAGTCAGACACCACAATCATGACAATCTGTCATGCCTACAAGTGATGGCTAAGAGGTTGAAGCGATTTCTTCGTAGACCACCGGATCAAGTCCGGTGGTGACGGAAGAGGGGGAGCGGCGACTGGAAACCTTTCGAACGACTGGAACCATTCCAATTGCGGCGATTCTGCTCCGTTGAAACCCACTCCTGCGCGCTATAATACCAAGTTGGCGCAACTGCCAAACCTCAAGAGTGATGTCTGAGCTAAATTTTGTGGAGCGGATAGGGCTGGATTTTTTGCGGCGGCGGATTGAAAGGCAAGATTCCCGCATCCACAAGTGGTCGCGTTCCGAATTGTCGGAGATTCAGCGGATCGAACGCTGGACAATCGCAGTGGCGCTCTCACGGGGGGCGATTTCCGGCAGCATCCTGGCGGTTACGGAGATCTGGCTTAGCGGGAAAATAGTCGAGGCTGCGGCAGACCCTTTCAACTCCACGCTCTGCTGGAATTGCAACGGGAGTTATCAACGGACAGGGACTCAGTGAAAGCAGTTGGTTCTTTGAACGAGCCGTGATCCTTGGAAAGCTCTCCAGACATCCTTGCGAATCGCCATTGATTTTTAAACGGCTTGAACGTTTTGAACCTTTGGAACGGTTTGAACCCCTCTCCGTCCGATGGCTAATGCGCCGCGCTCGCCCGTTGCGTTGTCGACAGGTTGAGTCCGACGATGAAGGACGGGTTGACGGTGCACATGGTGCAGATCTCGTCCGATGTGCAGCCAAAAGCCGCCATGTGGCCGCGAAGCAGGCGGAGCGATTCGACGGAGTTAGGAAACAGCGGCTCGCCCGCGTCCGACGAGAGCGTGCAGTGCTCGGGACCGATGGTTCGAATTGCCTTGTACATGTTTGCCGGGTCGATGCCGAGAAGCGGCGACAATTCGTCGTAGGTGAAGTTCAGCCATAGCCCGGCCGCGGCCGCTTCCGTCATTTCCTCGATGGTCAAATTGACGAACGGGCTGAAAGGATGGTCGACGACTCCTTTTTTGAAGCCGATCTTCTGACTGAACTCCGCCATGGCTTTGAACTCCGGCTTGGTCGGGTGGCCAAAGAAGATTGCCGCGCCGCCATCGTGGGCGATGCGGAAGATCTCTTCGATCTCGGGCAAGAGCCGGCCTTTTTCGTCGAGAAGGTAATGACCGTATTTCAACGAGTCGGGCCACGACAGAGGTTCAGTATGAGCTTTTGGATCGGCGGTTTTGTCCCAGGCGCTGGGCTTGCCGCCGACGATGGAGAGTGTGTTGGCCGACGTAT
>WHTF01000114.1 GCA_009379725.1 Deltaproteobacteria bacterium
TGATCAAACGTTCCATCCCTTGACTGAAATATCGATGCCGTTTCCTTCCGGGTCATGGATTCGCACTTCAGCGAACGGTATCCGGCTCGGCCGCGCTGCGCCGCGCCGTGTTCCGGCCTTTTCCGCCCGGTCGCGTATCTCCTCAAGGTCATTGACGTGGAAACCGAAATGGTTAAAACCGTTTTTTTCCTCGCGCACGCGCTGATACAGCAGCGCGAGATTAAAATATCCATCCGAAACAAAAATCGACGAGCGGTCGGTCTGCGAGATTTCCTTCATGCCCAGCGCCTCGCCATAGAAGTTGGACAGCCGCTTGGGGTCGGCGGTGTAAAGCGCGATATGACGAATGGGATACGGGGTTTTCTCCGCCGTCACGCCGAAATCCTTAGTCGTAAGATCGATCAGGTTCTGATCCAAGTCCGCCACCTGAATGTCGCTTTGCGGCGAGGCCGGTCCGCCCTTTTCGGCCTTCTGCTGAACGCTGTTGAGATCTTCGACTTGAAAGCCGCTGGCATGGAGTCCGGTGGACTCTTCGTTGCGCTCTTTGAGCAGGGCGAGCGTAAACACTCCGTCCGACAAACGAATCAATTCGGGATCTTCCGATACGGTTTTCAGCTCGAAAACCGAGCGGTAAAAATCCGCAACCCGGGCAGGTTCACTTGCCTTAATCGTCAGACCGCGCAATTGCGACATAGAATTCTCCTTTCGCACTCGCATTCAGAAATGCCGGTTATACCGACTAATCACCTCGGCGCCACGAGAATTTCATCGCGCGGAAAGTAATCCATGATTTCCGCGCCGTTTTTGGTGACCACCAGCATGTTCTCCAAGCGCGCGCCGCCGACGCGGGTCTCTCCCTCGCGCGATTCCACTGCGATGGTCATGCCCTCCTCGAGAAGCTGCGGATGATCGAATGACCATAAGCGGTTGATGATCGGAGCGTCGTAACCCGTGCTGGTGCCGAGGCCGATGCCGTGGCCGATCTCGCTGGCGAGCACCTCGACTTCGCTCTTGTAGCCCCATTTGGTCGCCGGTGGAAAATGTTTCGCGGCATCCGCCGTCGTCTTGCCCGGTTTGATCTCTTCGATGACGGCATCAAGACGCTCGCGCACCTGCTTATACCAATCTTTCTCTTTGGCCGCCGGATCGCGGCCGACCATAAACGTCCGATAGGTGCAACTGCCGTAGCCCATGTAAGTGGCGCCGCAGTATGAGCCATACACCAGATCGCCGACTTGAATAATGCGGTTGGTTGCGTGGCAGCCGCGATCGAAAGTCATCGGCCCGGTCCGCCAACCTCCCGGGACCGCAGCTTCCAAACCGATTTGATAGCCGGCGCTGGCTCCGACAGTCATCAAATCGGTATCTCGCATTCCCGGCTTCAAGTTTTCCCAGATACGATACCACACGCCATCTACCATCGCGGCGCAAGTCTTCAAGCAACTGATCTCATCCTGGTTTTTTACCATGCGCGCTTCGAGCATGAGCTGGCGTGTATCGACGATATTCTTGACGCCGGCGTTGACCAACGCTTCCCGGGCGGTGCCGTCAAAGCTTCCCAGACCGAGCTTCTCACCCAACAAGCCACGCTTTTCAAGTTCCGCTTTGATCTCGCCGGCAAATGCCTTGGCCTCCGTCGCGCTGGCTTCGGGACCCGGCGAACCGGTTAACCACGATCGCGCCGGGCGCCACTCTTTGATCCACGGACACTGGTCGGGCATCTGGTGATAGTAACCGTTGTGTTCGTACATCACCGGATCATGCTCGGCGAAGAACAGCACGTAACGGCACATGGGATAGGCGAAGCCCTTGAGCGCGGTCAAATAGCGAATGTTGTGATGATTGGCTTCCAGCAACGCGGCAACTCCATACTTGCGCATCAACATTTGCGCACGCTCGACGCGCTGCCGGCGCATGCGATCGGGATTGAATCGCTCCTGCCAATCCGCTGCTTCGGGGCCGAACGTAAGCTTGGATGCATAGTTGGGCATGATGAACCTCCTGAGAGCGCTCTTGGGGCTAATTGCACAACGCCAACGCTGAAGCTCTTTCCGTGAGCCGAATCTATCTTGAACTGCGCACGGCTTGCAACAGATCTTCGCAGCCAAGTTACGTGATCTCCCAATGCCTTACGATGAACTGTTGAACCTTGAACCGTTGAACGTTTTAACACGCCAACGTAGAACTTCCATTGACCCTCATGGCTTCCTGTAGTATGCAGCCAAACATGTACACCACTGGGTTACCGAGAGAACCATGAAGCGATCACAGGGCATACTGCGCGAACGGAGATAAGCATGTCAGAGCAAGCGATACGTGTTATCGACAGCGACGGTCATGTCCGGGAAGCCGATGATTTATGGGAGCGTTATCTCGAGCCGCCGTTTCGCGCCCGAGCGCCGAAGATAGAAAAAGTCGCCAACGGCCAGCTGCTTTTTCTACTCGAAGGCAAACGCCATCATCGCAGGCCCGATGAGACGCCTTTTCGTCTCAAAGAAGACGGTTCGCCGGTCAATGAACATCGCGATCTGGCCACCGATCCGCGCGAAAGACTCAAAGACATGGATCGTGACGGTATTGAACGAGGCCTGTTGTTTCCATCGGCCGGCTTGTATCTTACATCGGTGCAAGATGAAGCTTACGCGGCGGCGCTTTGCCGCGCGTATAACAACTGGCTTTACGATTACTGCGGCGCCGATCGCCGGCGGCTCATGGGTGCCGGCGCCATTCCCGTGCAAGATATCGACGCCGCCGTTGCCGAGACCCGCCGCGTGGTCAACGAACTTGGCTTTAAAGCGATCTTCGTTCGGCCCAATCCCGTCAAAGGCCGCACCCTCGACGATCCCTACTACGATCCGCTCTATAAAACGCTGCAAGAGCTGGGCGCGCCGCTGATGGTCCATGAGGGCTCGGGCGCTTATCTGCCGACCGCGGGAGCGGACCGTTTTGCCGGGCAATGGTTTTTCACCCACACGATATCCCATCCTTTCGAGCAGATGCTCGCCAGTCTCGGTTTGATCTGCAAAGGAACTTTGGAGCGGTATCCCGAGCTGCAAGTTGTCTTTCTCGAATCCGGCGCCGGCTGGCTGCCCTATTGGCTCTGGCGCATGGATGAGCATTACGAGATTCTCCCCTTTCAAGTGCCATGGCTGAAGATGAAACCCAGCGACTACTTCCGGCGCCAGTGCTACACCTCATTCGAACCTGATGAAACCCGCTTGGGCGAAGTCATCACCTGCATCGGCGCTGAGCGTGTTCTGTTCGCATCCGATTATCCGCACTGGGATGCCAAACTGTCCGGCTCGCCGCAGGCAGTCATGGATCGTCTTGATATCAGCGCCGCTGCCAAAAGACCGATCATGGGTGAAAACGCTGCACGCCTCTTACGTCTGGATTAATCGAAGGGACTGGCTACTTGTTCGTTGTCTAGAAAGGTTGTCAGTCCCACTCTTGTCGAAAAATTAGCGGCCACAAAGACCACGAACACCGATTATGAATCGCCCAAAGGCGCAAAGGGCGTGGGTTGTCATTTCGAACGAAGAGAGAGAAATCCTTCTTAGATCCCTCGCATTAGCTCGGAATGACAGGCGAGAGAATTCTTTGGCGGTGGGCCTGATCGACGACATGGCGAGCGAGATACGAGTCCCAACTACTTCTAGCTTTACACCAGTCTGTAACTTGTTTCGGACAGCAGTGTGACTGCCCCCCCTTTCCTACCCGGCATGGTTGACAGCCAGTCCGCATCTTCATATTGCTAAGAAAATCTTTTTGACAGTAAATAACAATAACGAATCTGGAGGGTCTTATGGCCGAAACACCGAAACTCGTATCATCGATGGGCAAAGCCGAGCTCGATAAAATTTTCGTGCGCGGCTACGATTTAAATGAGGAACTGCTCGGCAAGATTTCTTTCGCGCAGATGGTTTACTTGATGATCGCCGGCCGCATGCCGACAGCCGAAGAAGGCCGCATGATTGACACCATGCTGATCGTGCTGGTGGATCACGGCATGACCACCGGCGCGGCGGCGGCGCGCATGACGTTTCACTCGGCCCCTGAAGCGATCCAAGGAGCGGTCGCCGCTGCCATTCTCGGCGCCGGCAGCGTTCATCTCGGCTCTTCGGAACACTGCGCGAAAATGCTACACGATGCATTGCCGCCGGACTCGAAAGAAACCGATCTCGACGCCATCGCCAAAGCGGCCGTGGAGAAGCGGCTCGCCAACAAACAAGTCGTGCCCGGCATCGGCCATGGCATTCACACCGGCGGTGATCCGCGCGCCGAGAAATTATTTCAAGTTGCGCACGAAACAAAAGTCTACGGCCGCTATTGCGAGCTGCTGCGAAAGATCGGCAAAGTCGCAGACCAGCGGGTGGGCAGACATTTGCCGGTAAACGTCACTGGCGCCATCGCGGCAATTTCGATGGACATGGGCTTGCATTGGCAGATGTCCAAGAGCTTCGCCATCTTAGGCCGCGCCTTGGGAGGGCTCGCTCATGTGGGCGAAGAAATCCGCCGGCCCATCGCCCGCGGTATTTCCAATCTGATCCGCGACAATCTGCAATACGAACCGGACAAATAGACACTGCCGATGCGCGGTGTGCTCCGGCTGCGACAGCATGGGTGTGCTGGAGTATTAGAGGGTTGGACTCTCATTGGGGAGAAACGCATGAAGAGATTGTCTATATCGGTATTCGCGTTCTTGATGTGCTCTTCCGCGCTGTACCACGCTGCGGAAGCTCAATCCGATTCTTTCTACAAGGGCAAACAGATCAAAATCGTAGTCGGTTTTCCTCCGGGCGGCATTGTCGATCTCTGGGCGCGGTTGATTGCCCAACACTGGGGAAAACAGATTCCAGGAAATCCGGACTTCGTCGTCCAGAACATGCCCGGCGGAGGGTCGATGATAGCCGCCAACCACCTTTACAATATCGCGAAACCCGATGGCTTGACCCTCGCTATGATATCCACGGGTCTGTATTTCGAACAGTTGTCGGGGGCTAAGGAAGTTCGGTTCGATTGGACGAAATTCGCCTGGATCGGTTCTCCCGTACGCAACTACGAGGTTCTAGCGGTTCGTTCGGACACGTCCTTTCAAACTCTCGAGGACGTGCAGAGAGCCCCCCAGCTCGTACGTTGCGGCGCTACGGGCGCTGGCACGACGGGACATTATTTTCCTAAATTCATCGAGGAAGCTCTCGGCGTGAAATTTCACGTCGTGCTCGGTTATCCCGGGACTCGAGATGTAGAAGTCGCCCTCGAGCGCGGCGAAGTTCACTGTTACGCGATTACCGCGGAGGCTTTCGCGCGCGAGCCTGGACGCACCTGGTTGAAGAACGGATTCATGCGTATCTTGGTCCAGGGAGGACAAAAGCGCGACTCAAGCTTGCAGAACACTCCGACCATTTACGAACTCATGGAAAAGCATAAGACGCCCGATGCCATTAAGCGATTAGCAATAGTGCTCTTGTCTCCGCCGGCGCTCGGGCGTCCGATGATCGCGCCGCCTAACCTTCCGGCCGACAAGCTCAGGCTCCTACGCGAGAGCTACAGCAAGATGATTAACGATCCGGACTTTCTCGCCGAAGGCAAAAGGCGCGATTGGGATGTTGAATTTGTCAGCGGTCAGGAGCTTGAAGCGTTAGCCAAAAAAGCTCTGAGCCAGCCGCCGGACACGGTGGATCGACTGAAGAAGATATTAGGAAAATAACTAACTTAGAAATGCACGGCGGTGCTACGACAACTTAGCTTTCGCTGAGCCCGTCAAAGGAAACTCCAATGCTTACACCCATTAAGATCGACAATCGCATTAACGGCTTTCTCGGCAAGCCGGCCGGCGCGGGCAAACGTCCGGCCGTCATTCACCTGCACGAGCGCTACGGCATCGTGCAACACACGACGGACCTGGCAGAGAAATTCGTCGAGGCGGGATATGTGACGATCGCCCCGGATCTTTTCTCTCGCTTTACCGGCGATCGCGCGGCGCTAGCGGCCGGCGAGGGCCGCTGCGACCTGGATGACCAGGAAGTGCTGGGAGACATCGATGCCGTGATCGCATATCTGCGCACGCTGCCGGAAGTCGATATGGCCAGGATCGCCATATCCGGCGTGTGCCAGACCGGGCGGCAGCCGATTCTGATGGCGGCGAAGCGCGATTATATCTGCGCCGCCGTCATGCTTTACGGCGCCATCTACGACGCGGAGTGGAAACATGATCCGCGCCGTCCGGACCCGATCGACAACCTATTCGAGCAGATGTCATGTCCAATGGTCGGGATTTTTGGCGAGTTGGACAATTTAATACCGATGGACAACATCGTGCGCATGGTCGGAGTCTTAGCCAAAGCCAGGAAGAGTTTCGATGTCCGCGTCTACCCCGATGCACCGCATGGGTTCTTGAACGACACCATGCCAGGCCGCTTTCGTTCGGCACAGGCAGAGACTGCGTGGAACCAGATCACTTCATTTCTGCAAGCTGCCTTCGAGGGTAAGTTCAACAAAGAGCGCGCCGTCTGGCGTTTCGAAAGCGACTCGTCGGTCAACTACGATTTCACCAAGATGAAGCGCTGGGAGTAGTCTGCGCGAGTGGCAGACGAATGTCAGATTTCAAATTTCAGATCTCAGATTTACGACCAAGATCAATCCAGAAATCGCAGATTGCAGAGTTTCAGGTTTTTTAATCTGAAATCTGAGATCGCGAAGTGTTCGCTTGACAGCCGATAACATGACCCATAGATTCGGTTGCGACGGAGAAAGGAGTTAGTTACGTCAAAGGAGGACCAAGAAGCGTTGAAGATGGTGCCCATCGATGAAGCACACCCGCCGAGCTCCAACCTTTGGCTGGCGCGCCTCCGCGAGGTCGCATACAACTGGCTCGGCGTCATCGGCATTGTGGTTTTTTTTCTGGCTTGGGAAATCGCCACTCGGGCGCACATTCTCAATCCATTTTACTTCCCGCCATTTTCTCAGATCCTCGCCAAAGGTTATGAGCTCTTCGCCAACGGCACGATCTGGGAGCACATGTGGTTCAGCCTCACCAACTTCGCCATAGGCTTTGTCATTTCCGTGATTCTCGGCGTGATCATCGGAGTTCCCATGGGCTGGTATCGCGGCATCAGCAAAACCTTCGACCCGCTCCTGTCCGGCATTTACGCCACGCCGCTGATCGCGCTACTCCCTTTGATCATTATGATCTTTGGCCTCGGGCCGGTATCTAAGATCATCATGACCATCCTCGCCGCGGTGTTTCCAATTCTGATCAACACCATGACCGGCATCGCCAACACCGACAATCGCTTGATTACGATGGCGCGAGCGTTCGGCGCCACGGACAGCACGATTTTCCTCAAAGTCTCCGTTCCGGGATCGCTTCCCTACATCGTTGCCGGCATGCGCGTTGCTCTGGGCCGCGCATTGGTTTATATCGTCGTTGCCGAGCAATACGGGGCCGCCACCGGTTTGGGTTATCTGAGTTCAGTCGCGGCACAGCGTTTTCAGATGGCTGCCATGTTCGTGCCCATCGTCATCATCGCCGGGCTCGGCGCCGGCCTCAACGAAGCGCTCAAGTCATTGGAAAGACGTTTAGACAAATGGAAGCCGCAGAAAAACTAAAATTCGTTTATTCGATTCAACGACTGGACTAACGCCATGCGCTCTTAAGCTCTGTGACGGATGCGGCATGACATCAACGCAGCAGAATGAAAAGTTTCAGGAGGGATGAATGAAAGTCGCAACGAATTTCGCAGTCATGCTATTTTTACTCACGGCGCCGGTCTTCTTGGGCCCGCCCCAAAGCAACGCCCAAGGCGCCAAAATGACCGTCGGCCAAACCGGAATCAATCCAGGGACCGGCCTTTTCTTCATCGCACAAAAAGAGAAGTTGTTCGCCAAGCACGGCCTCGACGTCAACATCATCAAATCGAACACGGCGGCCGCAGTGCAGGCGATGCTCAGCGGGAGCATGCACATGGCCACCGGATCGGGTGCCGCTGCCTTCACTACGGCAACGATCGAGGGCGCGCCGCCGTTTGTCCTGGTGGGCTCCTGGGTGAACGTCTTCCCTTACAAAGTGATGGCACTGAAAGAGATTGAGAAGATCGAAGATCTCAAAGGAAAAACCGGCCACGTGGGAGCGCCCTTCGGGACCATCCCAGATACCGCTTTGAGATTCGCGCTGACCAAGCTGAAACTGGACCCGGAAAAAGACGTTAAGCTCGTCCAGAGCGCGAGTGCCGACGCGGCGACGATCCTCGCATCCATGGATAAGGGCGACGTCCAGTTCGGCATACTGGCCGCACCGTTTGATCGTATCGCGGAAAGGCGCGGCTATCGAACGCTGCTCGCGTTGCCCGACATGGGAATCCCTTGGCAACAGAACGGTGAATGGCTTCAGCAATCTTATCTCAAGTCGAATCGCGACAATGTCGTTCGTTTCATGAGGGCGATATCTGGCGCTAGCAACTTCTATTTTCAGCAAAAAGAAAAAACCGTAAGCTATTTGATGGAATTCATCGGCAGTAATCGCGAGGATACGGAGTATGCCTATCAATTGTTCGCGAAGTGGGCCGATCGCAACCCCAGGCCAAAAGTTGAGACGATTCGCACGACTTTGGAAGCGATCAAGAAGAACACTCCCAAGGCCGCGACCGCCGATCCCGCGTCTTTTGTCGATACCAGTATCGTCGACCAGCTGATTAAAGAAGGTCACGTCAAATAAACACGGTTACCCATTACCGGCGATTTAATATGAATTTTGAAGCGGGCATTCATCAGAATGTTAAAACTCTCTTCACAGGCTGCTCAAAAAGACCTCAGAGGCAAGGCGCGCGAAGATCGAGGAGCTGAGGCGTACGCTTCAGTACGTTGAAGCGAGTCGGGCGAGCGCAACGAAGCCTATGAGGCTTTTTCAGCAGCCTGTTACATGGTTTGACCGGCTAAGAGTGCAGTGCTAGCATCCGCACAGTTTTTCTTAAGGAGTAAAATATTACGTGAAACTCTATAATTTTGATCTCCTCGCCTATCCCCACGTTCCCAAGGAAGCGCCTCGCACGCCGGTGCCGAGCAACTTCTTCGATCCGATCAAAGGCGCCGCGAACTATGCGGAACATCTCGACGAGATGACCTACTGCGAGGAACTCGGCTTTGACGGCGTGGTATTCAATGAACATCATTATAGCTCCTATGGCACCATGCCCTCACCGAACCTGATCGCCGCCGCGCTCAGTCAGCGAACCAAGAAAATCAAGATCGGCGTCCTCGGAAATATTCTCCCTTTACGTAACCATCCGGTCCGTGTCGCCGAGGAATATGCCATGATCGACTGCCTCAGTAACGGGCGGCTCATTGCCGGCTTCGTCCGAGGCATACCAGCCGAGTATGTCTGGTACGGGGTAAATCCCGAGGAATCTCGCGGCCGATTTCAAGAAGCCTACGACCTCATCATGACCGCATGGACTCATTCGGTCTGGAGTTTCGAAGGAGAATTTTTCCAGCTGAAGGATTGCGCCGTCTGGCCGCGCCCGATTCAGCAGCCCCATCCGCCGATCTGGATCGCCGCCCGCAGCGCCGAGTCCATTGAATGGTGCGTCAAGCGGCATCTGCCTTGCGCGCAAGTTTACCAGACCGATGGCCAGATCGAAGACACGTTCAACTATTACCGCGCCAAGGCAAAGGAAGACGGCTGGGAAGCGACGCCGGATGATTTCATCCTGTGCCGCCACATCTACATCGATGAATCGGATAAGAAGGCCCAAGAGATTGCCGAGCCGGCGATGCGTTACTTTTTCTCGGTCTATAACCGCGGCTTTAATGATGCCATCAACCAGAAGGCAGCCGATCAACAAAAACTCCTGGCCAAGCTCACGACGGAACGATCTTTCAATTATTTTCGCGAAGGCAATCGCTCGCGCATCGATTTCTCCACCCTCGGTTGGGATGAATTGGTGAAGAGCGGCTATATGATCGCCGGCAGCCCGGACACCGTCGCGCGCCAGATTCAAGCGCAAATGAAGCAGGTCGGCGCCGATCATTTCATGGGCATGTTCCACATCGGCAATCTCGCCCACGAAAAAGTCATTTCGTCTCTCGATCTTTTTAAAAAAGAGATCATGCCAAGGCTGGGCTAAGGGCTAAGAGCAAAGCGTAAAAGACAAAGAGCATGGCGCAAAGCGTTTTCACCGGATTTTCGCTCCGGCACATTGCTCTTGCCGCTTTGCTCTTTGCCCACGCGCTTCGCGCTTTGCCCTTCGCTCCAGCCAAAAGGAGTTAACATGAAAATCATTTATAGCGGTATGTTTTCGGCATTGGCTCTGGCGTGCTTGCTCATCACCAGTTCACAAGCGGCGGACAAGCTGATCGTCGACTATGGCGGGCTGTCGGGTTTTCAAAGCACGGTGTGGGTGGCGAAAGACCTCAAGATCTTCGACAAGCACGGCTTGGACGTCGATGTGATCATGATCAACGGCAGCGCTCGTTCGGTGGCCGCGCTGCTGGGCGGGAGCACCCATTTCGCCACCGGCTCGGGGACTGGCCCGCTGGTAGCTGCAGCCCGGGGCGCCGACATAAAAGTGATTGCCGCCTCGTACAATAAATTTCCTTACGCATTTATCGTTAAACCCGAGATCCGCACCCCGAAGGATCTGCGCGGCAAGAAGGTCAATATTCTTAATTTCGGCGGTTCCAACGACCTGGCGCTTCAGCTCGCGTTAAAGGAATGGGGCCTGAAGCTCGCCGACATTCAGGTTCTGATCGGCGGCGATGCGCCAACGCGGCTGGCTTCGCTCATGACCGGCCGGACCGATGCTACGATACTGTCGCCGCCTCACCTGACCAAGGCGGTTCAGGCGGGCTATCGCGTATTAGCCGATATGGGTGAGATGAGCGCTCATTTCACGCAATCCTCGCTCTACGCAAGAGGCAGCTTTCTGCGCCAGGACCGTGATCGCGCCAAGCGTTTTGTCCGGGCCTACTCAGAGGCCGTCCACACCATCAAGAACGACCGCGAAAAGACATTGAAGGTATTCGCCAAACGGATGCGCATTGATGACGCGGAAATGCTCAACGCCACCTACGATTATTTTGCGCCGCGCTTCTCGGCGCCCCCGCGGGTGGATTTATCGGGAGTGCAAGACACGCTCAGGTTCTATGCCGAGCACAACGCCGAATTGAAAAACCGCAATCCGGAGGAGTTCATCGATCACTCTTTACTCGATGAACTTGAGAAAGAGGGGTTTTTTAAAAAGCTCGGCTCGTAGAACGCAAATCGCCGCTGTTTTGGAGGACAAATAAAATGATCTCGCAGATCCGTATTTACACGATCAATAAGGGTGAGATGGATAATTTTCTGAAGCACTTCAAAGAGGACATCATGGCGCTGCACCAAAAGATCGGCGTACCCATCGTCGGCACCTGGGTGAATCGGCCACAAAACGAATTTATTTGGGTCAGGACGTACAAAGATAAGGCGGAGCTCGAAGCGAAGGCCAAAGAGTTCCAAGCCGCGGTCGCCGCCGCCGGAGTCAAACTTGGCGGCAACGTTGCAAAGATGGAAGTGCGCGAGGCCGAATCGGCGTTCGCGTAGCAGCGGGTTCGACGGCGGTCAAAGCCGATTACTCTCTCGCTCCGGCTGAGGGCCATTCCTAAAGATTGTAGTGATTGTTATGCCTGACCAATGCACCCCCTTTCCCTCAAACGCGGAGGGCGTCCGAATAGAATTTCAGCCCGTAACATTGTTTTTCGTCGGGCCGCGACCCGATTGACCGGTCTTGTGCTGGGTGAGTTTGTCCAGCTAGTCAACAACGTCCCTTTGGCTTCCCCATTCATCGAGCTAGTTAGCCCTTTGAGAAAACGATTTCTTGAACGGCGAGTCTCTCACTTGCTTCGAACCCTGCACCTAATCGTTACAGCTATCCGGCATACCTATTTTCAGTTGCCCATCATCCCTTATCCAGGTTGCAAAGTTCAGTGAGAGAGGCCCCAATGATTGTCCCGTACGAGGTCCATTGGCCTCCACGCTGTTGAACGGGGTCCTCTCTCGCCTGCAAAGCGGCCCAGCTAGGAGCGAAAAAGGGGACATTCTGAATTTAGCCTACGGCTCTCACCTTTTGTATTAGCTGCTTGATAAACGCTGACGCTTCCAGTTCCTGAACCAAGCTCACATCGACAAGACTTTTAGGATCCGCCGTTGCCACTTTGGGCGCGCGGGGGAC
>WHTF01000115.1 GCA_009379725.1 Deltaproteobacteria bacterium
TCTGCCCTGTGAGCACGCCACCAGCCCGCCAACTCATCATGAGTGGTGAAGGCGACTCCCTCGAACTGCTTGGCGTAGGTAATGAACTCGTCAAGGATCTTCGAGCGTGACGGCCGCCCGACGATAAAATCATGAACCGCCAAGGGCATCATGACCGCCTTTTGCGCCGCTCGCTCGTACAATGCATCGAAAGAAGTTTTTAACGCCTGAAGCATGAAATCCGGGGTATTCGAAAGCCAGGTCACATAAGGATTAACGGAAAAGGATTGGTGATTTGAACGGCCAGCGCGGCATTGCTGTAGGACGCAAAGGGAATCTCCAGGAGTTCGTGTCCGTGTCCATCGACCATGTAGGGCAGATCGTCGTTCCACATTATGCCCGGCCTTTTTCACTGCGCGCGAGACTTGCGGGTATTTTTCGCAGGTTGCGCCGCAAATGAGCCATGTCCCGCGCACGCCGTGCTTGGCGATGATCTCCAACAATCGCCACGCCCCTCTACGCCCGCCGTATTGCTTCTCGCTATGATCAAACGGGTCAAGCTGTCCATCCGCGAACACGGCGGCAGCCTCACGCCGGCGGGCCATTTAGACCCGTTGTCAGGATGTTTTTCTTTCCACATATTCGCCTCAGAAATCTTTAGCGGCCGCACGAAGCCGCGATTTCGCTGGCGCGGGCAAACCACAACTCCTCATGGCCCAGTAAATTTTCCAGGAACAGCTTGAGTATCCGCAATGGCGCGGGGCGGCCGATCGCCCAGGTCTGCAGGCTCAAAATCATAAACCGAGCGGCGCGTTGGCTCTCCTGATAAAGCACCTCGAACTCGTTGTTCCATACGTGGGCCAGGCCGAACGCGTGAGACAAGCCGGCTTCGATCGATACATGGCCAAACCCATCGATCTAAACGAACTTGAGCGGTCCTTGCAAAGATTCGCCGAAGAGAGAAACGGCGAAAAGGTTTAGCATCGCTGACACGATGCCCGCACCTATTCTTCGGAATTAGGAAGTGGCGGGACGCTCGATCAACGCACACACGCGGCGTTATTTCCCGCGGAAGGAAATGGTCTCCTTCAACTTTCCCTTGGCGTGCCATTACCGTGTTCGAATTCCGCTCTCACTTTGGGCAGGCTGGCGGGATAATTCTTTTGTACGAAGCCGACTAGTTTTTCACGAATTTCGCATCTCAGGTCCCAGGCTTTAGAAGCATCGGCCGAACTCGCCAGCGCGCGCAGTTCAAGGGAGCGTTCCGTGGCGTTGGTGACCTGCAGGACGCAGACCTTTCCGTCCCAATGGCTCGATTGCGCGACGATGCGTTTGAGTTCCTCTCTGAGCGCCG
The DNA here is from genome assembly GCA_009379725.1 of Deltaproteobacteria bacterium. Taxonomy (GTDB): domain Bacteria; phylum Desulfobacterota; class Binatia; order UBA9968; family UBA9968; genus WHTF01. Next base: position 1,334 of record WHTF01000115.1, read on the forward strand.
GTACGGAGATCGTATAATCAGTGTGAATAAATACCGTGCCCAGGATGTCGGCCGCCTGGCGGGTCCAGTTTTGAAAAGGTTGTTCTATGAAATAACTCAACGGCACGATCAGCCGGCGCATGTCCCAGATACGGACGACCACATAGGTGAGCGTAATTTCCTCGATCCGTCCCCATTCATTCTCGACGATGACGACATCGTCCATACGAATCGGCTGGGTGAGCGCCAATTGAAACCCGGCAAAGAGATTGGCGATGGTCCGTTGCGCCGCGAAACCGATAATGATGCCAACGACTCCGGCGGATGCCAGGACACTAGCTCCCAAGCTGCGCACCTGCTCAAAAAGCATCAGTCCAGACGCGACGGCGAAAATGCTGATGGCGACGTAAAGGGTCTTTTTCAGAACATGAACTTGTGTATAGATCTGGCGCGCCCTAAGATTATCCGCCGCCATCAGGTCATATCGGCGCAGAACAAATTGCTCCCCCACATCGACGACTTGAAACAGCATCCACGACACCGCGCCAAGGATGAGCAAGCTGCTCGCCTTGCCGACAAACGCGTCGTAGGCGTGCGGCAGTCCGAACAGCGGCAGTGCCGCGATCACCGCGGCTACCGGGATTACTACCCGGAGGGTTTTTCCTACCAACTCGATCAATAGATCTTCCAGGCCGGCTTTTGAACCGGCTGCCCACGCTTTCATGCGGACTTCCAAAACCTGGACCGATCGGTAAAGAAGCCAGTACACTGCTGCGAACACGCCCAGGTCGAAAATTCTTTCAAAGAGCAGGCGGACCGGATGGACCCAATGATCCGGCTGCACGAGCAGCAATAACGGCAGAGCCACGACATAGATCGCGTAAACCCAAAATGCCAGTTTCAACGGTCCGCGTACGGCTGACAGAAAGAGAACCCAGAGATCGTCACTGCCGTTTTTCTTCCGTCGTCTCTCGATTCGCCGCTGCAAAATGAAAAAAATGACGGCATGGATCGCAAAGGCAAGAGCCAGGAAGGCCAGCGAGATGATTCCATAAAACAGAAACTCCTGATAGAGAATCCGCCAACGGACCTGGGGCGGAATGCCGCCGATCTGTTCGATAATAAGAGCCAGCGCGTTTGCCACGCTTTTAACGAAGTTTTCCAAAAACTCTTTCGCCGTACCTGCGGCCTGGCCAAAAGGGAGCGGTAAATAAATACGTTGATCAATCATTGCCAAACTCGATTGAAGTAGGTTCATACGTCCTTCCCGCGGTCTTGTGAAATCGTCAGTGCGTCGATATCAGTTAAGCAAGCCCAGAGGCCGCTTTTGCTTGTTATCGTGCGCGCGGATCGCGCGCACGGCAGCCGAACCGTTTAGCGTTTACGCGCTTGCGGCGGTTCGACAACCGGTCTGAATCGTAGTTCTTTAGAGACCTGGATTGAGCGGACAGGAGCCAGAAGGTAAGAGGAAATAGAGCGATCCGCTTACGAAACACAGCGGCATTATTAATGCAGCATCCAGTGTTGTCAAGTTAAAGACAGTCTCCGTGGTACGGTTCCTGGTTCGGCAATCGTAGCAACTACGTAATGATCCCGCTCGCCTATATTTGGGACAAGCCCAGCAAGAGCGGTGATTAAATAATTTCGGAAAGTCCACGTGAAATCGAAAGATCTAACGTGTCACCAGCACGTCGCACGAGACCTCACGCAGGACGTGCTCGGCAACACTGCCGAGCAAAAAATAGGGGAGACCTGTGCGCCCGCTGGTGCCGACGGCGACTAGATCAGGACGCAACCGTTGAGCGGCCTTCGTGATAACATGCGGAGCTCGCCCGCGCCGTAGCAACTGCTTAATTGGCCTGCCGCGACTGATACGGCGCAGGAATAAATCCATTTCGTGGCGTTTTCGCTTTGCAAACGTGCGGCGATAGCGCGTGATCTTGGACCGGGCAATTCCCGCTCTTGAAAGCTGTCCCTCGAACCCTCGATATGCATGTAGAACACGAAATTGCGCTTGTGGAGCGAGCTGTGATGCCAGTTCCAGCGCCCGCACGGAATACTCGGAGAAATCGACTGGAACCAATACCTGCCGATATGGGACTCGATTCCCTTGCTTGACAATCAATACCGGCCGGTCCCCTTTGCGCACGACCTTCTCAGCCGTCTTACCCAGGAACAGGTCCCTAACGACATTCGTCCCATGAGCACCGAGGACAATTAGCTCAGCCGCCTCCTCGCGAGCCTGCCGGATGATTTCTGCGAACGGCTTACCTGTGCCGATACAACCCTTGACTGCGATCGTTGGGGGTAGACCAAGCATCCGGATCTTCTCAAGCAGTATTGCTTCCGCATTTGCCCTGAACTGGCGCGCCATCTGATCGTTCGCGACCGCGTTACCGGCATGGAATAGCGTGAGCGCTGTCCCGTGATCAAGTGCGATCCGGGCCGCGCGCCTCAGCGCAACATCCGCACGTGGCGAGAAGTCAGTCCCAACCAGGAGTCGTTTCAGGTCAAGCGCAGCCAACGCTTCATTCGTGATTGTCCGCTTCTCTACAAGTTTGAAATGATTACGCCTATCCAACATTCTCCCCTTTCATACACTCGTTCTCGGGATCGACTCGCAACGATCCGGTTCCGTCCATACCTTGAAGTTGATAATCAAATACCTTATCACATCTATCTGATCCGCCGTTATGATTTCAATCGAGCAACTATTTATAGGCGTTGCGCTCATTATTCTCCTGAGCGTTTTCGCAAGCAAGCTATCGGATAAGTACGGCATCCCGGCTTTGTTGTTGTTTCTTTTCCTTGGCATGCTGGCGGGATCTGAAGGGCCCAGCGGGATTTATTTCGATAACCCTTGGCTTGCTCAGGGCCTGGGAGTCACCGCGCTTGCATTCATTCTTTTTTCCGGCGGGCTGGATACCAAGTGGGCGAATGTCCGTCCGGTGAGCGGGTTTGCTTTGTTACTCTCGACCCTAGGAGTGGCGGTCACCTGTATAGTTGTCGGGCTGGCAGCCACCTACCTACTTGGTTTTTCTCTCCTCGAAGGTCTGCTCCTGGGCTCGATCATATCGTCCACCGACGCGGCGGCGGTGTTTTCCATACTTCGCTCGCGCAACATCGGTTTGCCCGACCGAGTCAAAAATCTTCTGGAAGTCGAGTCGGGCAGCAATGATCCGATGGCGGTTTTTCTCACTATTGCCTTCATCAGCCTGCTGACGCAGGACGCGAATCCTTACACGTTATTTACTCAGATGTTTCTCACCCAAATGGCTCTGGGAGCGGTTCTCGGCCTGGTGCTTGGCTGGGCTCTGGTCTGGATCGTGAACCATATCGGACTTGACACCGAGGGCCTCTACCCGGTCCTGACCCTTTCGGCGGTTCTGTTCATCTATGGCGTTACCACGTTCGCGAATGGAAACGGTTTTCTGGCGATTTACATTGCCGGTCTAATGATGGGCAACAAAAACTTCGTGCATAAAACAAGCCTGCTGCGGTTTCATGACGCCGTTGCCTGGCTGATGCAGATCGTCATGTTTCTAATGCTGGGCTTGCAGGTCTTTCCTTCGCAACTCGTCACAGTGCTTGGCGAAGGGCTTCTGCTCTCGGCAGTTTTGATGTTGCTGGCTCGGCCCGCCACCATTTTTATTTTCCTGACTTTTACTCGATTCACTTTCAAAGAGAACCTGTTGATCGCATGGGTTGGTTTACGAGGCGCTGTGCCGATCATTTTAGCCACGTTTCCGCTCCTGGCGGGAATCCCAAACGCCGGTCACATCTTCAATCTGGTGTTCTTCATAGTGCTCACCTCCGTGTTGTTTCAGGGCACATCCATTCCAGTCGTCGTGCGCTATCTGGGCCTGGCGACCTCTCGACCTTCCAAACCACGCTATGCGCTGGAATTTGAAGAAGGACAAGGATCGGAGGCGACCCTGATGGATTTCATTATCCCGTACAATTCCGCGGTCGTGGAAAAAGCCGTTGTCGACCTCAAGCTGCCGGAGCAGAGCGTCATTACGCTCATCTCCAGAAATAACCAATACATTGTGCCTACTGGCACCACGCTTCTTCAGGGAGGAGATGTGCTGCTGATTATTCTCAACAAAGTCTCTGTTGCGGAAGTCAATAGAATTCTGTTCGCGCCCAAGCCACACTAGACGCCGCCCGTTATATTTAGGACGCAAATGGGACAACCAGCGGGAGAAATAAACCTCACAGAGTTTATTGGCCATGAATAATACACGATTGATGCACCGATTTCTGGGTGTGCTTTTGTTGGGGTTCTGGTTGTGCCTGCCGCAACTGGGACTTTTCGGCGCCTATGACTCAGCTGCTGTGTTCGATGAACCAAGCGTTATCACTGGTGAAATACCAAACTTTACGGGCGCGATTAGGGCCCCGGAATTCGGAAGCCAAACTCCACCAGGCGGTGTTTCTGAATCGGCTATTCCGAGTTTTCGCCACTGGTTGAAAAAAACCCGGACGGCGCCCGAGATAGCCGATCGAGTAGAGTCATGCTGCCCACTTTGCGTAAAACTTGAACCCAGGGATTTGTTCGCACAGGCTTTTCGCCGTTAACTCACTTATTGCCGGTTACTTGCACACCCCATCGATGTAACCGCTTTCATCCAATTTTGTGATAAAGCTCATATCGAGAAACCTCCGCGGATCGGCCTTGGCTGCCTTGGGGTTCCTGACGGCAATTTGCTCCAGCAGTCCGGCCACTCCCTCGGGATCGACGTAGGGCTTGCAGCTCGCGGTCTTCACGAAGGCATCGTAGGTTTCTTCCATTTCTTCCGCCTTTGCGGGCAAGTCGATGCGCATGTATTTCGCCATGATCTTGATGCTTTCGGCTTTGTTGGTTTTGTAGAATTGCGTCGCTGCGATCATCGCCTTCAGCAGTCCCCTGATGATCTCCGGGTTCTGTTTGACGTAAGTGTCTTTGGCTGAAAGGGTTCCGTAAACGGTTTTAGGGCCGGACTTGATAAAGTCGAAGAGAAAATTCAATCCCAGTTTTTTGGCGTCCAAAGTGTAGGGAGGATCGATGACGATCGCCGACACCGCTCCGGAGGTTAAAGCGGAGAAGCGGGTCGCCTTCCCGCCGGCAACCACAATGGTCACGTCCTTGTTCGGGTCGAGCCCCAATTGGGAGAGCCCGAAGCGCATGGAAGTGTCGTCCAGTCCTCCGAAGGCTCCGACACCGACTTTTTTCCCCTTGAGTTGCGACGGACTTGTGATGTTAGCCGGCACAATCAGTTGGTACGGCTGGCGGTTATTGGTTGCCGCGAGAATGCGCAAACCCGACCCCTCCAAACCACTGGCGACGATCCGCGAGGCGCCGACGCCGGCGACGCTTAAACCTCCGGCGATCAACGCGTGCACCGTAGGGCCGCTGTCGATGAGAATCAATTCGACGTCCAAATCATTCTTGGCAAACAGGCCGGTATCCTTGGCGATATAGGCGACGGTGTATCCCGCGCTTAGCGCCGAAATCCCCATTCTGATTTTTTTCGTTTCCGTGCTCGCGCGAACTGACAAGCCGACGACCATCAAAAGCACGGCAATCGCCAGTAATACTGTGCCGCGAGATCGCTCCATGGCTTTGCTCCTTTCGCAACCGGCGTACAACTTTACGGTGACCAACAGAGCGTATATAACAAGGTGGACTAATGCAACTAAATTCACGCGGGCAGATTCGCATGAAAGAGAAATCATTCCGTACCTTTACCGCTGCGCCGGCACGGTCAGGCCAGCCGTAACTCCGCCAGCGATGCCCGCGCAGATGAGCCGCTGATATCCGGAACAATGCTCAATTCCAGCGCCGTCAACCCGTCGATCTCGACGGTATAATCCTCGAGCTCTCTGGTGGTATCGGGAGGACTGAAGTTAAACTGCTGACGCACGATCTCCCGATAAGACTGACCGCCGTCTGACGACCATCGAAGCACAAACTGCTGAGTACGTGGTTGCTTATCTTCCTGAAACACTAAACGCATGCGCCTGACTCTCTGCGGTCCGTCGAACAGAAGGCGAACCGTTTGCTCGCCGGATTGTTCCGGCCGCCAGCCCGGTCCCGCGCCTGGTATCAATGCCGACTCGATGGGATGTGCCGGCTCTTCGGAAGTGACTTCCACCTGAGCCAGATCTTCCAGATTCAACCACTGCTGATCGGAAGGCGAGACATCTCGAATGCCTTGATTGACTATTCGCTTACGCATGAGCCTACCTCCTTACACTTCTATCTCAGTCGATACATAGTTTGTAACTTATGCATCTCGAAATAAAGAGCATTGGGCGGTAAAGAATTTATTCCTGGGGCCATTGAAACATGGACTCATTAGGTCCACACTTAGTTAAGGCTGCATCTAATTCTCCTCTCAGAGAAAGCATAGTCAACGCAAGGTCAGGGCGAACCACCACTCGAAATCTGTCCTCACCTTCCAAAACCATCTGCTGGCACAGAGTCAGCGATTTTTCCCGGCAGCTATCCTTTCGCACCTGCTGCGTCGATCGCCAATACCAAGGAGGCTTTTACGTCACTAGTAAACCAATTGCCTGAAACCGTTTTTACAACCAAGGTGGATGACCTGCTTAATTGGGGGCGAGCCTCGTCGCAGTGGTACATGCTGTTCGGCTTGGCCTGTTGCGCCATCGAGTTGATGCAGACCGGAGGACCGCGCGCCGACATCGACCGTTTCGGTGCCGTCCCGCGCGCGACGCCGCGCCAGTCGGACCTGATGATCGTTGCCGGAACGCTCACTTACAAAATGGCCAAGCGGACCAAGCTCCTTTACGATCAGATGCCGGATCCGAAGTACGTCATTTCGATGGGGAGCTGCGCCAGCTGCGGCGGCCTCTTTCAACTCGCCTACTCGGTTTGTAAAGGCGTGGACAAGATCGTTCCGGTGGACGTTTACGTGCCTGGGTGCCCGCCGCGGCCGGAAGCGCTAACAGAAGGGCTGCTGAGGATCCAGGACAAAATCATGCGGGAGAAATGGCTGGTTAAGACGAAACCAGATAAGCCGGTGTCCGCCGGTTAAGCAAAGGAGATCATCTAATATGACTGCAGAAATGACCCATCGGTCGCGGCACCTCCTTCAGCTCGTGATCGGGTGTTAGGTTAATAGTCACTTTACCAATAAGGGCAGCGATGAAAAGAATTCAAAACATACCCACATGGCAGAGAGCTTACGCGCCTGAGATACCGTTGAAAACCGGCCGGCTCGAAGCGATAAAGAAATTTTTCGCCGGCCTGCAAACCCGTTACCAAGAGAAACGGAAAGAGCGGCCACCGGTGGAAAAGAAACAGCGGCGACTCTCCATCGGCTACTTCATTCTGGCTTTTCTCACCATCCTGTTAATCCAAAACTACTTTGGCGGCGCCCATGTCGAGGTCATCAGCTACAGCCAATTCAAGTCTCTGCTCAATAAGAACCTCATCAGCGAGGTCGCCCTCGGCGAGACGATCGTTGAAGGCAAGATGAAGGGCGAGGCCGTAAAGGAAATTTTTACCCCGGAAAAATTGAAGACGGTTTCCCCGGAAATTATTGAAGGCAAAAAACTTCTGCCTTTTAAAGCGGTGCGAGTGGAAGATCCAAGTCTGACTGCCGAACTTGAAAAGGCAAAAATACCTTTCAAAGGGGAGTTAGTTAATAACTGGCTGCCGACGATCTTATCCTGGGTGGTTCCGGTGGGGCTTATATTTCTGATGTGGAGCTATTTTGCCAGGAAAATGGGATCGGGAAGTGGCGGCTTAATGCAGATCGGCAAGAGCAAGGCAAAGGTCTACGTCGAAAAGGCGACGGGAGTCACGTTCGCCGATGTCGCGGGAATCGATGAAGCCGAAGAAGAAGTCGCCGAGATCGTCGGATTTTTAAAAGATCCGGATAAGTATCAAAGACTAGGCGGGCGTATTCCCAAGGGTGTCTTGATCGTGGGGCCGCCGGGTACGGGGAAAACCCTTCTTGCCCGCGCAGTGGCCGGCGAGGCAGGCGTTCCCTTCTTCAGCCTGTCGGGCTCCGACTTTGTCGAGATGTTCGTCGGGGTCGGAGCGGCACGGGTAAGAGACCTTTTTATGCAAGCCGTGAAGTCTGCTCCCAGCATCATCTTCATCGATGAGCTCGACGCCATAGGCAAGGCCAGGGGAGCGAACATGCTAACCGGCAACGATGAGCGGGAACAAACCCTCAACCAGCTCCTAGCTGAGATGGATGGGTTCGATCCGAATCAAGGCGTCATTATCATGGCTGCCACCAACCGGCCGGAGATACTGGACGCCGCGCTCTTGCGGCCCGGCCGATTTGACCGGCAAATCCTGGTGGATCGTCCCGATATCAAGGGACGGACGAAAATCCTCGAACTGCACGCGAAGAAAGTGAAACTCTCTGCCGACTTCGACCTCGCTGTAGTGGCAGCCAAAACCCCCGGCTTCGTCGGCGCCGATCTCGCCAACATTGTCAACGAGGCGGCGTTGCTGGCGGCGCGTCAGGATAAGGAGTCGGTAGAGATGGCGGACTTTGACGAGGCCATCGAAAGAGTAGTCGCCGGACTACAAAAGAAGAGCCACGTCATCAATCCAAAAGAGAAAAAGATCGTTGCCTACCATGAGTCGGGCCACGCGCTGGTGGCGGAGCTCGTGCCGGGCGCCGACCCCGTTTCGAAGATCTCCATCATCCCGAGGGGCATCGCTGCCCTGGGTTACACGAGCCAACTGCCGACGGAAGACCGATATCTCATGACACGTTCTGAACTGCTCGCGCGGATCTGTGTCCTTCTGGGAGGAAGAGTCGCCGAGGAGATCGTCTTCGGCGACATATCGACCGGCGCCCAGAACGACCTTCAGCGAGCGACGGAGATTGCCAGAACGATGATCACGCAATTCGGCATGAGTGAAAAACTCGGGTTAGCCTCTCTAGAGGGCGCCAGGACCGCCACATTCCTGACGGTTCCCACTCACAGTCCCAAAGAGTACAGCGAGGAAACCGCCCGGATCATAGATGAAGAGGTAAAACAAATACTAAACCAAGCTCATAGCAGAGCTCGAGAGCTCCTTGATTCTCGCCGCCCGGCATTGGAAGAGTTGGCCAAACTGCTGCTGGAAAAGGAAATCGTCGACAGGCCGGCGTTGCAAGCGATTCTAAAAGTGAGGAGCATCGACGGCGTCACGGAAAACCACAAAACCGCAGAGACGCGTGAAAGTGAGAGCGCTGAGGGAAGAGTAGAGCAGAATGAGAACGTGCGGGAACGCAACTTTGCGTCAGGCGGCGAGTTCTCAAAATGAGGAGACAGAGTCATGAAAAACGAAAAGAATCGTTTCGGTGAAGACGTAGAATTTGACGAGAGAGCCAACGAAGATAGGTATTTTGCGTTGAAAGAGCATGAGCGCATAGAAGAGATGAAGGTCGATTTTCAGAACGCTGAAGCAGCCAGACGGGAAGGACAGTTAGTAAGATGTCCAACATGCCCGGGGGAATTCGAGAAGTACGACTTTATGGGATTCGTCCTACACCGCTGTGACAGGTGTCAAGGGATTTGGCTGAAACCGGCCGAGCTGCGCGGGATCGTGAGACAGGCCGCGCGCGGTCCGCTGGGCGCTTTTTTCGATCGATGTTTTTCCAAGGATGAACCGGAAAAATAAGTTAGTTTTGATTTAACGGAATAGCGACATCTTGGGACAAGATTGAACAACTCCAACGGGGGGCAACTTATCTACTGAGTCCCAACCATGTTAACAAGGAGAATATCTATGATAGCTGTGGTTCCTTTTATAGTGATGATCCTGATACTGGGTATTGTCTTTTTTATCGCACATTGGAACGCATACCGGGTTAAGTGAGTAGGTTCGCCATGCGCTAAGGAACCCGCTTAGCGCTCGAATCAACCTAACTAGATTCTTCCCGGGCAGGGTAGTATGTTGTTGTTTGCCATCAAGGCTGATCGCTGGAGAATAAACCGGCCCCATTCCCCTGGGGAAGTAACCCCTATCCGTAATTAACTGTGGGCATCCAAAGGAGCCACGCTCATGATTCAAAACACTCCTCAAGCAGACCAGTTCAAAGAACAACTGCGCGAATCGTTGGAGCGCGAGACCCTAAACTCTCGTGCCCTCAAGATTGCGCGACATGCTAATGTCTACACCTGCGGCGATCAAAGCGAGATGGTCTATTTCATCGAGAGCGGGCAGATTAAACTGCTCATGCTCTCATCGGAAGGTAAAGAGTGCCTCCTTGCCATCCATAGCGGGGGAGATATTTTCGGTGAGCTGTGTCTATCCGGGTTAGGCGCACGCCTGGAAACAGCGACGGCGATGAAAGCGACGACCTTGAAACAAATACCTTGCTCTCAATTTTTTGCGCGTTTAAGCCGCGATTCGCTCTATGAGGGCTTCGTGCGCTACCTGGCGGTGCGTATTGCCGATCAACAGCAGGTTATCGCCAACTTGGTGACCGTCGACAGCGAGCAGCGGCTGGGTCAGACCCTGTTACAGTTGGCCCGCACAATGGGCAAGAAAGACCCACGCAGTATACGCATCGAGCTGAGGATTTCGCATGAAGAATTGTCGGAAATGGTGGGAACCACCCGGCCCCGGATCAGCCTGTTTATGCAAAGATTTCACAACCTGGGATTGATCGAAACCAATAAAGACCGTTTTCTCATCATCAAGGAAACTAAGCTCACGGACTATCTCGCCCAAATAGCCTAGCGGCGGCGCGCCCTTCGCCAGGCTTTAACCGCGCAGTTT
>WHTF01000116.1 GCA_009379725.1 Deltaproteobacteria bacterium
TTTTCAGTTTAAGTTTATCGATCCGTTCCTTAATTTTCGGGGTTTCTTGGCCGGCGCGAGCCATTCCCGACAGGTCTCCTTTCACATCCGCCATAAATACCGGCACGCCAAGACGGCTAAAACTTTCCGCGATGACCCGCAGTGTCACAGTCTTTCCGGTACCCGTAGCGCCGGCGATCAAGCCATGGCGATTGGCCATCCGCGGCAGTAATAAATGGGCGTCATGTCCTTGTGCAATCGGCATCGTGTCAGGCATGAGCTACTCCTTCTTCCTGGATCGACCTCTAGGTTGTATGACTTCGGGGTCTAATTACGAAAATAGACACGTTAATGTATAAACCACCCCGGACGTGAATTAAAGGACGGTTGTACACGTCTAAGCCATCAGAGCGACCGAGCTGGGTTCGGCGACCGGAGGGCGGCACACTCATCCAGGGCGTTCTTAATCAAAACAAACGACAAATCATACTGGAGGACCTCTACATGAAACGTTTCCTTAGCGCGTTAGTTGCTTCGATGTTTTTAGCCTCGGCAGCCTATGCCGCCAGCAAGGGTGAAGAGAACAAGACGGACGGGAAAGCCAAAGCCGAAGCCACCAAAACCGACGGTAAAGTAAAAGCGGAAGCCACCAAAACCGATGGCAAAGCCAAAGCTAAAGCTAAAGGCAAAAAGTCCGACGCCAATATCGATGAAAAGAAAGCTGCCACCAAGTAAGTTGTCAGCGGCAGTAATTGCCTGAGCCGGGTGTCCCTCCGCACCCGGCCGGCGTTTCTAAGCTCCACTGAACAAACTCACCGCTTGCAGCGCCGATCTGTAACTCGCTCGCGTGATCTTCCGATTGCAATTTTCCTACCTTGTAAATATAAATAAGAGGTTATCCGTCGATAGAAAGCGGGACTTCTTTATGAGCCAGGATAAACACCCGGAAGCAGTTATCGTCCATAGCTCCGATCTGCATCTCGGCACCGATGACAGTTTTAGCGACCAAGACTCGTTAGCGGTCCTTCCCAAGGTCTTAGCCGTGGCAAGAGAAATTGTGGCCGATGTCGTCGTATTAGCCGGCGATACTTTTGACAATCATCGTCAGCCCGGCGAACTCCTCGAACGCGCCGCGCAGATGTTGCGCGACTATGGAAACCCCATCGTTATTCTGCCCGGTAATCACGACCCGCTCACGCCTGATTCGGTCTATCGACGCGGCGGGCTTGCGCAAATCCCAAATGTCAGGATTCTCGGTCTCAACGTCGATCAGTCCGTGATGTTTGCCGAATTCGAATTAGAAATTTGGGGCCGGGCGCATATCGATTACGCCGATATGTCGCCGCTCGCCGATCCGCGGCCGCGATCGACGCGCTGGCAGCTTGCCGCCGCGCACGGCCATTATGTTGACGCCGCGAGAGATCCCAATCGACTGATCGGCTCCTGGCTGATCCACCGGGAGGAACTGCTCGCCACCGGGGCCGACTACGTGGCATTGGGCCATTGGAACCAGGCAACACCCGTCGGCAGCGGGGAGGTCACGGCCTACTATTCCGGTTCCCCCGAGTACGCCGGAACGGTGAACGTCATCCGGCTTACCTCCAACGGCGCCGTCCAAGTGACCCAAGCGCCACTGAACGGCGTTCTAGGTTAGAGCTCGCAACGGGAGAGTTGTTTCACAATCCCCAGTTTTTACGGCAGCTCGATGACCGGATTCTTCGGGCGCTTCCCTTGTAAAACCCGAATCACCTCTTGAGCCGCGCCCCATTCGCCCCGGGTCGATGCTTCGGTGGTCACCGCGCCCAGGTGCGGCGTCCAGATCACATTGTCAAGATTGAATAGCGGATGATCCTGCCGGGGCGGTTCGCTTTCAATAACATCGAGCGCCGCGCCGGCAATCCTCTTCTCCTGCAATACCTGAAGTAAAGCTTGCTCGTCGATGATGCCGCCGCGCGCCGCGTTGATCAGATAGGCACAAGGCTTCATCAATGCGAGTTCCCTGGCCGCAATCATTGCCTTGGTTTCCTGATTCAGAGGACAATGAATCGTCACGATATCGGCTTGAACAAGCAGCTCATCCAAACCGACCCATCGTCCTCTCACGGCCGTGACATGGGACTCGGGAATGTAGGGATCGTAAACCAAAAAAGACATTTCGAAGGCTAACGCACGCACAGCCACGCGAGCGCCGATGTTGCCCATGCCGATAATTCCCAGCGTTTTTCCCGCCAGTTCGGTGCCGGCGTATTTGAGGTAATCGCTCCAGCGGTTCTCTTTTACCGCCCGGTTGGCTTCGTGCGTGTGGCGCGCCAAGGCGATCATTTGGCCGAAAACCAATTCGGCCACGGAGACGGCGTTACTGCCAGGCATATTGGTGACCCATATTTTGTATTGCCTGGCTGCTTCAAGATCAACGCGCGACGGATCGACACCGACACCGGTGCGCGCGATGATCTTTAACCGCTCACGGCTCCTCTCAATATGGTCTCGCCCGATTCTCCCCTTGCGGCTGATAATCGCATCGACTCGCGACGCCTCTCTATCCCATCGTTCCGGCTCTACCCATGGATCAACGACCACGAGTTCGACTCGCTCGCGCAACCATTCGACGACATCGCCGTGAAATGCTTCTACCAACACTCGACCGAGAGCCATACATTGCCTCCTGTTTCCGCTATATGCTAATAGTATCGTCGACCACCTGCTTTATTATAGCGTATCTCCGGCGACTTCAGCTTTGAGCGCCCCTGAGCCGGGCGCGCTAACATATTTACATGTGGCCGGTGAACGACAGCGAATGGCCATGGAGGAGTTATCGACCATGAGAATGATGACCCGAGTTTTAGCGCGCGTTCTGATGTTGTTACCACTGTTGGCGATAATGACACCGGCAACAAGTCAAAGCGCCCACGCCGAGCGCATCAAGCTCGCTCTGCCGTCAAGATCGATGGGCTATCTGCCGCTTTTTGTCGCCATACACCGCGGCTTTATGAAAGACGAGGGAATCGACGTCGAGTTGACTGCGCTGCTACCGAATATCGCGCATAACGCGCTTTTGAGCGGCGAGGTCGACTATCACGGCGTCGCGGACTCGGCACTGCGCATCGCCGCCAAAGGCGCGCCGCTCAAGACGATCTTTTTCAGCGCCCGGCTGCCGAACTATTTTCTCATGGCCAAGCCGCAATTTAAATCGGTTGCCGAACTGAGAGGCAAGCTCATCGCCGTCAGCCGGTTTGGCGGGACCACGGATCTCGCCGCCCGCGTTGCGTTAAGCACCAATGGCCTCGAGCCCGGGCGCGACGTCGTGCTGATCATGATCGGGCTTGGCCATACCCGCAACGCGGCGCTAATGGCCGGCTCGGTAGATGCAACCATCGCCAATCCGCCTGACAATACTATGCTCAAGCAGAAAGGATTTCGCGAATTGCTGTTTCTCGGCGATGCCATCGAGTTTCCCAGTAATGGCTTCACCACTACGGACCGTCGGCTGGCTGAAAATCGCGATCAGGTAAAACGACTCGTGCGCGCGTTGTACCGGGGGCTCATGTTTGCCAGAGACCGAGCGGAGGAGACCATCCAGATTGTCGAGCGGGAGTGGAAACTCGAGGCCGCAGTGGCCCGCGACTCTTACACATCGATCATGAAAGCCGCCAGCAAAGACGGCGCTTCGTCCGCGGCGGGATTAAAGGTCCACGTGCAGCTCTTTCAAGCCGCAGACAAAAGTATCGGTGACATTCCGCTCAACAAAATGGTCGACTTCAGCGTGCTTGAGGAAGTCCGCCGGGAAGTGAATCGGTAGGATAACCCTGGCTACACCGCGCCACCTGGCTCTTTTAACCGGCGCGACAGTAACCCTGGATTTCGCCTATACCGGCGCCTGATGCGTCGCGGCCGCAGTCTCATTATTGTAGTCTCCGCGGTATGTGTGCGCCGATCCCCATGCTATTTATCACAATGGCAGTCAAGCCATGAGCGGCAGATTACAAGTGTCTGCGCCGATGTTAAACTGTTCTAAAGCTCGGCTGCCATCCCCATCTGTTGCGAGCTTTGTAGGAGCTTATGATCGATAACACCAATCCATTCTGGACCGTCACGTTGCCGGAGATGCTCGACGTCATCTTTGTCGCCATTCTTCTCTATACAGCGATAGTCTGGGCACGGCAGACCCGCGCCGCTTTTGTGGTTCGCGGCATGTTGATTCTCGGTTCTATTTACATCATCGCCAAATATCTCGATCTGCAGATGACGGCATGGATTTTCCAGGGCTTCTTCGCCATTTTCTTGATCATGATCGTGGTCATCTTCCAGGAGGAGTTACGCCAATTGTTCGAGCGGATCGCCGTCTGGAGCCTGGCGCGCAAACGGGTCCCAACTCTCGGTTCCAGCACTTCGGACGTCCTCGTGCGCACTGTCGCTGATCTGGCGAAGGAACATGTCGGCGCTTTGATCGTGATCCGCGGCAACGATCCGTTGGAACGGCACATTACCGGCGGAATTGCGCTCGATGGAAAACTCAGCGGACCGCTGCTGAAGAGCATTTTCGATTCTCATTCTCCGGGGCACGATGGAGCGATCCTTGTGGAACAAGACACGATCACGCGCTTTGCCGCTCATCTGCCGCTTTCCAAGGACCTCGGGCAACTCGCCAACGTCGGCACTCGGCACTCGGCGGCCCTAGGTTTGGCGGAGTTGGCAGATGCGTTGTGTATCGTCGTTTCCGAAGAGCGAGGCACGATCTCCGTGGCCAGAGACGGCAAGCTCCGCGGGGTGGAAAATATACAGCAGCTCGGCGCTATCATCGAGAGCTTTCTCCAGGTGAAGTTTCCCTCGACCGGGCAAAACAATTTCTCGCTGCCGTTCTTTCGCGAGAATTGGATCGCCAAGGCCACAGCCATCGCCCTCGCTATCGGTTTCTGGTACATCTTCGTACCCGGCTCAAAAACCGTCGAGTTCAGTTACAAAATTCCGGTGAGTATTGAAAATCTTCCACCCAATCTGCTGGTCGAAGAGATCGAGCCGCCGGTGGTCAGTGCGACATTCAGCGGGCCGCGCCGGGCTTTCTATTTGTTGAATTCGAACAACATAAAAATTGCCATTGACGTTTCGATGGCGGAACTCGGCCGCCGGACATTCAATATATCGGAGCAAAACGTCCGATATCCGAAAGAACTTACGCTGCAGGAGGTCAGTCCATCCACTCTTAAGCTCTCGGTTCGGCGAGTTCCCGGCGCGAGTGACAGCGATCGGGGCTAAACCAAAGATTTTCTCGTGAGCAGCCCTTACCGGCGGCGACGATTTGCCGGCTCGTGTTCGATGCAAGTCGGCGCGTTTATCCTTAGCGGCGCCTGGGAACGCCGGCATCCGATGGCATCGATCTTAAGACGAAACGCTCAACGATTAGCGGTATTGGCGTTTGCGATTTATGCCCCGAAAGAGTTAAAAGTGTGTCAAATTTTCAATCGGCGGGATGCCAAAGGAGACAATCATGAGCCAATCCAACGGTAAGACGAAAGCGTTACATGTAGCGACACTATCGGGCTGGTACCGTTTCGAACAGAACGGCCGGGACTGGCGGCAAATTAAACGCGATTTGTCATACTGGAGCCTGACCTGCATGTCGGTTGATCCGGAAAATCCGCATAAAATTTATGCCGGCTCCGAACACTCCGGTCTTTTCTATACCGATAACGCCGGGGCGACCTGGAATCGCGCCAATCCCAATGTGCCCAAGATGATGCTGTTCTCGGCATTGGCGTTAAATGGCGGGGTCATGGTCGGAACCATTCCATCCGCTGTCTACAGAAACAAGAACGGCGGCTGGGAAGAATTGGAAGGCGTACGCGTGAACAGCGCCGGAGCTAATTTTCCGCCCAGCCCGGAACTGCAATCGCGCACCCGTTACTTGACCTTCGATCCTGCTTCTCCCAATCGGCTTTATGCCGGGATTGAAGTCGGTGGCATGCTCATTAGTGACGACGGTGGACAGGACTGGAAGCCGGCCAACGAAGGCTTAACCGATATGGACATCCATGAAGTATTGGCGTCCAAGAACAATCCGGGAATGGTTTTCGCGGCCTGCGGTGAGGCGGCGTTCCGCAGCGTCGACCGTGCCGCGCATTGGGAGGCGATCACGCCTAAGAGCCACGATTACGGCACGTGCGTGGCTGAAGATCAAGACGGTGTCGTCTATCTCGGCAGCGCCAAGGGCCGGCCGAATCTGTGGATCCGTCCTGAAGGCGCCATGGCCGCTATTTTTCGGAGCCGCGATAAAGGATCGAGCTGGGAGAAAGTCGTTGACAACCTCAATGGCGGCGTCATGCATATGTGTACCAATCCGGATGGCAACGGTATGGTAGCCGGCACCTCCGACGGAACCTTGCTAGCCATCGATAATTCGGGTGTACGGGAAATTGTCAGTGGCCTGCCATTCGTGACGTCGGTGGAGTTGGCAGCCTGACACCCTACGTAGGGGCGAAGCATGCTGCGCTCCTATAGGCGACCAACAGAGGATTTGTCCCATGAAACTTTACACATTCTTTCGCAGTTCGGCTTCCTATCGCGTGCGTATTGCGCTTAACCTGAAAGGCTTGGACTACGAGCAGGCGCCGATTCATTTGCGCCGAGGCGGCGGCGAGCAACTCAGCCCGGCATTTAAGGCGATCAATCCCCAGGCCCTGGTACCGGCGTTGGAAGATGGCGGACGAATTCTCACGCAATCGCTTGCCATTATCGAATATCTCGAAGAACGCTATCCGGAACCGCCTCTGCTGCCAGGTGTTCCAGGCGACCGCGCCGTTGCGCGCAGCATGGCGTTGCTGATCGCCTGCGAAGTGCATCCGATTCAAAATCTCCGGGTGCTCAATCATTTAAAGAAGGACCACAACCAAACCGATGACGACACCCATCGCTGGGCGCGGCATTGGATCGACCTGGGACTTTCGGCCCTGGAACAAATGGCGATCTCGGCATCGAAGCAGGGAAAGTTTTGCTTCGGCGATACGCCGACTCTGGCCGATATCTGCCTCGTGCCCCAGCTCGGCAATGCGCGCCGTTTTGGCCTTGATCTCTCGAATTATTCAAAACTTTTAGAAGTAGAGAAGACTTGCATGGCGCTCCCCGCCTTTGCCAACGCCGCGCCGGAAAAGCAACCCGACGCGGATTGATAGTTCCATGTGGCCAACTCCCGGTCGTCAGTTGCCGATTTTCACTCGAACTAGCCGCTGGTAACTAGCAACTGTCCCTGACGCATGTTCGTCCTGAAGCAATTCCTTAAAGTCTTGGTGCTCCCGCCGACACTGTGGTTACTCATACTGCTGGCGGTGCTGGTGTTCTGGCGCCGCGCCTGGTCGCGCAAGCTGTTGCTGTGCACCGTCCTGGTGATTTTCGCCTTGCACAGCGGGCTGGTGAATGATGCCTTGCGCTATCCGCTCGAATCGAACTACGCGCCTGTGCTCAATCCCACCCAGGTCGGTCCGTATGACGCCATCGTGGTTTTGACCGCCGGCATCACGCCGGCCGGCGGGTTGATTCCGTTCTCGACGATCAATCAATCCATGTTTCGCCGCCTGGACGAAGCCTGGCGACTCTATCGCGTTCAACCGCGACCGATCATCGTTTCCGGCGGCCACGTCAATCCGTTTACTCCCGACAAGGCCGAAAACAAAATTGCGCGGGATTATTTGATTCGCTGGGGCGTGCCTGCCAGCGACGTGTTGGGCGAAGCGAAATCGCGCGACACTTTCGAGAGCGCCGTCGAATTGCAAAAACTTTTAAAGCAAAAAGATTACAAACGTTATCTGCTGGTCACTTCCGCTGTGCACATGCCGCGCAGCATGTTGGTTTTCTCGAGGCTCGCGCCGGAGCCGGTTCCGGCGCCCGGCGACTTTTCCATCGGCGAGACCGAGTTGACGCCCTTCAGTTTCTTTCCCAACGAGCACGCGGCAAGCGAACTTTCCGCCACGTTGCATGAATACCTCGGCCTGATCAATTACCATTGGCGCGTGCGCTTTTCCCAACCTTAAGGCGCTGTCCCTCGCAGACACAACGGCCGCGCCAAGCGCAAGTTGCAAATCGCGAGCGGAATGATAGAGAAGGCGTTACGCTAAGGCGCGAGGACGGTAATCGTGCCGCCCGTTGATTGAAATTAGAAGATCGAGCCATGCTGCCGCGACCAGAAAACGATTTACTCACCCAGGTCGGCGCCGGAAAGCCGCTGGGAGAGCTCATGCGGCGCTACTGGATTCCCGCGCTGTTGTCGGACGAAATCTCCGAGCGCGACGGCGCGCCCGTGCGCGTTCGCTTGCTCGGCGAAGATCTGGTGGCCTTTCGCGACAGTCGGGGGTGCGTCGGACTTTTGGATGAACATTGCTCCCATCGCGGCACGTCTTTGTTCTTTGGCCGCAATGAAGAATGCGGGTTGCGCTGCATTTATCACGGCTGGAAATATGACATCGACGGCAATGTCTTGGAAACTCCGGCGGAACCCTCCAGCAGCACGCTGAAAGACAAAGTCCATCACACCGCCTATTCGTGCAAGGAAGCCGCTGGCATCGTCTGGAGTTATCTCGGTCCCAAAGAAAAAGTGCCCCTGCTGCCCAACTACGAATGGCTGAATCTGCCGCCGGATCATTTATACGTCACCAAATCAGTGCAAGACTGTAGCTGGCTTCAAGGACTCGAAGGCGAGTGCGATTCCTCCCATCTATCGATCCTGCACCAAGCATTTTCCGCAAGACAACGGGGCGGCGGCGATCCCGACATGTACGCCGCGGACTCCGCGCCGGCGCTCGAAGGGATGGAAACCGACTACGGCGTCCGGATGATTTCCTGCCGCAAAGCCGACGCCGATACGATCTATTTGCGCGTTTCCAACATCGTCCTGCCCTGCCACGGTTTTATTCCCACCGGCGGTCTCAAGGGCAATGCCGAGGGTTACACGATTCACTCCCATGTCCCGATCGACGATGAGCACAGCATGCGTTACAACATTCACTTTCGGCGCAACCGGCCGATCCACGCCGAAGAGCGGCAACACGAGCGCGAAATCGGACCGGATTTCAAAAAAAACCGCAACTTGCAAAACAACTACCTCCAGGACCGCGCAGAACAGCGCCAGGAAACATTCACCGGCATGGGCCGAGTTTTTCTCGTCCACGATTCCTGCGCGACCGAGAGCATGGGCCCGATCTACGACCGCTCTCAAGAACATCTGGGCGTGAGCGACAAGACCGTCATCGCCGTGCGCAAATTCCTGTTGCAGTGCGTCAACGCCGCCGCTTCCGGTAAAGTGCCGCCGCATGTGATTCTCACGCCCGAACAGAACGATCTGCGCCACGTGGCATGCATTGTCGCCAAAATCCCACCAGCCCAAGACCCCAAGGAATTCGTCGCCGAGCAGCTAAAGAAGGAAAAGTACTGGGAGAGCGCGCACGATTGACTCAATTGAACTCTTGATAAATTTTGCGCACGTCACCATCGCGAAATATTCTATTCTGTCATCTCGAACCAAGAGAGAGACCTTTTTGCAAAAGAGCACAATTGCAAACCGTAATTGCGCACGGAAAGCTTTTTCGGCGGAGTTTATCCTGGGGCCGTCCAAGGGCTTCGAAATGACACCGAATAAATTGATTACGAAACCAGCGTAATGACACGGAGGATTTATGCGAGTTGTCGATGCCATCAGCGACATTCTCAAACGCGAAGGCGTAGAATTTCTCAGTTGCTACCCGACCAACACGCTCATCGAGGCGGCCGCTGCCGCGGGCATTAAACCGATCATTTGCCGCCAGGAAAGGGTCGGTGTCGGTATTGCCGACGGCTTCACTCGAGTCTCTAATGGCCGGCGGATTGGCGTCTTTACCATGCAGGCCGGCCCCGGTGCGGAAAATGCCTATTCGGGCATCACCACAGCATACTCCGATTCAGTTCCCGTGTTGCTGCTACCGGTAGGGCACGCTCGATCGACTTCCCAGGTTCATCGCTTTTTCAGATCGGTGCAATCCTACGCATCCGTCACCAAATGGACGGAAGAGATCGTCCTACCCTCGCACACTTCCGACGTCATGCGGCGGGCGTTCAGCCTCTTGAAAATGGGCCGGTCCGGCCCCGTGCTGGTCGAAATCCCCGGAGATGTAGCCACTGAAGAAGTGAAAGACACTGATCTCAGTTATGCTCCAGTCAAGCGAACCATCAGCGGAGGCAATCCTCGCGACATCGCTGAAGCAGCGCTCGTGTTAGCACAAGCGAAATCCCCGGTCATCGTTGCCGGGCAAGGCGTGCTCTACGCCGAAGCGTCGGCCGAACTCATCGAACTTGCCGACTTGCTGCAAGCGCCCGTGACCACGCCTTTAGAAGGTAAAAGCGCGTTTCCGGAAACTCATCCATTATCTCTCGGTACCGGCGCCGGCGTTATGCCGCCGCCCGTGCATGAATTTCTCAAGGCCGCCGATGTGGTTTTCGGGATCGGCACAAGTCTCACCCGCCACAGCATTGTTGCCGCGCCCATTCCCGCCGGAAAGACAATCGTTCACGCCACCAACGACGAACGCGACATCAACAAACACTATGTCGCTGATTTTCCCATCTTGGGTGACGCCAAGATAGTCCTCAGACAGTTCATCGACGCGGTCAAAGACATTCAAAGTGCAAAAAGCCGGCAGAACGATGGTTCCGTAGCTGCGGAGATCAAACGGCTAAGAGAGCCCTGGCTCAATCAATGGATGCCGAAGCTCACATCGAAGGAAGCGCCGATCAACCCCTATCGGGTCTTCTGGGAGTTCATGGGCGCGGTGGATGCTCGGGAAGCGATCATCACTCATGACGCTGGCAGCCCGCGCAACCAGCTCGTCCCCTTTTACCAGGCGCCGACGCCGCGCAGTTACATCGGCTGGGGGAAATCCCATGCTCTCGGAACCGGTCTTGGACTGATCATGGGCGCCAAGCTAGCGGCACCGGACAAATTCTGCGTCAACTTCATGGGCGACGCCGCCTTCGGTATGACCGGGCTCGATTTTGAAACAGCGGTCCGGTGCAACATTCCGATCCTTACGGTGGTGCTGAATAATAACTTTATGGCGGCCGAAACGCGCCACATGGCGACGTCGCACGAACTCTTCGGCACGCAAAACGTCGGCGGCAATTATGCCGATATCGGCCGCGCTCTCGGCGGGTGGACCGAACGAATCGAAGATCCGGATCAGATCGCGCCCGCCATCGAGCGCGCCAGGAAAGCCACGGAAGACGGCAAAGCGGCGTTGTTGGAATTCATCACCAGCCGCGAGCATCAGTATTCACGGATGGGCGAGTAAAAAGATTCCGACGCCCACCATCTCGTTGAATGGCTACTCGTTGCCACCGCCACTGTCCGATTCATCAATAGTGATTAGCTTTATTGACTAAATGAATATGAATTGATAGCCGTGCATGTCAATGAACGCGGCGATTTCTCACGGGGTCGTAGTGATTTTGTTTCTCTTCGGCGGATTAGCCATGCCTTCTTTTCAACTCGAAAGCTATGCTCAGATCTCTGCCGAAGACTTTGTCGTTTTTGACCGGCGAGCCGATTCGATGAATTTCTCCACTGTGCGCAAGCCTCGCGCCGGCGACCATTTATTAGCAACAGTGCCCGCGCGAACCGCGACTGCCGGCGAAATTTCATTTCAAATTCTCTTGCCTTACCGCTTGACCCGCCCGCCGGCGCGAAGTTCCAGGCAAAATCTGCGCACTTTCAGGGTCGTTTTGCGAATCTAGAACAACCGCTCATCCGAACCTTATCGATATTAATTTACATAGGGCCTCGCACGCCTCGCCAAGAAATTAGACGTGAAGGGACATACCAATGGATTCACAACTGTATTTATGGGTCATTTTCAACATCTTTGTTTTAGGCATATTAGCACTTGACCTGCTAGTGCTCCATCGCAAAGCGCACGCTGTTTCACTGCGGGAGGCCGCGGCTTGGAGCTGCGTCTGGGTTTCTCTGGCCCTGTTTTTTTGCCTGGGGATTTATTTTTTCCG
>WHTF01000117.1 GCA_009379725.1 Deltaproteobacteria bacterium
TCGAAATCTATTCCCGCATTTCTATTGTCCGCTAAGCACTTATTTGAGGGCTAGAACGCAAGATTAAGAATCGATAGACGTATGACCCATATAGACGTGCTCACGCCGTGGCTCTTGGGTTTCTGTCGCTCGTAGAAACTCCTAATCACGGTCTTACTTGACAGCCAATCTTTTTTGATGCAATTGTGCCCGCTAATAGAATCTATTACTTCCTACGATTGCCAGTGAAAGCAAACATACGCATAGCTACAGATTACCGCGGCTTTTTTAAGCGAAGGTTTTTTGCATTCAAAAACCGACGCTGGACTTTCCTGCTTCTAGTCGGATTGTTTTTATTCTCTATTGGCAATTCCCGGGCGACCGCTTTGGATTCTAAGCCGCTGTCGATCGCCGAGCTGACCAAGCGCTCTGACGTCATCGCCCTTGGCAAGGTAATTTCCACTAGCAGCGACTGGGATTCAGGAAAGACCGCGATTTATACCAAGATCGTTTTGCAAGTCGAACAGGGCTTCAAAGGCACGGGTGCCGGGAAAGAGATAATGCTCCGACAACTCGGCGGCCAGGTGGGAGATATTGTCAGCGAGGTTGCAGGAACGGCGGTTTTCAAGACCGGAGAGAAAGTCGTGGTGTTTCTCTTTCGAAATAAAAAACAAAGCTTGGGACTAGTCGGGTCTTTTCAAGGGAAGTTTTCAATTGAAAAGCGTTCGCCGGAAGGCGAGATGGCGGTCCGTAGAGTCCCTGAAATCGCTAAGCCGCTCGACGAAATGTCTCTGGGGCGTTTAAAAATGCTGATTCAAAGGGCTCTTGCGAAGTAAGTCCGGGATATTACAGCACTTGATCAACTCAACTTCGCACAACCGGCTGACGGCAACCTGGCTTCTGATCGTTTTGTTCCTCGCTTTCATCGCGCATCTCAAGTCCGCGATGGCAACCATCGTTGTGCCGACGGCAGATCATCATCTCGTCCGGCAGGCCGCTGCCATTGTCCAAGGGCAAGTGACACGCATTGAAAGCCACTGGGATGCGGGAAAAAAGCAGATATATACTCACATTACCGTTCAGGTAGAAGAAGTTCTCAAGGGCGAGCTGGCGCAAACCGAGTTAACGATTAAACAGGCGGGTGGCACCGTCGGGGGGCTACATTCCTGGGTGCACGGAAGCCCGGAGTTTGTCGTGGGCGAGCGAGTGCTTCTTTTTCTGACAGCGAATTCCGACGGGACACCGCGAGTGCTTGGTCTTTATCAAGGAAAATTTTCCGTTATCCTCGATGCGCAGACGGGAGAACAAATTGCCTATAGAAATCCGAGGCCCGAAGGCGTTCGGGTTCTTGGGCGCTCGAGCGCGAACCAGACCGCACCGGGCTCAAGCTTGAGTATGCGTCCACTGGCGGGATTTAAAGCGGAGATCGCCGCGCAACTGTCGGTTGAGCGCATACCCAGCAGTTCCGCCAAGTCGATGCATTCCACACCCGTGTCTCAAGGTGTCGTGGAGAGCCGCGATGAATTTACTTTCCTGGGAAGCCCGTCGCGATGGTTCGAACCCGATGCCGGGCTTAGCATCGCTATGATGATGAATTCCCAGGGAGAGCCGAGCGCTCCGGGGAGTGGGTTTGCCCAGATCCGGACTGCCTATCAGGCCTGGAGTACGGTGATCGGCTCGACGTTTAGATTCCAGGACGGTGGATTTACTTCCGCTCAGGGGTTTAGCGCCGACGGTGTGAATGCGATTTCGTTTGGCGATCCCCTGGGACAGATCGATCCACCTCAGGATTGCAGCGGGACGCTGGCGATAGGGGGTTACTTCCGCAGCGCCAGCGAAACCCGCGCGATTAACGGTCAAACTTTTTTTCGCATTCTCGAAGGAGATATCGTCTTCAACGACGGCTGGCAGGGCTGCGGCTTCTACGAAGATTTTAGCAATCTGGCCGAGGTGGCAACTCATGAGCTAGGTCATGTATTGGGACTAGACCATTCGCCAGACGTAAATGCCACGATGTATGCCTTCGCTCATTTCGACGGTCGCAGCGCCGCACTGCAAAGCGATGACGTTTCAGGAGTAAATTTTATTTATCCGAAAAGTGTTTCTACGAATCAAATTCAGTATGCCGATGTTAACGGAGATGGCAGTGCGGACTCGGTGAACTTCGATATCTCGGGAGGTGCGGGGATCTGGGTAAGTTTAGCCTCGAACACCGACTCGACCCTTCCCGACATGTGGCTGCAGCATGGACCCTCGACGCCGGACCAGATTCAGTACGCCGATGTTAACGGCGATGGCAAGGCCGATGCACTGTATTTCGATACACTGCGAAGTGATGGGGTATGGGTCAGCTTATCGACCGGCAGCAGTTTTACGGCCCCGGACAACTGGCTGCAGCACGGAGAGTCAAGGCCGGATCACATTCAATACGTCGATGTTAATGGCGATGGCAAGGCCGATGCGCTGTACTTCGACACGTTGCGCAGTAGAGGCGTATGGGTCAGTGTCTCTACCGGCAGCGCTTTCGTGAGCCCTGAGATGTGGGCTCAATATGGACCCTCGACGCCGGACCAGATTCAGTACGTCGATGTTAATGGCGATGGCAAGGCCGATGCGCTGTACTTCGATACAATGCGAAGTAATGGGGTATGGGTCAGCTTATCGACCGGCAGCGGTTTTACGGCCCCGGAAAACTGGTTGCAGCACGGAGAGTCGAGCCCGGATCAAATTCAGTACGCCGATGTTAACGGCGATGGCAAAGCCGACGCATTGTACTTCGATACGCTGGGGAGTAATGGAGTATGGGTCAGCTTATCGACCGGCAGCGGTTTTACGGCCCCGGAAAACTGGCTGCAGCATGGAGAGTCCACTCCGGATCAAATTCAATATGCCGACGTTAACGGCGACGGCAAGGCAGATGCGCTGTACTTCGACACTTTAAGGAGCAAAAGCGTATGGCTTAGCCTGTCGACGGGCGCCACTTTCGGCAACGCTATTCTTTGGCTCCCATGATTTTCTCGCCGAAGTCTCCTTCAGCTCGCACACGAGCCGGCTTGGGAAGTATTTCTAAAGAGATCTGCTATACTCCCGGGTGGTAGGACCCTAATCTGTTATGGATACCGCGCTCGTCTCCATTATTCTTTTCGCGCATGCGCCTTACGCCAAATTCATCCCGGAGTCGTTGGGGTCGATTCTAGCGCAGTCATACAGTTCACTGGAAGTAATCGTGCTGGGGGATGGGTCGAAAGAACTGGAACAGGCTCTCGATCCGTTCAGAATAGATTCCCGTTGCATTCCGTGTATTCAAGGCGACCAGCCCTTTTTACAGGCCGCTAATGAAAGAATGAAGGAGGCTCGGGGGAAATATATCGGTACTTGGAACAGCGACGACATCTATAACCGCGATCATGTCAAACTGCTTGTTCAGGCACTGGAAGACGATGCAGTGATCGGGGCGGCGTTCGATAATACGGAGTACTTTAGCGATACGCCGAACGCCAATGGGGATTCGAGCTTGGGATTGATTTTGCGACAGGATCGGGCGAAAAAGTTGTCCTCGGCCCGCCTCTCGGTTCAGAATATCGTCGAGGAAAATTTCATGACCGGTCCCTCTTCGTTGATAAGAAAATCAGTGTTTGAGCAAGTGGGCGGATACGATAAAGACATCTACCTTAATTGTGATCTGCACTGGTTTTACCGTATCGCGGCCTATTTCCCGGTTAGTTTTGTGGACTATATTGGGGTCCGAAAGCGTGTTCACCCGCTGAACAATACCGCCGTCAATCCTCATTATGAGTATGGCGTGCGAGAGCTCGTGCATATCCGTGAGCGATATCCGGATGTTTATAGCCGCATAGGCAAGCGAGTTTTTAATAAGAAACTGGGACGGAAATATTTCCGCCTGGGCTTATACTATGAGAACAGAGGCGAGTTGGAAAAAGCTCGGGATAGTTACAGGCAAGCCATGCTCCTGCGAAAATGGACCTTGCGGTATTCCTGGGAATATTTACGATCCAGGATTCTGGCAAGTTGAATCAGGAAACATCAGAGCTCGATCACTTCGTAATAACCTCACGACGCGTCCGCCGCCCAATTTAGCAATCTTTCCGCGCAGTCGTTCGCCTCCCAAAACTAGGTCATACGACTGTAGTTATTTTTTACACATTCTTGTTTCTTGAGTTCCCTAGTCCTGAATAATTTGCTACGATAGCGCCTCGTCGATTATGAACCAAATTTTACACACCGCTGAAGTTGTCAAGAAGCCATGGGGTTACGAGTTGATATGGGCCCATACCGACCGGTATGTCGGGAAGGTGCTTCATATAACCAAGGGCGAATCGCTGAGTTACCAGTACCACCGGGTCAAGGACGAAACGATTCGGCTTCTCAGCGGCATAATGGATATGGATCTGGAGACAAACGGGACGGAGTCAAAAATCCGACTGAACCCTGGTGACTGCCTGCATATCGTCCCTGGGATGAAACATCGGATGAAGGCGGTAGAGGACTGTGACGTCCTCGAGGTTTCCACGCCCGAACTCGATGATGTCGTTCGTTTGGAAGATCGTTACGGCCGCGCCGGCAGCCAAACCTAGTCTGCTCTTGGAACTTGATGGACCCATACCTGAATCTTGCCGAACGATTAGTTGAACGGCGGCTGCTTTCTGAAGATGAGATGGAGCGTGTCATCAAGTTACAGCAAGAGCAGCAGGCGCCTTTGACGCGCCTGGTCGTCGAACTGGGATTTCTTTCGGAAGATGATTTGCTGCCGGTCGTACGCGATCATTTCAATATTCCCCTGGTCTCTTTGCGGGACACTCCAACGACGCCGCTTCCCATCGAGTTCCCTGCCAACGTGGGCGAGTTTCTCAAAACGGCGCGAATGGTGCCGGTGAAAATCGAAGGACGCGACCTCGTCGTGGCAACCAGTGACCCTTTTGACTTGGCACGTTTACACGCCCTGGAACTGGCTGCCGGCTTGCGTGTGACACCGGTGCTGGCGAAGGAAAAGGAAATCACTGCGCGAATCGAGGCGTTATTCGGCAACAGTTATTCTTCCGACACCAACCAGGGGGCGGTGGGCCGCGAAATTGAAGGCGCCGTCGATGAGGAGGACGTTGCCCATTTGCGCGACATGGCATCTGAAGTCCCGGTCATTCGTTTGGTGAATCAGATGCTCGTGCGGGCGATGGAGAGCCGCGCATCGGACGTTCACATCGAACCGTTCGAGAACCAGCTTAAAGTCCGCTATCGCATCGACGGTATCCTGCATGAAGTGGAACCACCGCCGCGCCAGCTTCGGGCAGCGGTCGTCTCGCGTCTCAAAATCCTCGCCCAGCTCAATATTGCAGAACGGCGCTTGCCCCAGGATGGCCGGATCAAGATCAGGCTGGGGGGAAAAGACGTCGACATGCGTATCGCTACAGTACCTACGCTTTACGGCGAGAGTGTAGTGATCCGGCTTTTAGAGCGGGGACAAATCTTTACGCAACTCGAAACCATCGGATTTCCCTCCGATATTCTCGAGCATTTCAACGGCATGATTCTCAAGCCGCACGGAATGATACTGGTAACCGGACCGACGGGCAGTGGTAAGACGACGACTCTCTATGGAGCACTGCAGAAAATTAACGATCCCGGTAAAAAGATCATCACCATCGAAGATCCGGTCGAATATCAACTCAGCGGCGTCAATCAAATCCAGGTCAAGCCACAGATCGGACTAACATTCGCCAACGGCCTGCGTTCCATCGTCCGCCAGGACCCGGACGTTATCATGGTCGGCGAGATCCGGGATGCCGAGACGGCGGAGATCGCAGTGCAAGCGGCGCTAACGGGTCACCTGGTTTTTTCGACATTACACACAAACGACGCCGCGGGTGCTATTTCCAGGCTTCTGGAGATGGGAGTCCAGGATTATCTCTTATCATCATCGCTTCTCGGCGTGCTGGCGCAGCGACTGGTACGACGGCTCTGTAAAGCCTGCCGCAGAGAAGTCGCGTTCACGGAATTTAACGGTAACGAACCGGAGCTTACTTTGCCGAACGACAGCCGGCCCCGGACAGTCTGGGAAGCGGTGGGTTGCGGGTCTTGTAGCGGTACCGGCTATCTAGGCCGGGTGGGTATATTCGAGTTACTGCCGGTGACTTCAGAAATTTGCAAGATCATCGTCCAGCGCGCGGATGCGGGGACCATTCGAAGTCTCGCCATACAACAGGGAATGCGTCTACTGAGAGATGACGGTTGGGACAAGGTGCGTCACGGCGTCACAACTATCGCGGAAGTGCTCAGGGTGACAAGGGAAGAGGCATAACGGTTCCGTGCTTCTAAGACCATTGCCGGGATAATGTTATTTGTGCGAGATTAGATGGCGTTTTTTAAATATCGAGCTTCAGATCACGCGGGCAAGATCATCGAGGGAGTCATGGAAGCGGAGGCCGAACACGGCGTCGTCCTGCGCCTCCATGAGATGGGTTGTGTTCCCCTGCGCATCGGCACTCCCGGCGAGCGCGCCGCCGTGGCTTCACAGGGGCGCGCGCCGCTCTTTCCCAAGCGCAAGATCAATCAACAACAGTTGCTGCAATTTACTCAGGAACTGGGAACGTTATTGGCGGCCGGCTTACCTCTCGATCGCAGCCTGTCCATCCTTGGCAATCTGATCGAAGGCGATTCGTTCAGTAAGATAATGCGCACGCTTTTGGAGGCGGTGCGCGCCGGTAAGTCGTTGGCTGCGTCCATGGGCGAACATCCGGACGTATTTCCCAAAATCTATATCAATATGGTTCGTGCCGGGGAATTAGGCGGTATCTTGGAAGCAGTCCTGCGTTACCTAGCCGAGTATTTGGAGCGCTCTCAGGCCCTCAAGGAAGAACTCAAGTCCGCGCTCATCTACCCGGTGATCCTTGCCAGCGCGGCCGGACTTTCGCTGATCGTTCTTTTCATTTACGTGATCCCCCGTTTTGCGGTGATTTTTAAAGATGCCGGCGACGCGGTTCCTTGGATTACCAGAGTCGTCATCGGTTTAAGCGACATGCTGACACAGTATGGATGGATGATCGCGATCCTTTTGATCGCCGCTTTTATCGGTGGGCTATTCTATTTGCGCAATCCCGAGGCCAAAGCGGAGTTGGACCGCTTCTGTTTGCGCATCTGGGTCGTTGGAGATCTCGTGCGCAAGTTTGAGACTGCCCGATTCTCCCGCACTCTGTCCGCGCTCTTGAAGGGCGGCGTGCCCCTGCTCGAAGCGTTAGGAACCGTGCAGGGAGTCATGGGGAATCGCTTGATGGCGCGGGCAATCAGCCAAGTCCAGGTCCGGGTGCGTGAGGGAAAAGGGATGGCCCAACCCTTGGGCGAAAGCGGTTTTTTCCCGCCGCTGGCTCTCAACATGGTCGCCGTGGGAGAAGAGACTGGAAAACTGGAAGCGATGCTCGCCGAAGTGGCGGGCTTTTATGACCAAGAGGTGAAACGAACGACGAAACGATTAACATCATTAATCGAGCCGGTATTGATTATGGGGATGGGGCTGGTCATCGGTGTGGTCGTCATCTCCATGTTGCTGGCAATATTTAGTATCAATGATTTACCATTTTAAAAAATATTTGCAGGATGCGCGAGGTTTCACGCTCGTCGAACTCATCGTCGTCGTGATCATTATCGGACTCCTTGCCGGGCTTGTACTGCCGCAGTTTATTCGCCAAGAAGAGAAGGCAAAGCTTAAGACGACGGCGGCACAGATCGAGCTTTTCGGTACTGCGCTCGATACCTTTCGGTTAGACGTCGGACGCTACCCGACAAGCGATGAAGGTCTTCAAGCGCTCAGACAAAGGCCGGGAGGGTTAGAGCGGTGGGACGGTCCCTATCTTAAGAAGGATCTGCCCATGGATCCCTGGAGCAAGCCCTACGTTTACAGAAGTCCCGGAGAGCACGGTCCATACGAAATTCTATCGTACGGCCCGGACGGCACTCCCGGCGGCGAAGGCGACAATCGTGACATCACAAGCTGGGAAAGATAACCGCGGCTTTTCACTCCTGGAGCTGATTTTGGTGTTAATGGTTCTCGGACTCAGCAGCCTCATCGTTCTGCCGAATATCGACAAAGGAATGCGCAATCGCGATGTGCGACGTTCGGCGCTGGCTCTGGCTGCCGCTGCGCGAGAATTGCGCAGCCAAGCGCTGGTTAAGGGCATGCCGCAACAACTTGTTCTAAACGTCTCGCAGAATAGTTATCTGGTCGCGCGCCGCGGCGAGGTCCATTTTCCAGTCGACGTAAAAATCGCATCAATCGCAGGCGGTGAAGTCCTGGACAACGGCGACCGTCAATTTTCATTCTTTCCCAATGGCAGCCTGTTCGGCGGCCGAATCGAACTTTCCGGCGGCGTTGATTCAACCTCCTATTCCATTCGACTCCACCCGCTTACGGGCAATATCGAAGTGCTGCAGGGCGATAAATCGTGAGATGGCTAAAATCTTGCTGCGGTTCAAACCGAGGCTTTACTTTGCTTGAGGTTGTGGTAGCCATGACCATCGTCGGTCTTGGCGTGGTGACGTTGCTCGAAGTGTTTTCCTCGGGCCTGCAATTGGGAGCTCGGAGCCAAGTTCGAACGGAAGCGATTACTTACGGCCGTCAGATCATGGATGAAATCTTGGCGCGGCAGACGCTGCGCGACGGAACCGAACAGGGGAAGATCGATCAAACAAGCCGGTGGAAGCTCGAGGTGCAGCCGGTAAGAAGGACCGACCGGCTTACTTTGTCGAGCGATTGGGAGCTGAAAGAAATCGCACTGGATATTATCGTGTCGGACGCGGACCGAGAAAGACATGTCGAGTTGAGGACCCTGCGCTTGGTGAAGAAGGGAACTCCCTGATGAGAGCAAGGACTTTCCGCCAAGCCCCTGGGGGCTTTACCCTGATTGAGGTTGTTCTTGCGTTGAGCATCTTCGCTCTCATGGGAACGATTTTGTACGGCGCATTTTCTCTTAGTCACAGCGCCGTGGAGAAATCGCAAGCAAGTTTCGACCGTAATCGAAAACTGCGGTCATCTACGGACTTGATGGGGAGCTATATCAGATCTTCGTATCCTTTCCGTCCGAGTGCGGAGAATCCCGCGGTCTTTTTTGATGGGCAAGAAAACCAACTCACCTTTGTTTCTTCAATATCTTTGGCGATGGGAGGCCGG
Organism: Deltaproteobacteria bacterium; assembly: GCA_009379725.1. Taxonomy (GTDB): domain Bacteria; phylum Desulfobacterota; class Binatia; order UBA9968; family UBA9968; genus WHTF01. The sequence continues at coordinate 9,155 of WHTF01000117.1, forward strand.
GGGATGTCGAAGGTTCGCATCCTGTGGGAGGGCGCGGAACAGGGCCAGGGAGCGATAAAACTGGAGGAAGAGGTGCCGGTTCGCGTGAGCGAAGATGGTGAAGACAGCGATAACGACGGTCATCGCAACGATGTCGTTCTAGAGGAAGGCGTGAAAGATTTTCGTCTCGCCTATCTCGACCCCACCCGTGAAGATGAGAAGTGGGAAGAACGCTGGGACGGTAAGGAAAAGCGCGCGCTTCCCCGGGCGGTGCGACTCAGCTATCGCAATCATAGCGGCAAGGAAGTCCGGTGGGTTTTTCCGGTGATGATCACCGTTTTGACGCAATGACCATGGGAGTGTATTCAAAGTCAAGACTAGCCGTCGTCTCCAATGAACGCGGCGTTGCCCTTCTTCTCGTCCTATGGATTTTTATTTTTCTTTTTGTGGTGGCGTTTGATTTCAGCACCGGCGTGCGCGAGGAGGCCACCGCTTCGCACCGTTATCGCGACGAGAATCAAGGATATTATCTCGCTCTGGCGGGTTTCGAACAGGGGCTCTACGATTTCTTGAATCAAGCTCCGGGTCGTGAATTACAGCCAGCCACCGAGCCGAAGGATCTTTTCGACGCCGGTTGGCGCGAGGAAACGCTTGGCGGCGGCAGGTATCGCGTCCGGCTGGTGGATGAAGGCGGCAAGATCAATATCAACCGAGTGGACGAGAATACCTTGCACCGCGTTTTCTCCAACCTGGGGATGGAAGAATCACGAAAAGGAGTCCTCGTCGACTCCATCGCTGATTGGCGCGATCCGGATAATCTTCACCGAGTGAACGGCGCCGAGGATGACTACTATCAGTCACTCTCTCCGGCCTATACCGCCAAGAATGCTCCCTTCAGTACCATTGAGGAGCTGCTTTGGGTCAGGGGGGTGACGACGGGTCTTTACTACGGCTATCAAGGAGCCAACGCCTCGGATCGAGAATCTCAAAGAATCGGTTTGCGGGAGATCTTTACGGTCGACAGTCCAATTGACCGCGTCAACCTGCGGACGGCCACGGCGCCGGTGATCCATGTGATGCTTGGCATACCGCTGGAAAAATGCCAGGCGTTTGTCGAGGAGAGAACCAAACTCGGTCAGAAGACACTGGCGGATCTGCTGCCGCTATTGGGTGTGGGCGCCGGCGACGCGGCGCTGCAGATGTTTATCTTCACAAACCCAAGCGTTATTACCATCGAGGCTGAAGGGTACGCCAGCGAGTCGCGGCAGCCGCGGCGTGTCCAAGGAGTGATCCGAGCCGGAGGCGGCAGCCGGGGATACGAGCTGACGCGCTGGGTGGATCGCGAAACAGGCCTACCCTATTAACCCACTGTGAGGTATACTATGACGCGTTTTGTCCAGCCGATGCAAAGATCGGCATGCATAACGATTGAATGGGAATTATGAATTCATCGAGCTTGATTCGAAACCTTCCGCGTGCCGACTTTCTCAGAAGTGTCGGCATTTACATTATGCGCGACCATCTGGTGCTGGTTCGCTTGCGCAAAAAGTTTCTCAACGTCTCGCTTCTGGAACAAGAAATGAGGGAATTGCCGATCGGCGAAAATCGCCAGGCGATCTCCGAGTTGACCGGTTGGATTGCCGAAGACGTGCGCGAGATCGCTTTAAAAGCTGAACATGACTCGCGGGAGCGGGCGCTACGCCAGGCGATCCTTTCTCTTTTGCCGCATTTCAATGCCGGTAGGGATTCGCTCTACATTTGTCTGCCGCAAGAACAGGCGATCGTCCAACCTATCTTTCTTCCGCGGGCGGCGGAAGCCAATCTCGCGCAAGTGCTCGAATACGAAATCGAACGGCTTTTACCGTTTAGCCGTGAAGAAATTTTCTACGATTACTTGCCCATGGGAAAACGCGGCGACAAGATCGGCGTTTATTTATTCGCTATTTCGAAGAAAAGTCTCGCCGGCGTATTGGACGTGTTGGGTTCCCTGGGCATCGAGCCCAGCGGGGTTGAAACCACGGCGACGGCTCTGGCCAATTATCTTCTCTTTTGCAAGGGAGATTTTGCCGGGCCTGCGGCAATCGTCGGCGGCCATGACCAAAGTTGCGAAATGGTGGGAGTGCAGAGTAACTTCACAGGTTGGTCACAGACGCCGGAACTGCTTTTTTCATACAGATTACCCGAGTCTGAATGGTCTGAGGGGATAGGGAAAGAACTGCTCGGTGAATGTTTGCGCCAGTCACCGAAGCTCTACGGCTGGGGAAACGCGGAGCGGCTATTCCGTTCTCTGAATGACGAGGCGCTCGAGTACGAAGATCTTACCGCCCTGGGTGTTCAAAAACTCGGCACCGATGGGCCTCTATCCCCGGCCATGCTGCCCGCGGTCGGCGCCGCGCTCCGTGGCGTGCGCGAAGCGGCGTTGGTCACGAATTTTCTTCGTCCGGCGGGGACCGAGCGAGTCGCGGGAAAAACGTTTTCGCTGCTGGATTCGGCAAAGATTGGCTTGCTCGCCGTCGCGCTCATCGTCTGGGCAGCCAGTTACCCGATTAAAGATGAGCTGCGATTGCGCCAGCTTCAGCAGGAGAATCACAAGTTGGAATCTTCCGTGGAAGTCTTGCGGCGCGAGGACGCGGAGCTGCAAACGGTCCGCAAGGAAGCGCGGTTTTTTCTGCTTGAGAAGAAAGGCTTGAAGCTGAGCTTTGACTTGCTCGAATGGGACTGG